>JASHOC010000291.1 GCA_030041305.1 Acidobacteriaceae bacterium
AACGAGGACCACAGCCGCAAACGCGTCGGCCATGCGGCGCAAAACTTCTCCCTGCTCAACCGCATCGCCCTCAACTTGCTCAAGCAAGATCGAACCTGCAAACTCGGCATCCATGGCAAGCGCCTACAGGCCGCCTGGGACCACAGCTACCTGCTCCACCTCCTCGGGGTGGAGAATTAAGATGCGTTTGCCCTGCCAACTCTTCCCTCAGCGTGACCCAGATCACCGCGAGACCAAAACTCGCCGCGCCGCCGGCCCAAAATGGCGTCTATTTTCGGCAAAAAACGCCCTGTTTCCCTCCAATCGCACCCATTTCAGTAACAATTGCAGCCATTTCATCGCACCCGCAGCGCACTTCTTCCCCCAAACCACCTCGCCGAACTCCACCAAAGCCGACTCAAGGACCGAGCCGTCTGTCGATCAGCATCTGAAGGTCAACCGGCGGTTCTCTCCCGCCGATCGGTTTGTAAAACGGCGCCGCTTCAGTCGGGCCGATGCCGTGATTTTGGTTTTTAGAAGTTAGATTCGCGGCGAAGCCGCGATCGAACCTTCGTCCGAGATTTCAAAATATCTGGAATGGTCATCCCGGCCCTGAGCGATGCAAAGGGGAAGGAACTGCACTTGTCTTGAGCCTTCCACGCATTCGCAAAAATGCGTTCCCACGACTCAGTTTGGCGACAACGTGAACAGCTCGACCTTAGGAAGCATCATCAAGGCCAATGCGGTTGGCAACCATCGGCCGTACATCCAGTTGGCTGTGGAGTTTTTGTTCTGAAGCCGATTCGCGGCGGCCATTTCGTGCAGAATAGAAAAGAGGCCGGCGCCGATGCGAGCCAGGTCAAAGGAGAAGAATGGGATCAGTGTCGAAGGCGCTGTTGCCAGTCCTGTTGATTGCCGTCGCTTGTGTGCCCATTTGGGCGCAAGAGAATCGATCGAGCGAAGTGATTCTGAAAGAGATTCAGGGCCACCATCAGGGGATGGCCGTCTGGTGGATGGGCAATTCAGGCTGGCTGATCAAGTCGGGGGACCTGCTGATTGCCACCGACCTCGACCTCGAGGCCAATAGCAAATCCTATCCCAAGATCCATCCGCCCCCGTTAACGCCGCAGCAGTTGGCTGGTCAACTGGACGTCGAGTTTGTGACCCACCAGCACGGCGATCATTGCAATGTGCCCACCATCCAGGGGCTTGCGCAGGCAAGCCGGACCACGTTTGTGCTGCCACAGAGTTGTCTCAAGCAGGTCACCTCGCTCAATATTCCGAAGGAGCGGATTATCGTTCCCGAGCCCTTGCATCCCTTTGACGTCAAGGGTATTCACGTGGAGCCGATCCATGCCATTCACGGCAATCAGGATTTCACCGTGCTCACGCGCGAACCGGACTTTGTCGACAGTATCGCGCACAACTGCGGGTATGTGTTCAATATCGGGGGCAAGCGGATTCTCGAGCCCGGCGATTCGGTGCTCACCGAAGAGCACCTGAACCTGAAGAACATCGATGTCCTGTTCGTTTCGCCCACCATCCACAACATGTATACCGACCGCTCGATGATTCTTATCAACCGCTTGCAGCCGTCCTACATTTTTCCTCAGCACTTCGGCACCTACCAGTGCGGGACGATATCTCGTTCTGGACTCGCGGTTACCCCCAAGAGCTGAAAATGTACCTCTCGCAGGACCTGCAAAAGCGCTATCACCAGCTCAAGATTGGCGATATGTTCGAGATTCGCTGACCTGCGGGAGTGGCGCGGCAGGGATGAAAGCGCAGCAAATATGGCCTCCGTCGGTTTCGCGGACGAGCGGTTCTTGGAGATGGAATCTGGCACTCAAAAAACTCTTTTGAGAGATCATGCTATGCCTCGATTTTTCACTGTAGTGATTCTGTTCCTGACACTCGCTGTTCTGCACCCGGCGACTGCACAGAATGTCGTCACCATTCCTGCCCACGAGCCCGCGTACGGGCCGGAGCTCGAAGGGTATGATTATCCCTACCCCGTGCATCAATTCGAGTTCTCTTCCCAGAGACAGATCATGCACATGGCCTACATTGACGTGAAACCGAATTCGTTCAACGGCCAGGTCATTGTCTTGATGCACGGCAAGAACTTTTGTTCCGCGACATGGAAAGCCTCCATCGATGTTCTTCGTGACGCTGGCTATCGCGTCATCGCGGTGGATCAGATCGGGTTTTGCAAGTCGACCAAGCCGCAGCTATATCAGTACACTTTCGAACAGCTCGCGCGAAACACGCGTGCTCTCCTGGAGTCCCTTCACATCAACAAGGCAACTCTGGTGGGGCACTCGACCGGTGGCATGATCGCCGTTCGTTATGCGCTCATGTATCCCGCCTCGGTCAACCAGCTTGTTCTTGTCAATCCCATCGGGCTCGAGGACTGGAAAGCCAAAGGCGTGCCTTCTATCTCTGTCGATCAATGGTACGCGCGCGAGTTGCAGACCAGCGCCGATAAGATCCGCCAATATGAACGAAACACCTACTATGCCGGAACCTGGAGCGACTCCTACGAGCCATGGGTTCAAATGCTCGCAGGCATGTATCGCGGTTCGGGCAGAAATCTTGTCGCGTGGAACTCGGCGCTTCTCGATGACATGATCTACACCCAGCCGGTGTATTACGAGTTTGAACACATCGGCGTGCCCACTCTGCTTCTCATCGGAGACAAGGACAATACCGCATTCGGCAAAGACCTGGCGCCGCGCTCGGTGCAATTGCTTTTAGGGCATTATCCAGAGCTGGCCAGGCAAGCGGCGGCAAGAATCCCTGGAGCCCGGCTTGTCGAGTTTCTTGATCTGGGCCATGCGCCGCAGATTCAGAACCCAGCCGCCTTTCACGCAGCATTGCTCAAAGGGCTGCTGGCGGCACCGAGCAATTGGAATCGCAATGCGCAGATGACTCCTGCAAAGTCGGCAAGTGTGACCTTTCAAGAACCTTCGCCCGGATTTGCGCCGCGATCAATGAGCGGCATCCTTCATCTCTTTCATCGTCCGGAGCGCGCATCCGCTCCAGTGCCGCGCCAGGCCCTTAACCCAGGTCATCCCGCGATCTGATGCGGCGCTGCGCTGCTGCGCAACGGCGGTTCCATGATGAGTAGGAGTCGGGATGTTCCACAGGGCCGATGCGGACCAGGGGGGCGGACTCCGGAGAAGCTGATCCTAAAGGGGAACTCCCCGAAGCCGAAGTGTTATTCCCGGTCGTGCGCGATCCACATACACTTCGATCACTGCGCGCCTTCTGGTTCGGGCAAGAAAAGACCAGAATCCGAGAGGTCGAAAAATGGACTCCGTAACGACGATCACCAAGCTGATGTGTACAGAGAAATCAATCGCGACTCATGACACGGAGTCGCTTTTCGGACATTTCGAGAGGATGCAGGATGAGGCGCTTCGCTCCCCCGCAAGACTCCCGAAGAGTCTCGACAACAAATGCATATCATCGATTCATCGCGTCTCGGTTCGCATTTATTACTTACCTCGAATGAGTTCGAAGTAATCCCGCAAATTCTCATTCGGCAGGGTCATGGCCGGGTCGTCGGCGACACGGAAGTTTGGCTGGCACCGAACAGGCGAAGAACTGGCAAAGGTCCGGCATGCCGGGTAACCGCCCGCAGCTCACATGACATGCTGGCCTTGCCCTGCCTAACGATTGCTGGCGCGCAAACTATGCGCGAGAGATTGCAGCGACTCTTCCGCAACCTCTCGCGGTGATTCCATCTCATGCATTTTTCCGGGTTGGCTCGGGATCTGAAGCAAGGGAGCAACGGCCGCATCCGTGCCGCTCAGACCAAGTGCACGAGGGCTGTGGTGAAACTTATATTTTGCCGAAAAGCAGAGGCCACGCGGGTGGCGGATAGCTCAGTTTGATTTTTTGCCGGAGTTCCGCAACGGGAACCGATTCCATAGTTTTATGATCAAGAACACTGTCATAGTGCCAGTAGCTATTCCCGCGAAAGAAGGCCAGTCCAGCAGGCCAAGAGGATGGTGAATGCGGCTGAATATGGCGCATAGAATTACGCCAGCTGTACTTGCGAAACCATCTACCAGCCACCTTCTCATGACCACCATTTTCACATAGTCGGATTTTTAATTTCAAACTGGGCCGCTGCCCAACGCGTTCTTCGGCACGTGCACGGGAGTGTTGTCGGCTACGGTTACTCTTCGATCAACGGCGAAGGTCGGGCAAGGGTCCCACTTGCCGGTCATTTGGGCGCTCGCGACATTCACGATGTTCGGCCACTCACGCCACGGCAAAGTGGCACAACCCGCCTGGAGGGCATGGCCGCCAAATCGCCTTCCGCAGGACTGGAGCATCCAAGGATGACGTTCCGGGCACAGCAGGGGACACGCTCGAAGCTCCGGATTCCTTTTCGATGAGCGGGTGGAGGATGCGCCCGTCTACAACCGAAATCCCGTAACCGGGCGACCATAGTTCTATAAATGGAGGCATGGCCACGGAGAACCAAGCACGCAATCATGTCAACCGCAAGCTAACTGAGTCCGACGGAGCGCCCGCCAGGTCCACCGGCGAAGTCTCGGGAGAGTTTGTCACCGAGATGTTCAAGTACGGCGGTGGACGACAGGTCACAGTGCATCTTCCACCTGACCCGCCCGAAGCAATCGTCTTCGCCGGTGACGGTCAGCGAATCTCGAAGTGGGGCCGGCTGCTAGAGAAGGCCGACGTGCCGTCCACAATGATCGTCGGCGTGCATGGACTGACCGATGAGATGCCGCGAATCCATGAGTACTCACCGGACTTTGAGCCGGAACGGTTCGCGGCGCACGAGAAGTTCTTCATCGAGGACGTTCGACGATGGACGGAGTCGCGGTTTGGCGTGACGCTGCCCGCTGAACGTACCGCAGTGTTCGGCGTCTCGGCGGGTGGCGAGCTGGCTCTCGCCATTGGGCTTCGGCATCCACAAGTCTACGGTGCGGTCTTCTGCGCCTCGCCTGGCGGCGGTTACAAGCCGCCTGGCGTGATGCCGAGCCTGCTTCCGCGCACCTACCTCGTCGCTGGCACACAGGAGCCGTTCTTTCTCGACAACGCAAAGAGGTGGGCCGACGCGCTGCGCGATGCAGGTGCGGATGTTGTCATGATTGAGCGAGCCGGGTCGCACGGCGGCGCATTTTGGCGAGAAGAGTTCCCGCTGATGATAGCGTGGGCATTCGGGCGATGATGCATCGTGAACGATGGACAATAACGCTGAAACAGCTCCCGCCCCGGCCGCAGCATCCGGAGCGGCGACCTGTGTGCAGCACAAGACTGTTTACGCATTTCAAACTGAAGGGTACCTTTGCGCGCTATGTGTTAAGGACTGCGATTCGCGCACGGCCCTTCGGCACATTTTGGGATAATTTCGCCGCTTGGCCTTCGCGCCACGTAGCCTCTCCATGCTACGAAGCGCGGCGAATCCGTCTTCTCGGAGAGAGTGACAGTGAAATCGCGATTGTTGTGCAGGAAATGCAGAGTTTCGTTGAAGCGCTTGCGTCCTTACCCGTTCCTTCCGAGAGCCGCAATGGGAAGGCTATTCCTGGTTCGGGAAACATAAATGGAAATCAGGCGTGCTCCCAGGGAAAGCGCGAAGTTGCGCTGTATGATTCCGCCTGAGAGAAACGTGCGGCATGGGCGGGCGTGGGTTCATCGCAGCGCTGGTAATCGTGATGTCTGGAGCAGTGCCGGGCATAGAAGCCATGCTGGGACAGCAGGGCCCAGCGGGCGCGAATGGGACGGATCCGAAGCCGGAGCCGGCGAAGGTGGGCAGCTATTCGCTGGTGGTCACTACGCTGGAGCCCACGGCAACGACGCACTGGCTGAATCCGCCGCCGACGATTAACGTGAGAGGCGGAACCAAGCTTGCACCAGCCGAGACGACAGGGAACCTGACGGCGCCGCAGCAGTACACGATTGAGGCGTTCGGTGCACCAAAACAGGAATGCGAAGAGGCCGCGCAACAACAACGCGGTTGCGATGCGCTCGACCGGACAGATTTGACCATCCGCGATGCAAACACGGTGGAATATCGGATTGTGAGTCATGGCGGAGCGGTGCAGCTTCGAGTCAATCTGCAGGTCCACGATCTGTTGCCGGTGTCACGCGGCGGCGCGAGCACGGACTGGCATGCGGGGGATGTGATTTTTGTTTGGGCGCCGAAGGCAACGCCGGTATGCCGCTTCGTTTCAGAAACGTTGGTGGGAGAGTGGAATGGTGAGCCGATAGTATTTGAGGTCGGTAAGGGATTGCCGGCGAGCGCGAAAAAAGGGATGGAGGATTTGGGGGTTCACCAGGATTTGGGAGATGCGATGCTGTATAGCTATCGCGTGAAGTAGTGTAGTGGAACCTCCGAACGTGAGGTCGGCGATGCTGATCTTCGACGGTTCCTCGCTCATCGGGGCCAAGCTCATGATCGCCAGTCATGAATGGCAAAGGTCCTATCGACATACGGCTCGAATCTCTCTTGGTTACTCTATGAGTGTGGGACTCAGATCAGACGTGGACGATAGATATTGACCGTGACTAGAAGCGGTCTCATAAATGTCTGAGCAGCATGTGGAGGCAGGCAAGGTGGACGAAGCCAAGGAAATTCTGGATGTGGTATTCCCATCGCGTGACGAGGCGGCGGAAGTTGTGCATCCAGGCGAACAGACGTTCCACCTTCCAGCGCCGACGATACCGGCGGAGCTTTCGGCCATCTTGTGTCTTGCTCCTGCGCC
>JASHOC010000292.1 GCA_030041305.1 Acidobacteriaceae bacterium
GACGACCCGTCCGTCATCCGCGACATGCTCACCGAGCACGAAATCACCGCCTCCGACCGGCGCGTGAAATTCGTGACGCTCAAGGCTTACGAGAAAGCCGGCGGCACGGTGCGCCGCGACCTCTTCAGCGACGGCGAGGACGGCGTCTTCATCGATGACGTGCCGCTGCTCGAATCGCTTGTCGCCAAGAAGCTTGAAAAAGCCGCGAGCGCAGTCCGGAAGGAAGGCTGGAAATGGGTCGATATTCGTCCTGCCTTCAACCGCGACGACTACGCGGAGTGCGGACGCCGCTTTCCCGAACTCGTCCCACTTTCCGCCGACGAGCAGGCGGAGATGGACCGCCTTCTTGCCGAAGCCGAGGTCCTTGCCGCAATCGAGGATCTCGATGCCGACCAGGAGGCACGGCTCGACGCGATTAACGAGCGCGTCGACGAGTTGAACGACCGCGACAGCGTCTACACGCCCGAAACTTTGGCCATCGCCGGAGCCGTGGTCACGCTCGGAAACGACGGCAAAGCCGCACTCCATTGCGGCTATGTCCGGCCGGAAGACGTTCCGCCGAAGCCGCGTGGCGGCAAAGCCGCATCCGGTGACGGCACAGAAGCAGCCGCGCCGCGCGACATCCACTCGGCGGCATTGACCGAGAGCCTCACGGCGCATCGCTCGGCGGCGCTCTCCGCAGCCCTGCTCGAACATCCGTCCGCGGCTCTCGCCATCACCGTGCATGTGCTGGCCTTGCAGGTCTTCTACAACAGCGGCGACGAAAGCGCTTTGCAGATCATCGCGAAACCGGCTTCGTTCCGTCATGTCGAGGGCTCACTCGCAGCCGCCTTCATCGACAAGGCCCGCGAGCATTGGAGCAAACGCGTCCCCGGCGAGCCGGAAGAACTCTTCGGCTGGTGCCTCAAGCAGGACGCGGACACGCTGCGCGGCTTGCTCGCCTTCTGCGTGGCGCAGACGGTGAACGCCGTCAAGCTCAAGCATGACCGCGCCGACTGCGATCGCCTGACGAACGCCGACGAACTCGCCGCAACCCTCAAGCTCGACATGGCCGCATGGTTCACGCCGACAGCGGAGAACTATTTCGGCGGCATCAGCAAGGCCGCGATCATCGAAGCGCTGCGCGAGATCAAGGGCAACGCGGCGCCCGCCTGGAGCGGCATGAAGAAGTCGGAGCTCGCTACCATTGCCGAACGCGAGGCTCGCGGCGCGGGATGGCTGCCTCCCTTGCTCCGCGCTCCGGCGGAAACGCGCATGACAGTCGATGCCTGACCCAAGGCCGTGGCGGCAGCTTCAATCGCGAGGCTGCCGCTGCGATCTCACACTAGGCGCAATCGCATGGCCCGGATGGCCGCTATTTTCTCAGGAACCTGGAAGGAATGTTCCTGCATGCCGTTCAGGAATCTCTCAATCTCGTCGAGCATTTCGTTGGGGAAATCGGGATAACGGTAGCGCAGAAGCCCGTTCAACATCATGAGCGTGTTGCTCAGTCCGAACGCCTTCATCTCTCCTTGTGGCAGCTTTGCCTTCGCACGGGTTAACGCCTCCGGCAGCTTTCCTGCCTTCCACAGCGCGCACACGCTGAAGTAAGTCACGCGCAGATACCCTCGATCCGCATCAATACGATCCAGAAGCGCCGCTTCGAAGCGCTTTGTCTCTTCCTCCGACAATCGCGCACGGTAAGCCATCAGCGATTCGAGATTGTCCGACCTGAGCTCGACATCTTCCGGTTTTACGTAAAGGCTCTGGTTCTTCGGCGAATTCGGCTGCCAGCTGTCGCCCCCGAAACTCGGCATTTCACGTCCGGCCACCATCAGATGTACGCTGCCGAGTCCTCCCCCGCTGCGGCCAGATTTGTCGTAGCGCGTGATTTCGGCCTGGAGAACCGCCACAACCTCTCTTTCGACGGGGTCGGAAAGCGAAGAAACCACTTCCAGCGCCGGGAGAGACGCAACAGCCTGGGGTTTCGGCATGACGCGCATGGTCATCTTCACGCGCTCTTCCCACCCCTCGTCATCCCTGATCGCGATCGTAACCCGAATCTCCTTCTTCGGTTCGCGCCACGACACACCGCGAATCATCAAATGCGCGCTTGCCGGCAACGCCATCCTCGGAGGAATGCCGTGTCCCGAACTGAATGCATCTCCGTAAATATTCCGGTCGACGGCCCGCACCGAAACGTCGCTGCTCGCAATCTCGCCCCGGATGCGCGGTTTCAGAAGGCGCACGCCGACCAACGTTAGCGGCTCGTCGGTCAGATTCTTCACAAGGAGCCTTGCCGCGACTTGCGTCATGATGGAACCGTCCGGCTGTTTGGGAGAGTGCCAAAAGCTCTGCTGCTCGTTCGCGGTGATATGAAATTTGCGGCGCTTCGCTCTTGCGGACCGCCATTTCGGTACTTGCTCGATCAAAAGCGCCGCCGCGCGCGTGATCGCCAGTGCGCCAAAAAGCACCGCCGCCGCAATGAGCCAAGGCCTCCACGCGGCCGGAACGACAGGCGCAATTCCAGGCGCGAAGAGCAGCATTAACGCCGCAATCGTCAACCCAGCCAGCACCCAGAGCGGAAGGTCTTTGATAACTTCCAGGCCTTTCGCCGCCGAAGCCGCTCCTTCCCCTATTCCTGTCATTACAGCGTACCCATAGAATGCAAAGCGATGTTTAGGCGTGTCTGTCGAGGACTATATCAGCATAAGCTGGCTCTGCTAACACGTCCGCACGCCACAATTCCGGCCGCAGAAGCCTCAACAGGTCAAATGTTTTCTCTTCCTGCCGCCCGAACGCGGACGGGGAACCGGCACTCTGGCCGCCGCCGCTTGCCGTCAATGACGCTTTTTGGCTCCCCTCCTCCGCTTGCACGGAACGCGGCGTTCCGCAGTCACCCCAAAAAGCTATGACTGCCGCGCTCGTTTGCGGCGACTTCGCGCCTCTCTCATCCCCGCCGACAGGGCGGCAACAACGAAAGAGAGGCACATCATGACAAACACCGTTTCGGCATTCCGCAACACAATCATCCAGGGCGACTGCCTCGGCGTTCTCCCGCAGCTTCCGGCGAACGGCGTCGATTTCATCCTGACCGATCCGCCGTATCTGGCGCGCTACATTTCGCGCGACGGGCGCAGCGTCCCGAACGACGACAACGACGCATGGCTGAAGCCCGCGTTCCGGGAGATGTTCCGCGTTCTTCGCCGCGACAGCTTCGCGGTCAGCTTTTACGGCTGGCCCCACGTCGATCGCTTCATGCAGGCGTGGCGCGAGGCCGGTTTTCGCATCGCCGGTCATTTCGTCTTTCCCAAGCGTTACACGTCGGCTGAAAGGTACGTGCGCTATCAGCACGAAGGCGCCTACCTGTTGGCGAAGGGAAATCCGCAGGCTCCGCAATCGACCATCGGCGACGTCATCGACTGGACCTACAGCGGCAACAAGCTGCATCCGACGCAGAAGCCGCTTTCGGTTCTTCTTCCGCTGATCGAAACCTTCTCGAAGCGCGGCGACCTCGTGCTCGATCCGTTCGGCGGCTCCGGCTCATCGCTGCTGGCGGCGAAGATGCTTCAACGCGATTGGCTCGGCGTCGAACTGGATGCGAA
>JASHOC010000293.1 GCA_030041305.1 Acidobacteriaceae bacterium
GCCAGCCGTAGTGGTCGCCGATGAAGTTCGCCAGCGCGGCCAGCACGGCGCCCACCAGGTAAAACGGGAAATACCACGGGAACTCGTCCAGCCACTGCTGCAGCGGCGAGGCTCCCGCCTCCCAACCCAGCACCAACGCCAACGGAAGTGTGTTCGCAAGGAAATAGACGGTGACGGCGATGGTCAGCGCCGGCGCCACCTCGCCATCCACCAGGCCCAGCGAAGCCGCATAGGTGTAACACGCCAGCGTGGTCGCCGTTGTCACGTTGGCGATGTTGAAGAGGATCTGCACTAGCGTAAAGGCCTTCACCACCTTCACGCGGCACTGCACAATGACGCTGGCTACCGCCAGCAGCACGGCCTGGCCGGGCGCCAGTTGCACGATGCCCAGCAGAATGAACGGGAAATTTACCGACATGGTCCCGTTGCGCTTCGGCATCGGAACCTTCATGTTCGAACTGACCAGAATGAAGACGAGATAGGCGGCCAGCTCCAGCCATCGCCGCCCCGGCTGCGCGTGGACCACATAGAGACTGGCCGCGGCGCCCGCTGCCACCGCGCACACCAGGACCCTGGCCCGGCGCGTCATGCCGCCCCCCTCAGCCACTTGCGCCGGCCGATGCATCATCATTCCAACCTCCGACCATTCCGAACCAAATGAGAAAAGCCGGGGAACCCCCGTGCAGGAGCGTACGCATCCGGTATAACGTGGGATTGGTTACCGCCCAATGCGTCTTTTGTGGCATAAGCGTTCGAAGCGCCATTGCAGAGGTGATTTGGTCCTGGGGCGCCCGGGCCGGACGCGTGACGGCGGAAGCGTGTGGAGAGTCTGGGCTCCGATCCACAAGACGCGCTGGCTGCTCAAATGAGGGTGGTCGGGATGTTCAGGGCCGGTTTGATCGTTTGGGTGCGAGCTTCCGATTGACGAGGTCAACGGAGAAGGCTTCAGGATCGAAGTCGTCGCCGATCCAGTCGGTTAGTTCCTCATGCCGTTCATGGTTGGGGTCGGCGAGGGCATCGAGAAGGTCATAAAACCCAGGGATACCGCCACAGTCTTCGGGTGGACAGGCGAGCTTGCCCCCGTGCAGACGGGATATCGGATGTTCGGGTCCGTAGGGAGCTGCTTCTCCAACGCGATGCCGTGTTCCCAACTATCGCCGAAATCGTAGGTATAGATCATCTTTGCGCCGGTTTTTCTGAGGACAGCCGAGAGACGCGCCGTACGTTCGCTTTCTGTGCGCGGCATTCTCAGGAAGGGATCGTGAGGTTCGGGCTGGCCGAACCGCCGCTGGCCCACCCGGAATTCATGCATGTGCCCATCCTGCCATCCCATCGCAATTTGCAACACGTTGTGCAGTTGCGCCAATGTCAGATTCGCGGGGACCAGGAGGCGGCGCCAGATTGGCGGTTTGGCGCCGAGCAAAGTAACCTTGATCTGGTAAATGTCGGAAGCAGATTCCCTTTTCGTTGCCTTGTCAGCTCGTCTTCCATGGTAGAACGCGGCGCGCCGACGCGCTGCTATCCCAATCCCGTCGCATTTCTCACTCCTCGTTCCCTCGGAACCTGCATCAGTATCTGTACATGACCACCGGCGCCCGGTCACACTAAAACATACGAAGGAAGGGAGAAACGACCATGACGACCACGACAGCAACCCGCACCGTAGAACTTCCCAAGAACACACCCCCGATCGCCTCGCAGGAGGAGTGGGAGGCTGCGCGCCAGCAACTCTTGGCGAAAGAGAAAGCCCTGACCCGCTCCCGTGACGCGCTGGCCGCCGAACGCCGGCGGATGCCATGGATGGCGGTTGAGAAGCAATACCGCTTCGACGGTCCACAAGGCACGGTGAGCCTCCTCGACCTGTTCGAAGGACGCCGGCAGTTGATCGTCTATCGCGCTTTTTTTGAGCCCGGGGTATTTGGCTGGCCTGACCACGCCTGCCGCGGCTGCTCTCTGGGCGCCGATCAGGTCTCCCACCTGTCTCATCTCAACGCCCGCGACACCACCCTCGCCTGGGCCTCGCGTGCGCCCCAGGCCGACATCGCTCGCCTGAAGGCCCGCATGGGCTGGGAAATGCCCTGGTACACCATCACCGACAGCTTCGACGCGGACTTCGGCGTGAATGAATGGCACGGCCACAATGTGTTCATTCGCGATGGCGATCGAGTGTTCCGCACCTATTTCATCAACAGCCGCGGCGACGAAGCGATGGGCACGACCTGGAGCTATCTCGACCTGACACCCCTTGGCCGTCAGGAAACGTGGGAGGACTCGCCCCAAGGTTACCCGCAGACGCAGCCCTACAAATGGTGGAACTGGCACGACAATTACGAGGCCGAGGCCGCGCCCGATCCAAAATGGCTCGACATCTTAACCGATCCCGCCGGAGCAGCGATCAGAAGACGCGAAGCGGAGGAGAAAGGGTGCGCCTGTTCATGAGCGCCGCATCTCGACACTCCACGAGATCGCCCGAGCGGCCGGCCTCCCATTATGCAGGTAAGTTCGTCCAGGCTTAACCGGCCAACTCGTCATGTCAATAACCGCATCAAGAGCCGTGCGCCGAGCTCCCGTTCCCCCATGTCGAACCCATCTCCATCGCGCGACGAGCAAGACCTGAGGCGCTTCGGTTACGCGCAGGAACTCTTCCGCAACATGGGGGGATTTTCGAATTTCGCCATTTCCTTTTCGATCATTTCGATTTTGACCGGCGCGGTGACGCTTTACGGATATGGTCTGAAGATGGGCGGCCCACTCGAGATGTCGCTCGGATGGCCGCTCGCGACCGTGTTCACGCTGTTGCTGGCTGCGAGCATGGCGGAGTTGTGCTCGGCCTATCCGACGTCGGGCGCCATGTACCATTGGGCCGCGGCCCTCGGCGGACGCGCGGCGGGATGGTTTGTCGCCTCCTTGAACATCGTTGGCCTGGTCGCGGCCTTGGCCGGCGTCAACTTCAGCGCCGCGCAGTTCGTACTGCCATTTTTGGACATCTCCCCATCGTTTACCCACGTGTTTGAGATGTTCGCGTTCACCCTGGTCGTGCACGGTCTGATCAACCATTTCGGCGTACGGCTGGTGGCGTTGCTCAACAACACCAGCGTGGTCATCCATGTCATCGGCGTGTTTGCCATCGCGGGGATGCTCTTCTGGTTCGCGCCGCATCGGCCGGTCTCCTTCCTGGCCAGCGTCGGCCATTCCAGCGGGCACCCCTACGCTTGGGCGTTTCTCCTGGGATTGCTCCAGGCGCATTGGACGTACACCGGGTTCGATGGGTCGGCTCACATGGCAGAGGAGACGCACAATCCCCGCCGCGTCGCCCCCTGGGGCATGGTGATTGCGGTCGGCGTCTCCGGCGTCGTGGGATACCTGCTGTTGCTTGCCATCACGTTGGCCATCCGCTCGATTCCGGCGGTGCTGGCGGCGCACGACGCGCAGGGAAACCCGGTCCCCGCCGCCATCGCAATTCTCCAGACCGGCCTCGGCTATCGTTTTGGCAACGCTTTGGCCGCCATCGCCTCCATGGCGATGTGGTTCTGCGGCCTTTCCACCGTCACCTCGGCTTCCCGCGCCATCTACTCTCTGGCGCGCGATCACGGAACGCCCTTCGCCAGGGTCATGCAGCAGGTCAGCGCCAGGCATGGGACTCCGGTCGCGGCGATCTGGGCCACCGTGATCGCCAGCCTCGCAGCCATGGCCTGGACGGGTGCGGTCCCCGTTGTTACCTCGCTCAGCACCGTGGCGTTGTATTCGGCTTATGTCATCCCCGTGGCGCTGGGGTTGCGATCGCGTTGGCGCGGATCGGATTGGCCCGCGCTGGCGAAATGGACTTTGGGCCAATGGGGCGCGGCATTGAACGGCATCGCGCTCGTCTACACCGTCTTCATTTGTTTCGTGCTGATGATGCCGCCGAATCAACTGGCCGCCAAAACGCTCGCCGGGGTTCTGGCGGCCCTCACCCTCATCTATGTCTTCGAAGTGCGCCGCAAGTATGTAACTCCCGGGTGGGTCTCGAAACAGAGGCCCGATCCAGCCGCCGGGCCGCAGCAGGTGCTCCGGATTACCCGCGATTAATCGCCTGTCCAATCGCTTCCCGACCATCGAAACCGGCGGCCAGACCGCGCGGAACAAAATCGCCGCTGTTGGAATGGAGGTTGCCCGCTTGTTCCTTGTCCCCATGCTGACTTCGATGCCCTCAGCGCGCCATGCATCCTCTCGATTCCACAGCCGCAATGGGATTTACACCGTCGTGCTACCATCGCGAGGCAGGAGCCTGAGATGTTCGAAAAAATCACGACATTTTCCTTCCCCACCCGCATCATTTTTGGCCTGGGAGCGACGCGCCTGCTCCCGGCTTGCCTTGAAGAAAACGGCGTGCGCCGGCCCTTGGTGGTCACCGACCCCGGTCTCCGCGCCGCGCCCCCGTTCAAGACCGTCGAGTCCGCTCTCCAGGACGGCGGGGTTCAATATGAAGTGTTCGACCGCGTGCACCCCAACCCCATCGAGGAGGATGTCGTCCAGGCCGCACAGGCCTATCGCACCGCAGATTGCGATAGCGTCATCGGTCTTGGCGGGGGAAGTGCGATGGACGTGGCCAAAGCAACGGTCGTCGTCGCCCGCCAGAAGGGAACGTTCGCCGATTTCGAAGCCCAGGCCGGCGGCGTCGACCGCCTGACCGGACCATACGATCCGATCATCGCCATTCCCACCACTGCCGGCACCGGCAGTGAAGTCGGGCGGTCGTCGGTGATCACGTCGCCCAAACTGAAACGGAAAATCGTCATCTTCAGTCCCTGGTTGATGCCCAAACGAGCGATTCTCGATCCC
>JASHOC010000294.1 GCA_030041305.1 Acidobacteriaceae bacterium
ACGAAGGAGCCTGGGCACAAGCCAAAGCACAACTCGCCAACAGCTGCTCTCGCGATGTGGATGACCTGACGGAAGACATCCTGCGCTCCATCGACGGCATTCGCTCCTCGCCAGAGAAACTGCGTGGCTGCATCCTGCAATCTGAGCTGCCTTCTTTCTTGCGCCGAGCTATTACATTATTTATGCAGATAGCAATAGTAGCGCGGGCCGCGCTCTCTGTGGTTTGCGCGCGAAAATGACGCGCTCCGCCATGCGCCAGGAACGCAGCGCCTATGCCGGGCGATTCAACCTGAGGTTTCGTATTGCCTCCCGATACTGCGAGAGAAACTGAAGAGCGGCAAGGCGCATGCCTTCGCGGCATCCTGCACGCTCGGTTTCCGACGTGCGCCATGGCGCGCAAAAATTCTCCTTGGCAAGTTGCCGGCGACTGCGGCCTCCATTTCTTTTCTTCGAGGTCGACGGCTGTGTCCTCGAACTGTTCTTGCAGACGGGCCGGCGTGATGATATAACCTTCGATGCGGGCGAAGCGATACTGTTCCAATTCACGATTCATGGGTTGCTCCAATTCGGTTTCAAGACAAATGAAAGCGCCAGCAACGGGGCAATCTGTGTCTGGCGCGGTGACGGTGTAGTTGGTCCGTGGGCCACATTGGATTGTGGCCCACGATGATTGTTCTCAATGGGTCAGAAACAGTTTGCCGTCCTGATTGAACGCCTGGCGGAGAATGATCCGTGCCTCGCGCAGATACTGGTGTACTTTTGCTTTGCTCACCCCCATCGCCTCAGCGATCACCTTCGAGTCCAGGATCGGCCTTCTGCCCCGGTCCCGTTTCCACGCGTCCGGGTCGCCCGACGCGGTAAAGGCATGTTCCTTGACCGCATGATCGGGACCAAGGGAACGAATGCACTCAAGAGTCGCCCGCACCGGTGGGCGGAGTTGCGGAGAGGTCGTCACCCGGTCCAGCAGTTCCCAGGTGATGATCTCGTCCTCAACCTCATTCCGGGAAGGCCTTTTCGGGGCCGCGAAAGCCGTGAGATCGGCTGCGGTGCGGATGCCGTGGTTCTCCTCGCGCCGGAAGTAGGCGCGCACAGCGCCCAGCACCATGGACCGTAGCAGATAGCGCCGGAAGGCATCTTCCTCCGGCTTCCTTGCGCATTTCGTCTGAAAGACGGCGGTCACGGCCTTTACTGCGCCGCCGTACAAAAGGTCGATTTGCAAGTCGGAGGGATGAACAAAGATCCTCGCCGCCCGCCCGCGGGCCGTTGGCTCCGCAAATGGCAGCGCCGAAGCAAGAAATACGTCCATGGCGCGGGGGTGCTCACGGTCGAAGCGGTAGGCAACTTCGGCCACCTGAATGCGGATGTCCCGGGGCGTGGCGGTGAACAGATGGTGCAGGAGAGCCTCCATCTGTAATTCGTCGAGGGCAGGAATTTTTCTCTCAGAGATCAAATTGGTCACGATGTCGAACATGAGTAGGCTCCTTCGGAGTGTGGATTTGTCCGTTTTCGGCCATAGTGGGCCAAAAAAGACATTCGTTTCATGGCTGGCGAAGGAAGAGCGGAAAGAGGCGCTGTCAATTCCCGAAGCCCGCGAGGGGCACGGAAACGAGCACGGCGCGTTTGTTTTGCGCCGCGCGCAGCTGCACGAGCGGGATTGACAGAAGGAGCCGAACGGAGCCTAGAGTTCGCCCGGAAACGAATGTCAAAAGAGTTAATCAGCCAAAGGCTGCGCCGAAGGACTTTGTGTAGGTATAGCGAACTTCACTCTGATATATGGGACTTCGAAGAAAGGGTTCGCAGGGTAAGACAGGGGACAACCGCTGAGTTTCGTGACCATCTGAAGAGGAGGATTGTGTTCTCCATCAATTGCGCCAATGATGATTCGGCGGTCCTGCGGGTTATCGGTCTGGCAGCGGATGCCTTGGCGAAGGCAAATCCGCGGCTGGTCATCTCGTACCCTTCTGCTTCGCCCCTCGGCATGGACTCGGCTGGCTCAACAAGGCCCAGGGCCGCCAGTTCCCTCAGAAATACGGAGCCTTCCCCTTCATCGATCTTCAAATCGTGTGCAGCGGCGGAGAAACGTCCGCACCGCGAGTGCCGGATAACCGGCGACAACTTGGCTCTTGGCGATCCGCATGGGGACTTCATGATAGACGCTCCCCCTCCCCGAAGCCGTCAAACTGCCTCCGCGCGGTGGATAAGCACGCGATGGTCGTGTTCCGGGAAGCTCATGCCCTCGCAAAGCGCAAATCGGTGACGCTCAACGAGGTTCTCGCCTTTCCCTGGATTTTCTTTCGTCGGAGTTTCCATCGCTGGCTACACGACCTCATTCTCCGCTGCGCAGAGCCCGCTGGCGGCGGGGTGCGAATCGTTCATCGCGTCAACCATGCCGCCCATGTCCAGCGCCTGCTCACTGACGACTCGCTGCTGGCGTGGGTGTCGCCGATTGGCGCGGAGAATATCGCGCGCCCAGGTTGAGTGGCGAAACCGCTCGACGATTCGGAAATCTGTCTCGAGACACATGTCGCCGTACTCGCTAGTATCTAGTTGTATAAGTTAGCGTACATTGTTTTGGGATGTTTCTGAAACACGGTCTGCTTTTTCCATTCGAATGGATGAGCGGTTTGATTGTAGGCGGCAATGAAATCGTCCATGTGCTTGCGTAGCTGAGCGGGGCTGGTGAAGCTGGCGCCGGCCAGCGACTGGTGTTCGAGGATAGAGAACCAGATCTCCACCTGGTTCATCCAGG
>JASHOC010000295.1 GCA_030041305.1 Acidobacteriaceae bacterium
AACTGAACCGCAACACCCTTGGTCGTCACTACATCGGCTTTCTTCCTCTCCTGCACGTGGCCCTGCTCCTTGCCCCGCGACCTCCCGCTGAAAACAACCGAGCCGCTGCAATATCTCAGCGGCCCGCTCACCTCATTCCTGAACCAAGAAAGTTACATCATTCCGCCAACTGCGGAAGTTCGGCTAAAACGGACTCAAAATCCCTGGTGCAGGCTCGAAGCACATTGACATAGCCGTCAACGCCCCGTTCTGATAAGCTCGCGAAAAGACGAAGCTGATTGGAAATGCGGCAATCCTTAATCGCTGGTTCAATCCTATTCACCGAAGAATTGATTGCCATCGCCATCATGTTCGTCGGCGCTGCAGTCATCGTTATCCTGGGAAAGTTGAGTTCTGATCGCGCCGTGCACCGCCTGTAACGCGGACGACGAGGATAGAGGTAAGCGTGCAGAGCTTCCGTCTTGACCAGAGGTCAACGGCGCCTAAATAGGTATCCGCTTATTTTAGGTGGGCACCGATTCGAGTTTTACGCGGCTTCCGCGTGTTCCGATTGAAGTGTGGCAGGCAGGTTCCAAGGCAGCGGCTCACCGATGCGATCGATCGGATGGTCCGCGATGCGCGCCAGGAGGGTGCCCCAACCTGCAGGACCGTGAACCGATTTCAACGTCCGGTTCAGTTTGAGTTTTTCCGCGCCCTGGTTGGAGCGTGGGCGCCGGAGAGTCTCCCGCGTGCGCAAGGCCCGGGGGCGGGAGGGCGCGTTATGATGGAGAGCCGAGAGGGCGAGCGAGGTTCGCGCTTGGAGAGGACGCGTGGCGGGCAAGCTGGAACTGCTGATGGGGCCGATGCGCAGCAACAAGACAGCGGAGTTGCTGCGGCGCGCGGAGATGCGGCGCCAATATGCAAAACAATACGTGATGGTGCTGAAACCGAGCGACGACACCAAGGCCGGGCCGGGGGTGGTGGAAAGCCGGAATCCGAACGGGCATGCGAAGATGCAGGCGCTGGAGTTCAAGTCGAGCGATCCATGGGAGGTTTTGCGCGCGATTGACGATAAGGAACAGGAGATCGGCAAACGCGTGGAGTGCATCGCGATTGACGAAGGGCAGTTTGTGGAGGGGCTGTTCCTGTTTACCATGCACCTGCTGAACGCGAACCACGATGTGCTGGTGGCGGGGCTGGATCTGGACTTCAGGGCGATGCCGTTTGGGGAGATGCTGAACCTGACCTGGCTGGTGAATGCGTACGGCGGCAGCATTACGCAGTGCATGGCGTATTGCGCGTGCGGGGCGCGGGCGCTTTATTCGCAGCGGCTGATTGAGGGCAAGCCGGCGCCGTATGGGAGCCCAATCAAGATGCCGGGCGACTCGTATGAGCCGCGCTGCGCGAAGCACTTTGTGCTGCCGGGGAAGCCGCATTGAGGCAGGGGCCGGAGAGCGAGGGACGAAGTGACCAAGGGACCGAGAGACCAAGCGGGCCGGAGTCGCGCGGCAAAAGGGAATTTTGCTTCGTGGTCGATTGCCGGGATCTGGTCACCCTTTCGAGCTAGAATGCGAACCGCAGCGCGAACTGGATTTCACGCGGGGTTCCCGAGCCCACCGGAGTAATAGGGGACAGGTTCAGGTTGACCGTCGTGACGATGCTGCCGAAGCTGGTAGTGTTCGAGGGGTTGAGAGCGTACTGCGGCGGATCCAGCTGCGGGTGATTGAAGATGTTGTAAAAATCCGAGCGGAGCTCCAACTGCCGGCGTTCGGACAACGGAAAACTCTTGTCGACGGCAAGATCGGTCTGCCAGGCGCCGGGGCCGCGAACCAGGTCGCGCGGCGCGGAGCCGAATTCTCCTGCGGGCGCAGCGAACGCGGCTGGATTGATCCACTCCGCCACGGTTCTGCCCCTCGGCGGAGTGAGAGAGACGCCCTTCACCAAGTCAGGCCGCTCCGTGCCGGAAGCTCCATCCGGCGCGGTGTAGCTGCTGGGCATTAGCACATTCACCGGAAAGCCGGTACGAGCCAGGGCGGTCGTTGTCAACTCCCAACCGCCGGCGATGACGTTCGCCATCCGGCCCCGGTTCAGCAGGGGCTTACCCGCGCCAAAGGGCAGCTGATACACCGCATTGCCATTGACCACTTGGCGGGCGTCCCAGGCGCCGCTGGCGCGATCGCAGGCCAGGCATAAAGGATTCTGCGGCGATATCTCGTCGCCATCGCCGCTGCCATTGGAGCCGTTGTCGATCTCGTGCGACCAGGTGTAATTGGCCGCCACCAGCAAGCCGCGTGAGAACGAACGCCGCAGGGCCACGGAGAGGCCGTTATATGAGCTCATGCCAACGGAGCCGCGCCAGGGGATAGCGGGAGCAAAGGCCGGATACTGCACAGCTCCCGTGGCCGGATCGATCAGGTTCACCACGTTGGTCTCCAGCAGATGCACGCCATGGCGGCCCAGGTAAGAGACGGTGCTCACGAAATTTGCCGGCAGCTCGCGCTGCACCGAAAAGCTCCACCGCTCCACGTAAGTGTCCTTGCGGTTCCTCTGTTCGGCATTCGGTGAGAGAGTTCCGGCGCCGAATACCACCGGATAAGAGAGCAGGGAGCTCGAACTGCCTGTCGCCGAATAGGAGGACACTTCGTTTTTGGCGGCCAGATTCTGATCGTCCAACTGTTCGTCCTCGTGGTACATGCCGAACCCGCTCCGGAGCACCGTCTTGCCGGCCTTCCATGGCGTCCAGGCGAAGTGCACACGAGGATCGATATCGCCGTAATTCTGCTGGCCGAAGCTGGCGCCCACCCCGCAGAAGCCCTGCGGACCGCAGGTGGCGAAGTCGAAGGGATCGGCCTTCCCGTGCGCCTCAGTGAAGAGATCGAAGATAGTGTAGCGCAGGCCCAGGTTGAAGAAGAGGTTGGGCCGCCACTTATACTCGTCCTGTGCGTAGAGGAAGTAATCGTTCTTGCGCAGGTCGTTGATTGGCAGGGCGCCAGTCAGGCTGGCCTTCGTCACCGAATTGTCGGCCAGAGTCTCCACGGTGCCGAACGTAAGCTTGCCGTGTTCCCCGTAATGTTGGTTCATTTGTATTTAGCGGAGTTCGACGCCGGCTTTGACTGTATGCCGGTTGTGAGACCAGGTCAGGTTGTCCCGTCCCGAAAACGAATTGCCCACGCAGATGCTGTCGTAGTCGTAGTTCGGCGAGAGGGCGCGTGGTAAAGCAAGCAATTGAATTTGAATGGCAGGCCGGAGGGCCGATGATGGGCGCCTACTCGGTTGCGTGCAGAATGGGTGGTCGCAGAATTCACCGATTTGGCCGAACGTATCAGGGTGACCATACGAGGCGATTCCGATCGCCTCGATCCAGGTTTCACGTCAGGTTCGCATGGCACGACGCATGCTTGCGCCCCGAATGCAGTCCGCGACGCGTGAATACGCCGAGCAAGTGGCAAGCCCGGCGACCCATCAATCCTCATTCGATCGGGGGCTGGCGACGCTATGAACCCTGGCCGGGAGCCTTGCGTACGCTCGCCGACTACGGGCCGGAGCGCGAGGCAGCGATCGCCCGATCGTCCTTGGGCTGAAGCAACTCACTTGACCGCGTGCACGCGAAGACCACAACCACGGAACAGTCTCTGTTCCGCGCAGAGCCGCGCGTTACCCTCCGCGAGAAATACTCAGCTCAAGTAACGGAAATTTTACGCGCCGGTCATCATCCCGTTACAAGTCGCCTGCAAGATGAGTAACCGTGTACAGGGGAGCGCCGGTCGCCTGCCTCACCCCGATTTCACGCGGCCGACTCGGGGCTCCTGCAGCCGTACACGTGTGCGATCCCACAACCTGCGCTTGAAGTTCATCCGCATGCTCGACAGTCAGCCTGCGCCACTGGTATCTGTCCGCCTGTCTCCGCCCATCGGCCGGAAACGGAGCTGCACGCCTCGCGTTGCCGGCCGGCAGTCTCAAATCGCGCGATCAAAAATCCGAAAAGGAGAATGAAACATGACTCGAAAAGCGTCCAGAGAAACCTCTCGAAAGTATTCTCGGATGAGCTCTCAGAATCTGCTCGTCGGTTTGCTGGCCGCAGGGTTGAGCATTCCGGCGCTCGCGCAGTCCGTGCCGTACCCGACCTACCAGGTAGGCGCGAACAAGAACGAGTCACATGGCCCGACCTATCCGTCGAGCTTGCCCTACCCGTGGGTCGCCAGTGACGGCACTATCCTCACCCCTGCCGGGACCCCGGTCTACCTCGGCATCCGCGTCCGCGCCAAGGCCATCGCGCTCAACCCCACCGGCAATCACACCGCCGCCGTGCTTACCATGGGCACGTCTCCATCCGATGGCAACGGAGCGGTCGAGGTCTTCGACACCCAAACCGGTAACGTCCTGCAGAGCTACAGCTTTATGGGAAAGGACTCGAGCGGTAGCGAGACCGGCATCGCCTATACCCCGAACGGCAAGTACCTGTTGTTTAGCCAGGACAGCAGCCACGTCACCATCGCCAACGTTAGTGCGAGCGGCATGCTCTCGGACGACGTTCAGGTCAGCGTTCCGGTGGCCGGCTCCTCCGTCACCATCCCCTACCCATCGGGTTCGACGACTACGACCGATCGGCTGAACACCGTCACCTGCTATCCGAACAGCCCTCCGGGGACCACGGGCAGCAGTGAAATTCCCTGCGGATACACCTACTCGTATGGCACTTCCTATCCCCTCGGCCTCGCCATCTCGCCGGATGGCAAGACCGCCTACTCTGTGCTGGATGTGAACGATACGCTGGCCAAGATCAGCCTGACCGCCACGACACCGACGGAGGGCGCGCAGATCCGCGTGGGTAACGTCCCGGACAAAATCGTGATCTCGCCGGATGGCAAGACCGCCTACGTCTCCAACAAGGCTGGCCGGATTGCCACCGCCAGCGACTTCCAGGAATACTCCGACGGCACCCCGGTGGTCGCTGCCTATCCGACTGGCTCCGTGGCCACGGGCGCCGTTTCCGTGGTCAATCTTTCCACGTTCACGGTCACCGGCAGCATCGAGACCGGCCTGCACCCCACCGGCATGGCGTTCTACAGAAATTACCTGCTGGTCGCCAACACCTACAGCGACAGCATCTCCGTGGTCGACACGGCCACGAACAGCGTGACGCGGACGATCGACCTTGGACTGCCGATCGCGGCGCCCGGCGCATCCACGCAGGCTTATGGCGCGGGGCCGGTCTCGATCGCCATCGATGCCCCCAACAACATTGCCTACGTCGCGCTTTACAACGCTAACGCGATCGCCGTGGTTGACCTTCGGGTCGATGCGCCTGACGCCGTCCTGGGCATGATCCCGACCGCCTACGCGCCGAGCTCGGTGGTGCTGGACACGGCGGACGATGCGCTGCTCGTCGCCAACGACAAGGGCCTGGGGACCACGGGCTACGATGTGGCGCCCCCTCCGACTTATACAGCCGAAAATTCCTACGAAACCGATTGGGGCGTGACTGACTTCAACACCCACCAGGACCTGGGCACGGTCAGCATCGTTCCCATTCCAAACCGCTCAACGCTGGCGGCGATGAGCAAGCAGGTCTTCCAGAACAACCACTGGGATCTGACGAAAAACATCGAGGCTGCGTCCGGCGGCCACCCGTGGACCAAGCCGGTCGCCATCCCGGCCAAGATCGGCGATCCGTCGCTGATCCAGCACGTGTTCGTGATCATCCGTGAAAACCGCACCTACGAT
>JASHOC010000296.1 GCA_030041305.1 Acidobacteriaceae bacterium
ACGAAGGAGCCTGGGCACAAGCCAAAGCACAACTCGCCAACAGCTGCTCTCGCGATGTGGATGACCTGACGGAAGACATCCTGCGCTCCATCGACGGCATTCGCTCCTCGCCAGAGAAACTGCGTGGCTGCATCCTGCAATCTGAGCTGCCTTCTTTCTTGCGCCGAGCTATTACATTATTTATGCAGATAGCAATAAATGTTTTTCGAATGACCGATCCCGATTCGGTCCAACGCCGGCAAATTGCAGTTCTTGGCCTCCGACGTGAGGTGCGTGGCGCGGGCATCGAAAACAACAAACGGCAACTCCAGGCCATCGGCCTTTATGGAAACTTTCAGAAGCTGCTCGCACTTGAACCAGGTGTCTGCGCTCCTTATTCCGTGCCGGCATCAGAGCCGGTCGAGATGAGCTATCGCGGACTCCCGTATGACCTTCTCGAAGAGCTCCTGCCGCGCTCGGGCGCTTGGAAGCAGGCGGCACCGCTTCTCCTGCCGCACGACGACGTGGCGACCGGGAGGCCTATCACGCCATTGCACGGCGGCCACGTGGGCTTGCTCTGCACTGCAGGCCTCTTGAATGGCGTCTTCGGCGAAGGAGACGACCGGCACATTGCCCGCTGGCGCTCGGTGAAGCATGTTACGACATTTGTAGAAGAGGAAGGTGATGCCGAGATCATTCATCACCGGGAGCGGTGGGCGAACGAGCTTTGCCTGGTCTATGCGGACGGCAGAACGCTCAAGTTGACGGAAACTCCGCCGAAACAGGAGGACGAAGCCGATGGAGAATGCCCACCTGCGGCTCGGGCTGCTTGAATATGTGCGCATGACAGAGAAGGCATCGACCCGCATTCGGCCGCGGGTCGACCGCTATATTGGGGGAAGATCGTCAGGCGCATCTATTGATGCGTCTTTGGAAACGACTCCGATATGGGCGCAATCACGGCCGCGGTGCACGAGAAGGCCTCCTTTACGCTCACTTTTCCTGATGGGACGACCAAGGAAGTCACACTAGGCGAGCATGCCTCCTGCTGCAAGGGCACCGTGGCTCTTCCAGGACGCAAACATCCCGTGCGTCATTTGCTCGCCGTTTCTCAAGAGTTGCACGCAAACGGCGCCTCCGGAAGAACGCTTCTGCTGCGCTACCGTCGGACGGAAGCATGGGCAACACTCGTGAGTTTCTTGGGCCTTCCCGCCGATCCCGCCTGGGCGGACAATGCTCTCGGAGTCGTTGAGAGGAAGAAGCGGACTGACGAGATTAACGGGATCGGGTGCCAGCCCGTTTTGATTTCAGTAACGACCGAGGAAATGCTGGAGTGGATCGGCGAAGGCCTGCGCTTGCAGGTGGTGGCCTTCCCTGCGGCGAGCGGCCCTACCCGTTGGCCGGAAGTCTCGGTGCCGACCGTATTGCAATCTATCGTTCCGCTCCTTTCATAGAACGTTACCGCACTCTCTCTTTCTCTCGGTTTCCGCCACGAATCCCAACAATTTTGTTTTCGGGAGGCATCCCCATGGAGACGACCTTCGACTATTTAAGGTTATGTGGTGCACTACATAAGCGTAAATAAGTTGCGATGTCGGTTATGTTGTCATGAACCACGGAAACGCCTCTCCATAGGATCGGCGCGTGCCTCAATGGCCACATAACCTACATACTTGGCCCGCTTCAAATTCAATGCAAGGAGTCAGCCAAGTGTTTGACCAAGTGATGCTCCGGGTGCGGCGTCCAAAGAACAGGACAATTCAGGAGTTCCCCCTCACTGCGGAGGTGGGAAACGCCATTCTCAAGTATCTACAGATAGTGCGCCCGCAATGCTCCTCTCGCAACGTTTTTCTTCTGCTGCGTGGGCTTCATCGGCCGATGAAGCCGCTCAATGCCTCCTGCTCCATCTCTCTTCGAGTTCAAGCGCTAGGTTGCCATCTACCGCACTATGGCCCACACATTTTGCGTCACGCCTGCGCTACCCATCTGCTGGACGAAGGTTTCTCGCTCAAGGCGATTGGTGATCACCTCGGCCACCGCTCAACGCGGTCGACGCGGATCTACGCGAAGGTCGACGGCAAAAAACTCGGGCAAGTTGCCGACGATAGGCTATCGATATTAACGGAGTATTTGCGAAGACAGACGCAGCCAAATACGGCAGACTGGGCGAAGGGGCGCCTGAGATCACTTCGCGAGGTTTCCAACTTTGGTTTAGGAGGCCTCCAATGAAACTTGCTTTCGCCATTGAAGAGTACATCCGATACAAGCAGGCGCTGGGGAACTGCTATATGACGCCGGCCCGCTCGCTGAAAGCATTTCTTAGACAAACCGGGAACGTCGACTTCGATGAAATCAGCGAGCACGTCGTCAATGCGTTTCTCTTAGGCCATAGTGGCAGGGCCACGAGCGTTTGGTTTCACCGGTATTATGTGCTCGGCAGCTTCTTTCGGTTCGCGATCGGCCGGGGATACATGCAGCGCCGAATACTCCCGAGTTCTATCCCGGAGAAGCCGCCGCGCTTCGTTCCCTATATTTATTCAACTGAAGATATGCGGCGCCTGCTGGGAGTTCCCGATTCTCACTACTCGCCGACATTCCCTTTGTCGCCGGACACCATGCGCACACTGCTCCTCGTGCTCTAGCCGAACTTCCGCAGTTTGCGCGATAAGTCTTGTATTTTCAATGCGGGCAGTGCGGAGTTTCCACTACATCAGTGCGAATTCCGGCACGGCGGGCAGACGCAGGCCGAGGCGTTGGAGAAGGATCAACTGGTGCGGATTGGGTTGGCTGATGCAGCGCTTGGGCAAAGTGACCCCGTTGCGGGTGGGTAGAAGCA
>JASHOC010000297.1 GCA_030041305.1 Acidobacteriaceae bacterium
CAAGGGAGTTCGCGTGTCCTGGAAAATCGTCCCCGCCGTCACCGAAGTCTGCGCGCCGCAGGCCGAGCATTCCAACAGCACGTCGCGGACTGGCCATGCTTTGCCGCCACTGCACTGCGGACAGCGAAAGCCTTCCGGCCAACGCAACTGTGCCAGATACTCTCTGCACGCTGCTTCGGTCGAGAAGCGTGCTTCCAACTCAAGCAGGTCTCGCGGATAATCTTCCACGAGCTGAAACACTATAGCTTGTGGTTACCTGAGTCAAGCAGATACCTATCTCGTTACATTTAGAGGAGCTCGGTGGTGACAGGAGTCGAAGTTGATCCCGAGCAGAATCACCCTGCAAGGGCTTCGTCAGGTGGCGGAGGAGTGATAGAAGTACGATGACAACACCGACTAAAGGTAGAAGGGATCCAGTAACTATTATGAAAGGGAAACGGATCGAAATTGCAGCCAAGGCGAAAGATTCATCCCCAATCACCGGATCGATGGAGTCGAACTCTCTCTTCACCCGGCGTGAAATGCTGGGAATGGCCTGTATGGCCGGTTTGACGGGTTTGACCGGTATCCTACCCGATGCGGTTGCGCAGACTGCGCCAAAACGGCCCCGTATCGCCTGTCTCGTCAGCTATTGGGGTCTCCCGACTTCCCACGCGGACTGGATCGTAAACAAGCTGTTGGACGGTTATTGGTGGAAGGGCGCCTACACTCCTTCTCAGGTGGACGTGGTGTCTGTTTACATCAATCAGTTCGACACGAGCTTATTGGGTCAGAAAGTATGCAAAGCGAAAAATATTCCCATCTATAAGTCAGTCGGCGAGGCCGTCACGCTTGGCGGGAAGGAACTTGCCGTGGATGGTGTTGTCATCGTCTGCGAACATGGGAATTATCCAACCGATCTCAAGGGGCACTGGCTCTTGCCACGCTGGTGGATTTACCAGCAAGTGATCCGGGTGTTCGAGCAAAGCCAACGCTCGGTTCCCGTGTTTAACGACAAGCATTTCTCCTACAACTGGGACGACGCCAAGTGGATGTTTGACAAATCCCGTGAACTGAAATTTCCCCTGACCGGGGGTTCTTCCATACCGGCCTATTACCGCAAGCCTGAGATAGAACTCGCCATCGATACGCCGATTAAGAACTCGATCGTGGTTGGAGACGCCGCGGACGAGGGAGCATTTTTCCATTGTGCCGACGTGCTCCAGGCCTTTCACGATCGCCGCAAGGGCGGTGAGACAGGCGTCAAGTCGGTGCAGTCTATTCGCGGGCCTGAGGCATGGAATTGGGTCGAACGCACTCCCTGGGCCGGCAACCTGCTGGAAGCAGTGCGGAAAAATTTTGACCTGAAGCCGGGATACTTTCAGGCGGGCAGGCAATCAAACCTCTGTATCGTGGAATATAAGGACGGGACCAACGCGGCCGTAATTTCGGGCTGGGGCGCGGGGTGGACCTACGCCGGCGATATCGAAGGGCAGAAAGACCCCACGATCGTCTCCATGCTTGGCTGGCCCGGCCCCATCTCGCAGTTCCACGCTGCCAACGCCCACGAACACTGGATCATCGAGATGATGTTGACCGGAAAAGAACCGTTCAATGCGGAGCGGCTGCTTCTCTCAACCGGGATTGTGAACAACTACACGGACTCAAACTGGGAGAACGGCCGTTACTCTGCCGTCGGACGCCGCATCGAGACGCGCTTCTTGAACATGAATTATCACTCGACACACGGACCGCTCTTTAACTCCGGGCCGCGGCCGCCGAATACCCCCTACATACGAGGTTTTGTAACATAGGCTCTGCGCGGGCTGTGGCGAAAGACGCATTTGTAATAGATTACTGGGGCTTACGGTAAGTCGAGGGTGTTTGCGCCCGCGACTTAATCGCGCATCCCAGCGCCCACCGGGCCCGCACCGCCCTCTACAGGCAGCTCATATGCACCTGCAACACCTGCGCCCAACATAGCTGCCTCAATTGCACCTGCAAAAAACAAGCGAAGCTGTGGCCGGAAGTAGTGTGAAGTCGTACCTTAGCTGTTACCTATAAGTTTACTTCCCGATACAAATCTGGCCTCGATAAGAACTAATGCGCCGGTTCAAGGTAGCCTCTTGGGGCGCGAGCCTCCTGTTGGGGCCAAACTTCGAGAATTACTCGTGACGGAATCGGGCAACCGGATCTAGCTGGAACCATCTAAACTCCAGCCTGTTGGAAAGGAGTACCGATGCACGGAGTCGCTTCGGACCTTCGCCTCGTATGGAGGCAGTTTCGCAACTCGCGAGGATTCGCAATCACCGGCGTGCTGATGCTGCCGTTTGGCGTCGGAGCGACAACGGCGATCTTCTCCCTGGTGGATGGTGTGCTACTGCGGCCGCTTCCGTTTCCGCAGGCCGACCGGCTGGTGACGCTGGGCGATCAAGTAAACTTTGCCAACTGGGGCAAGCACGAGAAGGGTACCGTGACGCCGCCGGAGGCGGTGATTTACGAGCGGGAGCTGCACTCGTTTTCGAGCCTTGGCGTATCGGGTTTTGGGCCGCCGGCAGCGATCCACGCCGCGCGGATGACGCCATCGGTCTTTGCCGCACTGGGCGTGATGCCACTGATGGGGCGCATTTTCACGCGGCAGGAATATACGCGGCACGCGCAGGTGGCCGTGCTGAGCTACGGGACGTGGAAGTCGTGATTCGGCGGTAATTTCATCATTCTGGGCACGAAAATCCTGCTGGATCGGACACCGTACATTGTGATTGGTGTGATGCCGAGGAATTTTGCGTTCCCATTGACGTACGGTCCTCTGTGGCATATCGAGCTGTGAGTGCCAATGAGCTACACGCCGCAGGGACTGAGCCCCGAGTGGGAAGGGACCTAATCTCTTTTGGCGATGGGGCGGCTGAGGCCAGGCGTCACTGCGGCGCAGGCGCAAGCGGACACAGACCGGGTGGCGCAGCAGGTCATGCGCGACCATCCGACGGACCTCAGGAACTACCGCATCCATCCGGTGGTGTACCCGCTGCAACAGATCACGGTCCTGCAGACGCGGCCCCTGCTGCGGATCCTGTCCTGGGCAGTGGCGGTTGCGCTGCTGATTGCTTGCGCCAACTTTGGCGGTCTGCTGCTGGTGCGGACAATCCGGCGGCAGCGCGAAACGGCGGTGCGGCTGGCTCTGGGTGCGGCTTCGAGGACGCTCTTGCGACAGACTCTTGCGGAGAACTTGACACTGAGTGTGACGGGAGGGCTAATCGGAACAGGCCTCGCGGCATGGGCGATCTACGGTGGGCACAACCTGCTGCCGGACAACTTGTCGCTGACGAACGAGATCACGCTGAACCGGGCAGTGGCAGGATTTGCGCCGCTGCTGGCGGTGCTGACTGGATTCTTCTGCGATCTGGCGCCATGCGCTGCGGCGCTGCGCACGAACGTCAATGAGCAGATGAAGGGAGGCAGACGCAGCGGCTCGCGGAGCGGCGCGCACGCGCGGCTGCGTTCGGCCCTCGTGGTGCTCGAAATTGCCATCGCTCTGATACTGTTGACCGCCTCGGGTCTGCTGCGCAGCTTCCAGAAGATGAGCGACGTGAACCTCGGCTTTGAGCCGGATCACGTGACGACGGCCGCGTACGCTCTGCCGCAACAGGAGTATCCGATGCAAGCGCAGGTCAACATCTTCAACCGCGGTCTGCTGCAGCAGCTGCACCAGCTTCCCGGGGTAACGGATGCGGGTTTGACAAGCGCGATTTCGGCGGCAGGAGACAGGATCACGGACTTCGTCGTGGAGGATTACGTAGATCCGCGGGGCCCAGACCACACCGTGGCAGCGCCGATTGATGTGATTGGCGACTACCTTCACGCCATGGGCATTTCTCTGCTGCGGGGGTGGTATTTCACCGAGGATGACAACGCGAACGGCTAGCTTGTTGTGATCGTGAACCGCGAGTTTGCCGAGCACTACTGGCCTCATCAGGTCCCGATCCGCAGGCACATGCGGCTTGGAACGCTGAAGTCGCGCACGCCCTGGATGACGGTGGTGGACGAGATGGCCGACGCGAAGCTGGGGTCGCCCGACCACGATGCGCGGGAGCAGTTCCTTAAGCCCGTGGCACAGATTAACCAGGATTGGGGGGCGCCGCCCGCATCTACTGGCCTCGACGTCCAGACCCACAACGGCGATCGCGGCTAGATCATGGTGGGGTCGGTTCTGCCGCCGGGTCACATCGAGAACGCGAAGGGCAGGGTGGTGCGCTAGCTCGATCCACAACTGCCGCTGAGCGATCTACGAACCATGGATGAAGTCGCGGCGCAGAGCGAAGGTCCCCGGCGCTTCAGCGCCGCCATTGTCTCCAGCATTGCTCTGGAGGCGGTACTCCTCGCCGGACTGGGGATCTACAGCATAGCGGCTTTCTCGGTGGCGTCGCGGGTGCCGGCACCCTTGGCTGATGTCACTGTTTACGGTGGGTGAATCAATCTCACTTAGTACCGTGCGCGGAAAGGCGGGCGAGATTTTGCACCGTGCCTCTAAACGCGAGATTTTTGCTTTCTGTACCGGGGGTGGAAAGACGGCTTCTTCTCTGTACTCCACGAACCCACATGATCTCAATAGTTTGTAGAGCTCACGGCGGCGTCGCACCTCGTCGACCATTCCGGTAAACTTCCGATCGGTTCTCAGGCCTTTCTTTCGCCAGACCAAAATGCCTCCGGTTCTCGCATCGGAACTATACAGCCGATCGCAATAGCTCATCGAGCGAAACTTGCTCATGGCTCTCTGTTCCCGGCGACCCATGCGGTGCAATCATGACGGCCTCCGGATGGTCCTCAAACCAGCCCAGGAACACGGATTTCTCGTTCTCCGGAAGCCGGCGCTGATTGAGCCAGATATAGAACGCACCAATATCGGCGTCCATGAGCGAGCCTTGGGGATCGACGGCCACCACTCCATTTTGGTCCAAGATCATCTCATCGAACGACAGCTGAACCTGGCGTGGCGCAAACCGAATGAGCGCTGATAATGGCTGCGCCCTCCTAAATAGTTCACGCGCTGTCCATTCGGCAAAGGTGGTGCTATAAAACTGCGTACCGGAGCCTTCAGAAAAGATGCTCAGCCGGAACCGGCTCATCACAGGGTCGGTCGCATCATCGGTATCTTTGAACTGCGACGGATCAAGTTCCCGCATCATTTTCTGGAGACCTTCGGGACCGCCGCTCTCACGACCGAGGGTCCGCATCTTTTCGACCACTGCAAGACGGAGTTTCTTAAGTCCTCCATAGGATATGGATGTGACTCCCGTCGCAACCGGTTCATTCGGCTCGCCGCCATCGACGCACCAATGACCATAGGCCATCGGATGCGCGTTGGCGCGCGCGGTAAGCGCTCGAACGAGGGACTCACGCCCATTTGTTGGCTGAATTGCGGAGTAATAGACCCCATAGGGCCGTAGTTTTCGGAATAGCGGGAAACTTGCAATCGTTACGCCTTGGCCAATGATGACCATGGTGAGCCGCGGAACTGGAGGAGAAAGGGGCGGGTGCAGTCGATGATACGCGTTGACATATTGAATGGACGCCTCTCGAAATGCTTCGACCTGTCCGGTAGCCCACAAAGCCGCCGATAATTGCTCCGAGAACACTTGCGGATATGTTATCCAGTCGATGTCGGAGAGAACGGAAGAGACCTGGATCGCTGCAAACGGCTTCATGATGTCGCGCAGTTCCTGCGGCGTCAATGAGCCGAGATAGGAAAACTGAGCATCGATTTCCTGCCGCTCGGCAGGAAATTTCCAGTCGTACGCGCTCACCTCCTGCAGCAACAATGGCGCCAGAACCAATGACAGTTGTCTTAAAATGCCCAGATTCTCTATGGCGAGCTGCCGGGCCAAAGGAGGATAATGCCCGAAGTCCGCCGCTTTGATCTTGGATGGCTGCATAGCGGTTTACGTCACCTCCGGCAGTGGAGCGCCATGCGACATCTGCGCAGTGAATCCGCATATTGCGCCCAAAGTAGGCGCCAAATCGATCGACTGTACAAGCCGATCGACCACGACGTTTTCTCTGACCCCAAGCCCCAGGACCATCATCCAAGTCGTACGTGAGGCGATATCGCCCGTGCGGTGGTGCTGAAATCCGTTCCCACCTACGGTGTCGTCCCCATCGCGTCCGAAATCAGGGGCGATGAACAACGTCGTCTTACCCGCATATTCAGGATTGCTTTGAATCTCATCCCAAATCTGCCTGCACAATCGATCCGAACGCCGGATTCCATCAATGTACAGGGAAAATGCGCCGGCGTGGGCCACGTCGATATCGTGCAGGGTGATCCACAACATGCTGGGAGCATAGTGCTGCATGATTCGCAGTGCGACAAACACAGACAGTTCGTCTGGACTAGTCAATTGCACGCCGTGCTGCGAGAAATCACGCAGAGACAATTGCAGCGTCTCCCCCAGCTCATTCAGATCGAGATCATTGCCTGCCAATGCCGGCGTGTAAAAAGGTGCCTCATAATTATCGCGAAGCAGATGTTGATAGAAGCTTTGATCCTTCCCCGCCAGGAATTGCGCCAGGAGCAGCTTGGGAAGAACAACTCCGGCTCCGAATCCCGAGCCATAGGAAGAATTGTCGCTTTCCCCGATACGGTTGAATCCGTTGCTGGGCGCCACGACCCAGGCGTCGCTCGCAGGTCGTCGACGGTCCTTACGGAAATACTCAAAAACCGTCGGATTCTGCGGACAAACTGCTGCAAAATTGTTAAACCGCTCGTACACTCCAGTTGCCAGACTCGCAGTAGCAACATAATGTCCCAAGATACCGCGGTTCATCACTCGCGTGAAAAACGTCGCTTGCGGAATCAGCGTATGCAATAACTCAGGGATATTTTCCTGGCCGCCGGGAGCAAAGGTTTCTTCATCTCTCGCGCCGCCGCCAAATGTGACTACAACTACCTTTCGCTTCGATTTTGGCGGAGTGTTACGTCCTGACGGCAACTTGGGCAGGTATCTCGCTGCATAAGATCCGACTGCCATCCTCAGAAACTCCCGCCGGTTGGCTCCCGGGTTGGCTGTCTCTCCGTTACCGCGTTGCATGATTGAGAAAGAACTCTAGCATTCGTCTGCTTTCTTGTCAATCAGCGCGTCGGCTCGGTAAAGCCACTGTCGGCTCAATAATTTCCAGGAATCCGTGCCGGAGAGCCGTCCCGAGTCGCACCGGAGTCTCGGGCTCAAAATCACCCGTGAGACCTCGATTGAACTGGCCTTTCATTGCAGCAGTCTTTTCACGCAATACCCGTCCAAGTATCGATGGAATCCACCCAGCCATTACCGCGCCGCGCGCTTTTCCTTGACAAGCTCAGATTCGCATAGCTAAGCTGTGAGTTTCTGAAATAGGGAGTCCATACGGGGCTCAGTTTACAATTGCTTACCATCGTTGATCTAAGGTCCGGAACTGCTAGCCGCCCATATTGCTGAACCTTGAATTTGCTGGGTGGGAGCTCAATTGCTCGTCAGGCCAGAGGGTAGCGCCTTGTGACTGCGGCCTTCACGCCAGTGGTTGGTTGGCAGCCCGCAAATTGTGGGCTCCGAATCGAGAATGGCAAGACACAGCGCCGATCGGATTAGTGGAAAGTGGCCGCGAATAACTGACGCGCGATGTTGCGATCCGTCAGTTATCCAGGTTGATTCTAATTAGTGCCTCGTTCATACTTCAGGTTACCGGGTCCGCCAGTTGGCTCAGTTTTCGCCATTAGGCAACCTGATAAGATTGCGGTCCAATGTGAAGACGCAAGTGTTCACCGAGTCCAGTTAAGCTCCGGTTTTTCCATAATTTGTCGCTCCCGAGAATCCTTGCCGTGTTGAAGGTTTTACCGAGCACAGCGAAAGGAATGCTGACAGGAATGACGTACTTCAGGCGCGTTCGCCTCTCGCTGCAAATTCTATTCCTGGCGAGTGTCGGAATTGCAGGCGTTGCCCACTCGCAGGTGGAGCTACCTGCCGGGCCAGGCCGACAGGTGCTGGAGCAGATGTGCACAGGCTGCCACGGGTTGAATGTCATCACCGGTCAACGCATGAACGCTCATCAATGGTCGAGCGAAGTCCGGGACATGATTTCGCGCGGTGCCGTGGGCAGCGATCAGGATGTCAAGGACCTCGTTGCCTACCTGGCGGCTCACTTCGGGCCTATTCAGGGAGCAGAGGCCAACCGGATCGCCACGACGGAAGCTTCTCACGGCTCGAATCCCACCCCTTCCGGTCCAGCCGCTGAGGAAAACGCTTGGCCGGATACCTCCTCCGGCGTAACGCCGCAGCGCCTGCTCCATGCCGATGCCGAGCCGCAGAACTGGCTTACCTTCGCGGGGACGTATAGCAGTCAACACTACAGCCTTCTTAGGCAGATCACGCCCGAAAATGCGCATGATCTTGAGTTGAAGTGGGTATTCCAAGCGCGTTTGCTCGATCCCTACGAGACGACGCCCCTGGTTTTGGACGGCGTCCTCTATACCATGCAAGGAGATGATGTGGTCGCTCTGGATGCGACCACGGGGCGTCTGTTCTGGATCTATCGCTATACGCCGGAAGCGGATGCCCGGCTGTGCTGTGGGTGCATCAGCCGCGGCTTGGCGATTCTCGGCAACACCCTGTATATGGCCGCCGTAGACGCCCATCTGATCGCCATCGATGCGAAAACAGGAACGCCCCTCTGGAATAGGAAGGTGGCGGATACCGTCGCAGGTTACACCATGACCATTGCCCCGCTGGTGGTTCACGATAAAGTCGTTGTCGGCGTGGCCGGCGGCGAGTATGGCATCCGCGGATTCATCGCAGCGTACGATGCACGCTACGGCAAGCTGGCGTGGCGCTTCTACACCACCGCCGGACCGGGCGATCCCGGTCGCGATAGCTGGGGCGGCGACTCATGGATGCAAGGAGCAGGTTCGGTGTGGCTCACCGGATCCTACGATCCCGAGAGCAATCTGCTCTTCTGGGGGATCGGCAATGCGGGGCCTGACTACAATGGCGATGTGCGCCCCGGCGACAATCTGTATACCTGCTCCATGGTGGCCCTCGACGCCGACACAGGCAAACTGGAGTGGCATTATCAGGCTAACCCACACAACGAGTTCGATTGGGATGCGGTGCAAACTCCAGTGCTGGCAGTCGTTAACTGGAAGAATCAGCCACGCAAGGTGATCCTGTGGGCCGACCGCAACGGCTTCTATTATGTCCTCGATCGCAACACGGGGAAGTTCCTGCTCGGAAAAGCTTTTGTAAAGCAGAACTGGAACGACGGCTTCGACGCCAATGGGCGCCCCATCATGAGTCCAACCGCAAAATCCAGCACGACGGGCACACTGATCTATCCCGATAACCAGGGAGGCACCAACTGGTTCAGCCCGTCCTTCGATCCTGAAACCGGGCTCTTCTATGTGAATGCGCGTGAGAATTATTCGTCTGTTTTCTTCAAGGACGATCAGAAGTATGAGCAAGGAAGCCGCTATGATGGCCGTGGTAGCCACCCGTTCCCGAGAGTTCCTGTGGTGGTGGGGGAGGACGAGGAAGAGTACACCGCGGTGCGGGCGCTCGATCCTGATACTGGGGCGCTCCGCTGGCAGTTCAAGCTGAACACGGGCAACAGCTTGCACACCTTCGAAGGGTGGCAAACCGCTTTTGGGGCAGCAGGCATCCTCACCACGGCAGGCAACGTTCTCTTCACCGGGGGTCGCGAGGGTTACTTCGTTGCCCTCAATGCTCGTGATGGTTCTCTGCTGTGGAAAACCGACCTTGGCGGACCCATGATTATGGACCCCATTACGTACGCAGTAAACGGCAAACAATACGTTGCCATCAACGCCGGGAATTGTCTATTTGTTTTCGGATTGCGGTGAACGGCGATTGCCGAGGCACGGTTTTCCTTAATTACCGGCAGCGAAGTAGGAGAACAACTATGGCCCAAGCTCCACTTTTCGCCATGCTTCTGATTGCCGCCGCAATGGGGTTCAGCCAGTTCCATCTGGCTGGGCTTGTCGTCAGCCCTTCCCGAGGCGCTGCCCTCCCCAGAAGACCCTTAGCCGGAAAAGCAATCTTCGACGGTTCGGGGCGCTGTCTTTCCTGCCACCGCGTCGGCGCAATGGGCTCGGTCATGGGACCCAACCTGAGCGACGTTGGTTCGCGCGTTTCAGCGGCTGCTTTGAGGCAATCATTGGTGGATCCGCCTACGGAAATTGAACCGCAAAATCGTCTCTATGAGGTCGTGACTCGCGACGGGAAAACGGTCCGGGGAAAACTTCTCAATCAGGATCCATTCAGTTTGCAAATGCTCGATTCAGGTGGCCAACTCGTCGCCTTTGTATCCTCTGATGTTCGAGATGCACACTTTGTGGAACCGCCGGCGATGCCCTCATATCGGGGAAAACTCACGAGCGGCCAGATAGACGATCTGATTGCTTACCTCGCTTCGTTACGAGCGCCTGGAGATCGGTAACCGCCGATTTGCGGAAAATGCGGTCCAGCGGGGGCCAGCCCCCGTGCAGCAAAGAACATGCAAAGCAAAAGATCGTTCGAATCGCTTCCTGAATTCTTGAGGAGTAAAGAACGTGACCAACATTCGGAATCGCCGGGTTAAATCGTCCGGGAAACTTATTGCAGCGATCGTGCGCCTCATCGCCGCCTTGTTGCTGAGCTTAGCGCTCGGCTCGAAGCTGGCCCGCGCCGCGGAGTTTCCGCAGGCTGAGATTTCCAATGGGCAAATCACGGCAAAGATCTATCTGCCCGACGCCGAAAACTGCTTCTATCGCTCTACGCGTTTCGATTGGTCCGGGGCCATTTATAGCCTGCGATACAAAGGTCATAACTTCTATGGGCCATGGTTCGACAGAATCGATCCGAAGGTCATCAACTGGATCTACCAGGATTCGGAGATTGTTTCCGGGCCTTGTAGCGGGCTATGGGGGCCCGTGGATGAATTCCAGATTCCCCTCGGGTGGGATGAGGCCAAAGCTGGTGGAACCTTCATCAAGATCGGCGTCGGCGAGCTGCGCAAGACCGGGGATAAATACAATCGTTACTTCCCTTATGAGGTTCTGGATGCCGGCAAATGGACAATCGGGAAACACAAGGACTGGATCGAGTTTCGGCAAACGTTGTCAGATCCAGCGTCAGGCTACGCCTATGTCTACCGCAAGATCGTACGGCTCATGGCGGGCAAACAGGAAATGGTGATCGAGCGAAGCCTGAAAAACACCGGCCGCCGGGAAATTAAGAGCTCAACTTACGACCATAATTTCATCGTGCTCGATAAACAGCCGCCCGGACCGGATTTCACGTTTCGGACGCCGTTTCGCATTCAGACGACGCAACAACCCGATGCGCAACTTGCCGAAGTCGAGGACCACCAGATCAAGTTCAAAAAGCCCTTATCAGGGGAAGATCAACTGGCCGTGTTCATCCAGGGCTTCAGCGACAGCGACCAAGACAACGAGATTACCATTGAAAACAAAAAGATGGGGGCTGGCGTGAAAGTCAGCGTAGATCGCCCGCTTATCAGAGAACTTTTGTGGTCAATCCGGACCGTACTTGCCGTAGAACCTTATATCGCAATCGACGTCCAACCCGGCAATGAGTTCACCTGGAAAAATACATTTATGTACTACACCGTGCCCGCAGGGACTTAGTACTACAGTTGTAACTGTATGATAGACTGAGGGTGCTCAGGCAGAGACTCCGCGGTCAGGATGGAGAAGTCGATCCGAGGATGGCGGAAGGAGTTGGTGCGGGTGCACCAGCGGATAGGGGATGTGTTTGCGCGCTCGGAGGTGGGGGAGCGGAGTCTGGCGTATC
>JASHOC010000298.1 GCA_030041305.1 Acidobacteriaceae bacterium
TGCGCCTGCACGGGCTGATCCGTAAAGTCGGACGCACCTACAAGTACTATCTGACCCAGTTCGGCAAGCAGGTCATCACCACTGGACTCAAGCTGCGCGAACTCGTCGTCATCCCCCAGCTTGCCTGTGGCTATGCTGCATAACTCCACGATTTTCTGCTTGTTTTGTGCAGATTTTCAATGTAGAGGGACTAATCAAGGCAAGCGAAGCGGACCTGCTCCAATTCTCCGGCTCGGGCGCCAACGCCAACTGCGCGCTTCGCACTCTTCGCCGCATGCTTTCCCTAGCGTGCGACTGGGAGATCATCGACCGCAAACCGCGCATTACGCTGCGCAAGGAGGTAGAACGTAACGCAGTGTTTGACTCGGACCTGGAGGAGCGCTTTCTGAAAGTGGCCGCCCAGCCGCTGAGGGATGTGTTTCTCATCTCGCATGATTCGGGGATGCGCCCCGACGAGGCGATCCGAATGCAATGGGAGAACATCCTCTGGGACAAGAATCTCATTTTCGTTCCCGAGGGCAAGACGGAGAATCCCAGGCGCTACGTGCCCCTCAGCGACCGCGTACGCGAGCTGCTTCTTGCACGACAGCAGCGGGCGGACAAGAAGAGCCCTTGGGTGTTCCCATCACCACGCAAGCGCGGAACGCACGTCAGCTATTTCCCGATCGCCAAGCAGTTTGCGAAAGCGCGCAAGCAGGCGAAGATTCCGAAAGGCGTCGTTCTCTATTCCGCGCGACATTCCTTCGCAACGGACCTGCTCGATCGCACCGGCAACATCGTTCTGGTGGGAAAGATTCTCGGCCACCGGAGCGTGACAACAACGCAACGATATCTGCATCCGGAGATCAAGGGAATTGCAGAGATCGTCAACGAACGCAACGCCATTCGCGCGACAAACGAGAGCGCGCAGAATGTCCAATGTCATAATTTACGTCATAGTCGGGGTTTTGAAGGGGCGGAGAAAACAGTGTAAGTCTTTTGTTTTGTGTTGGCTGCCCCCCAGGGATTCGAGGTCATTGATAGCACAGAAGATGTACTGGCATTTTTTCGGCCGTACCCATAGAAATACCCACAGAATTTTGGCAGTCATACCTCGGTTCTTCGCGTTTTTCTGCGAACTTCCCAGGCCCGATTCGCACATGTGCTTTTTTCAAACGGCAACATCTCTTCGCGCTTGATGAACGTCGGAGCCTGGTCCCTGTTCGGGACATCCGTTGCACAATCGGCACTGGACATCCTCAGTTTCCGCCCCGAGCAAACGGCGGCAACAATGTGTTGTCAGCCCTTGCATTTCAGGAAAATTAAGCGTATTTTAACTTAGCTTTGATTGTGCATTGATGCAATTTTGCATATAGGGAAGGCTTGAAGTGAGCCGGGTGCTGTTAAGCTCTTATTGCTCTTCCACCGCGCTCGCCGCTCTTTGTGTTCTATCGGTCCTCGCCGCCTGCCCAGCTTATGCACCATGCCAGGGAGAGAATCCCGCTTCCGGCAGTATGACCGTAGCGGCGCCCACCCCACTCTCATGTTCGCGGCAGGTGGAGATCGTGGAAGCCAGGCCGGATGCCCTCGCCGCCTCGCTGAACACGCGGGGGCTGGTGTACGAGAGCGAGGGGGAACTGGACTGCGCCCTTCGCGAGTTCGACCATGCGATCCAGCTCGAACCGGGGTTTTCTGCTCTTTACAACAACCGCGGCCTCCTCTACCGGGAAAAGGGCGAGACCGACCTTGCCATTCAAAACTTCGATGAGGCCATTCGCCTCAACCCGGAGTTTGCCGAGGCATTCAATAATCGCGGCAGCGCATACTTCGCCGAGAACCGCTTAGATTGCGCACTCCAGGATTATAATCAGGCTCTTGCTCTCAAACCGGATTACCCCGAAGCCTATAACAACCGCGGCGACGCGTATGCCAACATGGGAGACCTGGATAGCGCCATCCGGGACTACAGCGAATCCATCCGCCTTAACCCGGACGTCGTCGATACGCATTACAACCGGGGAGTAGCTTATCTGCGCCGGGGAGATTTCGACAGCGCGATTGAGGAGTTCGACCTGGTGATTCGGCTCAAGCCGAACTCTCCCAAGGCATTCAACAACCGTGGCGCAGCCTTGGAAGCCAAGGGCGAACGCGAGCGCGCCTTGGAAGACTACAACGAAGCCATTCGCCTCAATCCGAACTACGCCGAGGCCTTCTACAACCGCGGCGTGGCCGTTTACAGAACCGGGGCATACGACCGTGCCATCCAGGACTTCAGCGTCGCCATTCGCCTGAAACCGGATTATCCGGGGGCGTTCAATAATCGCGGCAGCGCATACGTCGAGGAAGGGCAACTCAAGCTCGCCATTCAGGACTTCGACGAGGCCATCCGGCTGCAGCCAAAGAATGCCATGGCTCTGCGTAATCGCGCAGCGACGTATGCAAAGATGAGCGCCATCAGCCAAACCGTCCGGGTGCCCAACGAGGCGGCCGGAAATGAATAGACAAAAGGAAGGCAGAGCCCGGGGCGCGTTTATTTTTAGCTCAAGTTTCAAAGTGCATCTTACGACGCCATTGGTGGACCGCCAGCATCATCGCAACCAAGGCCGTGAGAACAGAGGCTATTGCTAAAACATAGAAGGCGCCCTTCCATCCAAAGTCAACCGCGATGCGGGCAACGGTATCCCCGGAGAGATAGCCAGCCAGGTAGCCAACACCATCCACAATCCCGGCGGCTGTCGCGCTACCTCGCTTTCCGCCGAAGTCAAGTGACATGGCGCCCGCCAGGTACGAGTAGGGTCCGAGCAGGAGAAAGCCCACAAGCGCCACCAGAATTACCGGTGTCCACTGGCTCGCATGGCTCGGGGTGCGCGCCAGCAAGACCAGGCACACCGAGCTCGAAATCAT
>JASHOC010000299.1 GCA_030041305.1 Acidobacteriaceae bacterium
GAAATGTCCAACGGCTTGTATATAGCCGCGAATCGTGGATGGTGAATAGTTGCGCCGCTGGAGCTCTTCCAGCATGCGCTTGCGTAGGTTGGTCACAGGGGTCTTCCTCCTTGTGAATCAACCTACCGCAGCCACTGCCGCTCATAGCTGCACGCCAAGGCAGTGTCCGCCGCGCCAGCGGCTTCGTTCAAGTCGCCATGTCGGATACTTGACGAGCAGGATAGCTACCCTTAAGTCGGCTCTGCGTCAGGTTTCGAGAAGCAGAACACAGCGAGCCCATGCCTGGGCGCCGGCCCTTTTTCAATGAATGACGATTTCTCGTGAGACCCTGAGCGCTCATTACGTCTCGCTCAACGCAGAATATCTTAGCCATTTTCAAGAGATTCCCCTGAGTCTTCCAATCTGCCGACCGACTCTGATACACAAAATCTATAAGCCGATCAATTAAAGCTATTGGACAGCCGATGAGTCTCGCCGCAGGCTGAGGGCAGGTCGGTGTGCGAGGTGAACCGTGTCTCCCATTCCTCTCAGAAGTCACGATACGTACGAACTCTTTCCCAATTTGCTTGAGCCGTCTGATCAGTGCAACCAGCCCAAGTCGCCGCAGAAAGAAAACGGCGCAGGGCGCAGCAAGCCGGGGCGAAAGAAAGGCTCCGTTCGCTCCGAAGAGCGTCCCCGGCTCCAAATTGTGCCTACGGGAGTTCAGGAACCGGGCAAGACTGTTCCATCTGCGGGAATCGCCTCGCCGGAACAAGATCATGGCGACGACCGTCTGATGTCCGCGCCGCAGGTCGCGGCGCGACTCGGCGTTTCGGAGCGATTCATCCGCGATCACACCCTCCGCCGCTCTCCTCGGCTGTGCGCCGTCAAGCTCGGCAAACTGCTTCGCTATCGCCGCGCAGATGTCGATGTTTTCGTGGCCCAACTGGCCACTTTGCCCCTTTCGCGCCAACCCCGGCCTCGTGCATGATGGAAGTGTTCTCCACGATCAGGGCAAGGTGCCGGGCTACAGGAGAACAGCCATGGCAATGAAGTATCAGAAAGGCACCGTCTACCTGCGAGGGCAGAAGGTGAAGAGGTGGTACGGGAAGTACACCGTGTACTCCCGCAACGCAGAGGGAAAGGAGGTTGGCACTCGGCGCAATGTTCCACTCTGCCCCAAAGCCGGTACGCCGAAGTGGAAGGCTGAGCAGATGTTGCATTCGCTCATTCTGAAAGAGACTGGGGTTGCCGCAAAGACCGAACGTGCCGTCCCTGACGAATCCGCAACGGTGCGCTGGTTTGTCGAAGAACGCTACCTTCCAATGCGGCAGGGGGCTTGGAGTCCGGCCTATCGCACGACCAACAGCTACGAGATCAGGCACTACATCGTAGAGCACTTTGGGCGGATTCCTCTGGGGAAGCTGGGCACGTTTGAGATTCAGGTGTGGCTCAACGAACTGGCGACCCGCTACTCCCAGTCTGTAGTTCGTCACTGTTACGTCAACATTCGTTCGATTACGCACATGGCCAAAAAGCTGGGCTTTGTCAGCTCGGATGCTGGAGAGGATGTCACGATGCCGCAGACCAAGCCGGTCCCCAAGCCGCTGATGACGCAAGAGCAGATTCTTTCGCTCGTCGGCGGCATCAAGGATTTGCACGATCTGTGTCTGATGTACATCGGGATCTTCTGCGGGCCGCGCGCCAGCGAGGCCCTGGGCTTGCAATGGAAGTCCTGGACCGGAACGACGTTGGTTCCCTACGGTACGGCGTTCGATGGAAAGTTCTATCCGGGCCGTTTTAAGACTCGGGCGAGCGCAGCCCCCATCGGCGTGCCGGAGGAGGTTCGGCCCATCATTGAGGCATGGAAGCGGATTTGTCCCGATCCGTCGCCGGAGGCGCTGATGTTTTCGACATTCGGCCGCGGCGAGCGGAAGGGCCAAGCCGTTCCGCGCTGGGGGAAGAACTTTCTCAACTGGCGGGTTCGCCCGATCGCACGCGATCTCGGCATCCCCGACCGTCTCGTCACGTTTCAGGTGATGCGGCGGACGCTGGGAACAAATCTGCAGCATCACGGCTCGCTCAAGGATGCGCAGGGCGCACTGCGCCATGCCAGCATCCAGACGACCGGGAATGTCTACATGCAGCAAATCGAGCAGAGTGTTTTGAAAGCGATGAACTCACGCACGATGGAGATCCTCGCCGGCTGGAAACCGACTATGTTCGCAGCAACCCACGTAACGGATACGGGCGGCGCGGCAACAAAACGAAGAACTCTCAAGCCGGCGCGAAACTTGGACCAAGTTGGACCAAAATCAGGGGGGATGGATTCAACCCTCTCGCAGAAGTTGGACCAAAATGGACCAAGAGGGGAAGGGAGGGTAGTTGTAAGTGCTTGATTTAATTGGCTCCTCAGGTAGGACTCGAACCTACAACCCTTCGGTTAACAGCCGAATGCTCTGCCATTGAGCTACTGAGGAGTGATGGCGAAGAATTTTCCCTTTTTCAAGGTAGCAGAGTGCGCGGTACGCGTCAAAAGCGGCGCCGGTGTTCTGGCCACGCGTAGCTGCCGGGAGACTCCGACCGGGCAGTGCCATAGGCTGAAGAGAGGAGGGCGCTGTGACGTCTCGAATTTCCTGGCTCAACCGCAGCGAAGTCAGCCCCGAACTGGCCGCGCCTTACGACAAGGCCTTTGCCCAACGAGGTAACGTGCCCAACATGTTCGTGTGATGCCCACCGGCCGAAAATCTTCGCCACCATCCAGGCGCACTTTGGCCCCGTGCTGAACACCGGCAGCGTGCCGACGAAGCTAAAGGAGTTCAGCTTTCATTGTCCATATGAGCAAACTCCCCGACAACCAGCGCATCCGTCGCCCCTCACCACCGCAGCCCTCGCGCTGTGTGAATCTCGTAGAACTTGCGCCGGCTGTGAGCCCAGCACGCCACTTCGTAGATGGCGCCGCGCCGTCGTAGAGGTGATGAAAATCGGAATTGAAGCCCCTCAGGGCGCTTCTTCACCTATCCGCACTCGCTCACAGGAAAGCTCCTACTCCTTCCCACGAACGTCCTGAAGCCCATAAACCAGCTCTCAGAACCGCAGCAGATAAGAGATCTTCACGTAAATCGTCTTTCCGTCATTCATCAGCGAGGAGTAGGTGGGCGCCAGGATCGGGTCATCCGGGTTGCACTCGCCGTCCGCGATCCGCGTGCACAGCGACCGGTCAATGTTGGCGAAGTTCCCGATATATCCCACGTAGAGCGCCGTGCCTGGATGCGGCATGTAGGTGAACAGCGCGTCGGCAAACAGCGTCTTCGAGTTCGCCAGATCCGTGTACGCTTCATCGGGCAGCGTCGAAATATACTGCCCGATCAAATTAAACGACGCCGCCTTCGTCACCTGGTAATTCCAGCGCGAAATGAACTCGTGGTTGTCGTATACGTCCTGCCCGTTCTCCACGTTGGTGAAATGCGTGTACACGTAGCTATTCTGGAAATCCAGCGAGTGCCACGGCTTCACTTCCACATTGAGATTCGGCGTCAGAATGTTCACCGGCCCCGGCCCCTCGTTGCTCGGCGGGTTGTAGTTGATCGTCGCACCGGTCGAAAATCCGCCCCCGATCGCCAGATACGGAACCGGCGAAGTGTAAAAATTAAAACCCTCCGCATGGCTGTGATACTCCACGTCCCCCGTCAGCGCCGGGTAATCGATCGGCCGCAGCCGGTCCTGCCCCAACACGAAATTCGCGCTGAACGACGTCCGATCTTTGAAGCTGAAGTTGTACGAAGGATCGAAATAGTAGTCCAGCGGCTCCCCGTGATGGTCCCAGATGCGCTCGCTGTAGAAGCTCGGCCCGTCGGTCAAAATCGGTCCATGCGTCGGCCGAAACGTATAATTGAAGGCGCCGTTCGGCTCCCGCACGTCAGGACGCTGGAAAAATCCCGTGTCCGTCACGTACCCGCCCGAGGTGTCGTTGTACGCCAGCCACCAGCTCCGGTGTAAATCCGAGTAGCTTACCTGGTCGTAATACCCTTGGCCGCTGCACTTCAGCGCCAGTGTCTCGCACTCCTGCTCGCCCGCCGTGCTGTTGCTTATGTTCTTGGTTTCGCTGGTCACCGCCTGTCCCGTAAACGTCCATCGGTTCTTCACCCGCGCGCGGTAGTCGAACCCGCCGGCGCGATTAAACGAGTTCAGGTACTCGCGGTCTGCAAAAATCAGCCCCGCATTCGATAGCGAGCCCATATCGCGGTTGAGCCGCGCAGCGTAAAAATCCGCCCGCGTCCCGAACTCCGGGTCGTCCTGCGGAACCGCCTCGCCGGGACTGCGATCGTCCACGCCCAGCAATCCCACCGCCCACCGTCCCAGCTTCCCCGTCAGCCGCGCGCCCATTTGCGGCTGCACAATGTTGTTCGTGTAATAAAGATTGAACGGCGTCATGAAGTAGCTGCTGTTCTCGATAAAGAACGGCCGCACCTCGGGAAAATAGGGCGGAAACCGCTGGTTCGGCGTGGCCGGATTATTGATGCCCACCTGGCTGAAATCAGGATTGAGCGTCGTGTCCAGAATCAGGCTGTTGTGCAAAATGAATTTCGCGTCCACTCCCCCATAGCCCTGCAGGTGCTTGTCCTCGAAGTACGGATTGTCGGCGTCCACCTCATTCAACTGCCGCAAATTCCGCCCCAGGCTGTAGGGCTCCACTTGCAGGTTCTGTCCCCGCGCCACGTCCTCGAACCCCTCCACTTCCATGTCCTGCGTCAGCCGCCCGGCAATATCGTGCCGGCTGCGCGGCCAGTAGTCCTGCTCGTTCAGGTGCGAAACGTTCCGGCACAATACGATGCCCCACGTCCGCATCTGCCCCGGCTCGACATCGGCAAAATACAGGCTCGCGAACGGAATCCGCATTAGCACTACATAACCCGTCGGCGTTCGCCGCGCCCACGTGTCCCACACCGTGTCGAACGAAAAGTCGTAGCCCGTCTGTTCGCTGTAAAGCGCGTCGGCCTGAATGCCCAACGCATTGCTCTGGAACGAAAACGCGCGGCGCTGGTCATGGAAGGTGTCCAGCATCACTTGCACGTTGTCGTCATCGCCCAGCGAGTCGCGCGCCAGCATGTGCGCCCGTATCAGCTTCGGCGTCCGATCCGTGCACACAAACGCCGCATAGATGTACTCGTGCGTGTAGCCCAAGTACGCGACCGTCGGTTCCACGGGCCGGGAGCCGTCTTCCGGATAACGCTCGGTGAATTTCGAGATGCGCAGCATCTCGCCCGCCGCCTGCGAACGCACCGGCGCCCCCAGAAAATCGCTCAGCTTCGGCGCCGCATCCAGCCGGGGAATCACCACCGGCCCCTCCGCCGCCCGAAAAACGCTCACCCCCGCCCGCGGTTTTGCGCTCGCCTCAGTCCCCGCAACCGGCAACAGAGGGCTATTCCGGCCCAAACCCGGCCCGGAAGCAGCAAAAGCTGTCCCAACCCACAAAACCAAAAGGGTCAGCACGCAAAACCAAGGCGAAAGCAATCTTCGCGGGGGACTCAAGTCCATCTTTCTCGCTTTTTGTCCTCAACATCCATCAGACGCACTGAGAGCGCTATCGTTTTTCTTGAAAAGCAGCCCTTTTGTCTCGATGTCTCTCTATGAGCAATGATAAACCAGCGCGAAACTCAAGCAAAGATGACCCCGCTCAACGCGCCGCCAAACCCCGCCTGATTCCGCCACGTCTTCGCCCCCACGATTGCTTCCCGGTTCGGGCTCGCGAGTGGCCCGCTCCGCCCCTCACGCTCCTCGCATCCCCTGACCAACTCTGGAAGTACGTATCCTCAAAAGAACGTATCCTTGACCTTGGGATAGGCAGTCGAAATTTTCGAGTTGCTGCTGCCCGTCTGCGGAGATCCGACCGAGACTTTGAAACTGTCCTTTTTCTTGGTGATCTCCACATCGCCTGTCCACTTCACCTTGTTCGCCATGACGTCGCCGAGCCCTTCATCCTGCCCTCCGCTCACCAGCCCCTTGTAGTGTTTCCAGGCGATGACGATCGCTCCCCTCACGCATTCCAGGCACATGTCGTCCGGCCAGAAGCTGCTCAGCTTCTCCGCACTCAATTTGCCCTTGCCCGTTTTCAGCTTCACCTTGGCCGAATAGACCTTATCGTTGGTCGCTGGGGCAAAAAACTTTTCGTTGCCGGTTTCCTTGCTCTTCACAAACTCCCTCTCGCTCGCATCCCGGCCATACAGCGTATGACAGCCGGTTAGCTCTCCTTTGCCCGAGATCTCCCCTTTCATATGGGCATCGAAACTCGGATCGAAAACCGGATCGAGCTTCGAAGTCGGTTCCCCTGCGACCGCCGTGATCGTCCATCCGCAATTGTCCTTACACATAAGTTGCCCTCCGCCAAAACTGCGGACCCAGACTACCATACGCAAAAAAACCTGAGGGCGCCCCAGGTCTCGCTCTTGAGACCTGGGAAAGCGCGATCCTCCACGGTGCGATGTATCCTGAGCGCAAATGCCCCGCGGACTAGTTCGCTCTCAGCAGACCGGCGGCTTTCATTTCCTGACGTTCAGTTGCTATCGCCGCTTGCCCTACCTGGACACCGCAGGGGCGCGCGGCCTTTTCGAGTCCGCGCTCGAGCGCATACGGCGGCGCTATAACTTCGTCGTCGCGGGCTATGTTGTGATGCCCGAGCATGTGCATCCTCTTGTCAGCGAGCCGCGCATGGGGTCCTGGCCCGAGCGGTACAGGCGCTCAAGCTCTCCATCTCGGTTCGCTGTCGCGAGCGGCCTTTCTGGCAGGCGCGTTACTACGATTTCAATGTTCACAGCGACGAAAAACGGGTAGAGAAGCTCCGCTATCTGCACCGCAACCCCGTTGTTCGGGGGCTGTGCGCCAAACCGGAGGATTGGCCGTGGTCGAGCTTTCGCCATTACGCGACGGGTGAGGTGGAAACCGTGGAAATTGAGTCCTCCTGGACGGCCGCGCGCCGCGGAGGGTGCCTGCCGGTTGGGCGGGAAATACTTGAGGCGGATGGTTGAAGTTTGCGTTCTCCCAGGTCTCAACCGGCGGGTGTCACTCTTGTTTTTGGGAGGCCAGCAGCATCACGGAATGGGGTGGGATGGGGCAGAGCGGCGAGGTGGGCCTAGGTCCCAGGGATGCTGACCGTTCGACCACCAGTTGGGTGCCCTGGGTCCCGCTTTTGGGACCCGGGAAAGCACGAACCCGATCCAGCCGACCACCCTCGCTACGCTTCCAGCCGGAATCTAAAGTCGGACCCGTTTCTCCGGACAACCGGGTGACCAACGCCCTCCACTCTCCCCAATCACACGGCTGTCAAGCGGAAATTTTGCATCCTCAAGAAAACATATCACTTAAATTTACAGGATATTTTCCGCCTTTCGTCATACTAGAAATATCCAGGCGGAATAAGCAGGTGCGCGTCCTCGGCGGTACGGAAATCAATCTCCGCGCGCGGTCGTTTCACCTGCGAAAACGCAACCGGAACTCCGGCGCGGCGCTGCCAAAATCCGCTTGAATGCCGGCAACAGCCAAAAAACGGCTCCTAAACCCTTTGTTTTCCTTAATCTGTCGATAACTCGCCTATTTTCTTATATTTGCGTCGCTTTGCGCGGCGCATCTACCTGAAAATAGGCCGCTTATTGACAGAATGGGGGAGGGGGTAGGTATGATTCAGCGAAAACACTGCAAAACCGAACCGGAAAGAGACCTGTGCGCCTAACCCATTCCTTCGCCCACCGCCCATTCCTTTTCCCCTCCGCGCACCGCCTGCGTTATCATTGCGTCTAATAGGTCATTAGCCGCTACCCCTTTGCGCGGCCTCCAACGGCGGTGTGTGTGTCTGGATTCTTTCGGCGTCTCGTGTTTGTCCTCTCCGTGGCGATCTTTGCCGCGCTCGGTTTTGGGTTCGTCCTCGGCCAGGTCGGTTGGCTCGGCGTGCATGCTGGCGGCGAGCAGGATGGCGCCTATCAGCAGATGCGCGTCTATGCCGAGGTTCTCAAGAAAATCCAAACCGACTACGTCACCCCACCCAGCATTCCCAAAGTGACCAACGGCGCCTTGCACGGCCTCCTCGAGTCCCTCGACGCCGACTCCAGCTATCTCACCCCCACGGAATACAAGATTTACAAAGAGCGCCCCGCCGCCGGCGTCGGCCGCATTGGCGTCACCGTTTCCAAGCGCTTTGGCTACGCCACGGTCGTCAACGTGCTTCCCGATTCGCCCGCTGACCAGGCGCACCTCACCGACGGCGACGTCATCGAGGCCATCGGCGACCAGTCTACACACGAGCTCTCCCTCGCCGTCATCCGCCTCATGCTCGACGGGATGCCCGGATCCACCGTCGACCTTTCCGTCGTCCGCGCCTTTAAGCCCGATCCGGACAAAATCACCCTCACCCGCGCCGTTCCCAATCCTCCCCCGCTCCAGACTCAGCAGTACGACAACTCCACCATCCTCTACCTCAAGCCGGACGTGCTCACTGCCGACCGCGTCTCCGAGATTGGCGATCGCATCCGTGCCGCCGGCAAAAACGAAAAAATCCTCCTCGACCTCCGCGACGTCACGGGCGCCGATCCGCAGCAGGGCTTGCGCTTGGCTAACTTCTTTGTCAAGCAAGGAACCCTGGCCACGCTCGTCGGCCAGAAATTTCCCACCCAGACCTTTACCGCCGATCCCTCCAAGTTCATTACCGAAGCGCCAGTGGCCGTGCTCATCAATCGCGGCACGTACGGCGGCGCAGAGTTGGCCGCCGCCGCCATCGAAGGCGATAAGCGCGGCGATGTCGTCGGTGAGCGCAGCTTCGGCGAGGGCTCGCTGCAAAAAACCATCGACCTGCCCGACGGCGCCGCGCTCATGCTCACCATCGCCAAATATGAAGGTCCCGACGGCAGCAAGATTCAGGACAACGCCGTTGCGCCCACCGTGGCCGTCAACCAACCTACTGACGAAATGCTCCAGAACCCCGGCAATAAGACCGATGAAACCCTCGACAAGGCGCTGGATCTGTTGAAGACCAAAGGCGCATAGCCGGTCCCCAAAGCAAGATTCACTCGGGCCTTTGACCTGCACATCTGCTCTTCCCTGCCCCTGATCCGCCGCGTCACCTCTCCGCGGAGCTGTCGTTTTCGTCCGCGGAGCCGTCGTTTTCGTCCGCGGAGCCGTCGTATTTGTGGAGCGCTGCGCCAATTTCGCTTTTTCCCAACCGGCGATTCCCATGCCGCGCCCGTCCCACTCTTGCACCCAGAGATTCGCCCGCTCGCTGAAGGTGCTCTTTCCAGCTCGTTTCGATGCTAGCCTTGTGCATAGGCAATTCTCCGTTGGCCACTCTTGAGACGTGCCGGTAAGGACTGAACTCCTTGGCTCTCACTCTCAATCGACCCCGCAGCCGGCGCGCTGGGCGGCATGGTGAACCGCGCCGTCCCGCTCGCGGACGCGCCTCCGCTCCCCTGCCGCCCATCCCCGCAAATCGCCGCCGCAAGCTTGCCGGCCGCTCCGCCTTCGCCGCTTTGCTCGTCCTTGCCATCACCACCGGTTCCCTCGCCGGCCTCATCCTGGTTTACTCCGCCGATCTGCCTCAGATTCAGGAACTCGAACAATACCGGCCCTCCACCATCACCGATCTTTACGATCGTAAAGGTCGCGTCATCGGCTCCTTTGCCCTCGAGCGCCGCGAGGTAGTCGGATACGACGGTTTCGCTCCCATCTTGCGTGAGGCCGTCATCTCCATCGAAGACAAGAATTTCGAGTCTCACGGGGGCGTCAACGTCTTTCGCGTCATCGGCGCTGCCTGGCACGACATCCGCTCCCACGGCCGCGCCCAGGGCGCCTCGACCCTCACCATGCAACTGGCGCGCAATCTCTTCCTCAGCGACGAGCGCACCGTCAGCCGCAAAATGCAGGAGGCCTATCTCGCCATCCAGATCGAGCGCGCCTTCACCAAGCAGCAGATCTTCACCCTTTACGCCAACCAGATCTACCTCGGCAGCGGCAATTACGGCTTCGAGGCCGCTTCCGAGTACTTCTTTTCGAAGCACGCCAAGGACCTCACCCTGACCGAAGCCGCTCTCCTCGCCGGCCTTCCCAAGGGTCCGGTCGCCTTTTCGCCCATCTTCAATCCGGACAAGGCCCTCCGCCGCCGCAATCTTGTCCTCAGTGAAATGGAGTCCGATGGCGTCATCACCCACGCCCAGGCTGAAGCCGCCCGCCAAGCCTCGCTCGGCTTTCATCTCGCCGAGCCGCAGAGCTCCGTCGCCCCCTGGTTCCAGGATGAAGTCCGCGAGGAGCTCGACAAGCGCTTCGGCAGCGACGAAGTCCATGAGGCTGGCCTGCGGGTCGATACCACGCTCGACCTCGACCTTCAGAAAGTCGCCAATCGCGCTGTCGCCGACGGCCTTGCCGCCTATGAGCAACGCCACGGCTGGCGGGGCCATCTCGAAAACATCCTCACCGCCGGCCAATCCCTCGTCGCCTATCGTCATCCCGATTGGGCCGTGGGCTATGGTCCCGGCGATTACGTCCATGCCCTCGTCACCCGCGTCCTGCCCCTCGAAATCCATGCCCGCATCGGCCCGCCCGGCGAGCCCGACGACGAAATCCTGCTTCTCCCTCAGGACTGGCAATGGACCGGCCAGCGCTATGGCGACGATCTGGTCAAGCCCGGCGACATGATCTACGTCCAACTCTCTGACTCTACCGATGGCGGCGTCCGCCGCGCTGCGCTTGAGCAGGATTCCGGCGTCCAGGGAGCGCTCTTGGCCATTGACAACACGAGCGGCGACGTCCTCGCCATGGTCGGCGGCCGCGATTACGCACTCTCCGTCTTCAACCGCGCCACCCAGGCTCAGCGCCAGGTCGGCTCTAGCTTCAAGCCCTACGTCTACACCGCCGCCATCGAAAATGGCGTCAAGCCCACCGACATCATTCTCGACACCCCCGTCCACTTCGGCGGTTACGTCCCGCACAATTACGAGAACGACTACAAGGGCGCCATGACCATCGCCAACGCCTTCGCCGAGTCGCGCAACATTCCCGCCCTCAAGCTCGCCGCCCGCATCGGCATCCACAAAGTCATCGACATAGCGCACCAGTTCGGCGTCACCTCCGACATCCCGGCCTTCCTGCCCATCGCTCTCGGCGCGGTCGGGATCACCCTCAAAGAGCAGGTCGCTTCTTACTCCGTTTTTCCCAACGACGGCATTCGCGTCGCCCCGCATCTTATCCGCAAAGTTTCCAACGCCGACGCCATCCTACTCTGGCAGGACAAGCCCGCCGTCAAAGAAGTCATTTCCCAGCAAACCGCCCGCACCATGATAACCCTCCTCGAGGCCGTCGTGCAGCACGGCACCGGTGCCGCGGCCGTCCAATTGCACCACCCCCTCGGCGGCAAAACCGGAACCACCAGCGACTTCACCGACGCCTGGTTCCTCGGTTTCTCGCCTTCGGTCACCTGCGGCGTCTGGATCGGTTACGACAGCCGCGAGTCCCTCGGCGACAAGGAAACCGGAGCCCGCGCCGCGCTGCCCATTTGGATCGACTTCATGCGCGCCGCTATCGCCAACCACCCCGACGAGCAATTCCCCGGCGTCGAAGCGGAGCCGCCTCTAAACACCGCCGCTATTCCTGCCCCCGCCTCCCGTTCCCGCGCCACGCCCGCGCGCTTCGTCACTCACCGCATCCAATGAACACCGCATAAACCATAAACAATGTCCCGCTGGCCGCGCCGGAGGCGCAATGGTCGTTAGCCTCCGCTTCAGCGCGAGGCGCCAGAATCTCACGACTGCGCCCGCAGTGCCGCAGGGACGGTGCAAGCACCTTCTAAGTGTCAATCTCCAGCTGGTTGATCAGGGGAAGCAGGGCCGATCAGGTGAAATGTTCTGTTTGACACCAGTTGACATTCACACTGATGGAAATCACTGCATAGCGGCTGTTTATTGATGCTCGAGCCGGCTCAGCATGGCCTTGTGTCTAAGCCACTCCTCGCGCGTAATGACCCATGTTTCAGACGGAAGCGTACCGCATACGAAGTCTTGCTTCTGTCTGGACTCCAGGCGCATTCCGGTCTTTTCGGAAATACGCACAGATGCGGCGTTTTCAGTCGCTTTAGGAGCACGCAGCAGCGGCATTCCAAGCGTTACAAACCAGAAATCAGTAGCCGCTTCGACCGCCTCTGTCATCAGACCGCGTCCACGCCAAGGCACACCCAGCCAGAATCCACGATTGTTTCTCTCGTTCCGGAGCAACGTAACTGAGCCAATGATCTGTCCTGGAGTCTCCTTCAACCGCAGTGTCCAATGCCATTCCTCTCCGCGTTGTATGGCTGGAAGGGCGAAATCTCGGTAATAGGCGTGCGCGCCGTCCGGCGGGTAAGGCCAAGGCACACGATGGGTCAGGTACTTCACAACCTCCCACCTCGCAAACAGCGGCTGCACCTGTTCCGAATCCTCAAGTTGAAGGGGCCTCAGAATCAAACGTGCAGTTTCCAGCGTTGGCGTCATAGTGCGAGTTTAAAGAAGCTATCTGCTCCTCGGGGCGTATGATGGCGGATGTCTTCATAATCCATCCAAGCCGCTCGCGAAAAACGGTTGAATCAGGTCATCAATCAATACATTTCCCGCGAAAGGAACAGACGTATGGGTGATTGGACGCGTAGAGGGTTTATTGGATCGCTTTCCGGAGCGGCGGCGGCAACCGCCCTCGTAGCTCAAGAGACGGGTGGCTCCGAATCGCGGAAGAGCAACGGAAATATAAAAATTACGGATCTGAAATGCGCCATCATCGGCAAGAATCCGACCGTCCGGATCGTCACCGATCAAGGCATCTCCGGCTACGGTCAAGCCGAGGGTGTCAAGACGTATCTCAAGCCAATGGTGTTGTTCTATCGAGACTATCTGATCGGCGAAGACCCCACCGATGTCACGCGCATCATGCTGAAGATTCGCCGCATGGGCGCATTCAAGCCCTGGGGGGCGGCCGTAAGTGCCATTGAGATCGCCCTTTGGGATATCGCCGGCCAGGCCGCCGGACTGCCGGTCTATAAATTGCTCGGCGGCAAAATCCGCGATCGTGTTCGCGTCTACAACGGCGCCGTGCGCTTCCCCATGACCGGTCAAACGCCCCAGGATTACGCCGACGACATGGCAAGGATGAAGGAGGCCAAAGAAGGCTTCACGCTGATTAAGCAAGCCATCGGCTTCCACAATCCCACCATGATGAAGGCCGTCCCCGATATGTGGTACGACGCGCCGGCGCGCAACGGACCGGCCCATATGGATAGCGGCCTATTGACCGAACGCGGCCTCGATTACATCCTTTCCTGCGTCGAAGCTATGAAAAAGGTCCTCGGCGATGAGGTTGGCCTTTCCCTGGACTGCGGCCCGGGCTGGACGGTCAAAGACGCTATCCGCTTTGCGCGTGCGGTCGAACCGTACCACATCACCTGGCTCGAAGACATCATCACCGGCGATTATTCGCCCTACCCGAATGCCCAGGTTTTCAAACAGGTCACCGAAAGCACCTCGACCCCGATTCACACCGGGGAGGAAATCTACCTCCGCGAAAATTTCAAAGATCTCATCGAAACGCAGGCTGTGAACGTTATCGGTCCGGATCCGGAAGATGTCGGCGGTATCGCGGAATTGAAGTGGATCGCCGAATACGCCAACCTGCACGGCATCCTCGTTGCTCCGCACGGCGTCTTCGATGGCTTGTTCGGAGTGGCTGCGCACGTGCAAATGGCAGCCGCATTGCCCCAAAACTACATCGCCTTCGAGTATCCCATCGGGAACCCCGACTGGTGGTATGACATCGTTGAAGGCCTGCCCAACCCCATCGTCAACAAAGGCTTCATCGATGTTTGGGACAAGCCGGGCCTCGGCCTTACCTTCAATGTTCGCGCAGCCAAGGCGCATCTCTCCGACGAAGATCGCACGTTTTTCGACTGAGATCGCGTCCATCCCAGCGCCTGCCGATCTGCTTTGAGAGCGGTTTCGTTGGAGATTGACAGAACCCCTGGTTGGCCCATCCTTTGCGCGGTCTTTTGCGCAAAGGGTGGGCAACCACAGAAGTCCAACTCAAAATCAAGCTCGAGAATGCTGGAACGCGAACGCAGATTGCGCCAGCCCGCCGGTTGGCTCACCCGATTTCAGCTCAAGGCGAAGTCGAGACAATCCGCGCCACCACGTCGTAATCGTGCGCCTCGGTGATTTCGGCGCGATAGAATCGGCCCGCTTCCAGCGCCTCCAACGGGCCGAAGTCATTGATGTAAACCTTGCCGTCGATCTCCGGCGCGTGGTGTTCCGTGCGGCCCTCCCACAAGAGCGGCGTCTCCTCGCTCTCGCCCTCGGCCAGCAGCGTCACCTCCCGGCCTACCCACTGCTGCTTGGCCTCGCGCGAGATTGCATGCTGCCGCTTCATCAGCCGCCGCCGCCGCGCCTCGATCGTCCGCCAGGGAATTTTGCCGTCGAGGCCGTGCGCGCCCGAGCCGTCCTCATCCGAGTAGCTGAACACGCCCAGCCAGTCGAACTTGGCTTCGGCAATGAACTCCTCCAAAAGCTCCACGTCACGAAGCGACTCGCCGGGAAACCCGACAATAAAGCTGGTGCGCAATGCGATTCCCGGAACCGCCGTCCGCACTTTTTCGAGCGTCTTCAAAAAAATCTCTGCGCCCGCGCCTCGCTTCATGCGCTTTAACACCGCTGGCGAAGCATGCTGCAGCGGCACATCGAGATATTTACAGATCTTCTCGTGTCGCGCCATGGTGTCGAGCAGCCGCCCGGTGATGCGATTCGGATAAGCGTAAAGAAAGCGCACCCAGCGCAACTCCTCGATGCCGGCCAGTGCGTCCAGCAGCAGCGCCAGGCCGTCCTTGAGGCCCAGGTCTTCGCCGTAACAAGTCGTGTCCTGCCCGATCAGCGTGATCTCCCGCACCCCGCGCCCGGCAAGCTGTTGCGCTTCCGCCACTACGGACTCGAATCGCCGCGACCGGAACTTACCACGCAGGTTGGGAATCACGCAAAAGCTGCAAGGATGGTCGCAGCCCTCGGCGATCTTAATGTACGCCGAAGCATGCGGCGTGGCCAACACCCGCGGCGTGGTCTCGTCGTACAAATAGGTGGGCAAAAAGTGCGTCGCGCCCCTCCATTTGTCGCGGCGGAAGCGGCCTTGGCGCTCGCGGCGCTCGCCCTCTGCACGCGCTCTACTCCGGTGCGTTCCAGCCTCCGCTTCCCTGCCCGGCCTGATTTCGCCATGGCCGTTGCCCGTGTGGATTGCCTTGCTGGTGAGGATATGGAACGGCGACGGCGCGGCCTCCGGCGCCAACCCGGCCGCCTCCAGAATCGATTCCAGCTCGCCCGTCCCCACCACAGCGTCCACTTCTGGAATGCTTTTGCGGATTTCGTCGCGATACCGCTCCACCAGACAACCGGCCACGATCAGCTTTTTCGCCGACCCGGAAGTCTTATGGCGCGCCATCTCCAGAATCGCGTCCACCGACTCCTGCTTCGCCGTGTCGATAAAGCTGCACGTATTCACCACCAGGATTTCGGCTTCTTCGGGTCGCGCCGTGAGCCGTGCCCCGGCGCGATCCAGCAGCCCCATCATCACCTCGGAATCAACGAGGTTTTTGGGGCAACCGAGAGAGACAAAACCCACCACCGGAGAAGCCATTTCCTGATTCGTGCTCACCTTTTAATTGTACCGGGAGCGGAATTGCGCGCGTCGGCGCACGCCGTTACGAGGGGACAACGCGGACGGTCGTCTTGTATCCCTCCGGCGAAGCAGCCAGGCGAATTTCGTAGCGCGCCCCTTGCCGCGGCCGGTACACGAGCGCGGGCCGAAAACAGGCCAGGCACGTGCCTCCCTCATGCCGCACGCTGGGATACACGACCCCATTCGACTGCTCTCCCAGCAGCCGCCGCGCCAAAGCCTGCGAAGCCTGGTAGCACCGTGGCACAGGCTCGACTTTTAGTCCCTCTACATTGAAAATCTGCACAAAACAAGCAGAAAATCGTGGAGTTATGCAGCATAGCCACAGGCAAGCTGGGGGATGACGACGAGTTCGCGCAGCTTGAGTCCAGTGGTGATGACCTGCTTGCCGAACTGGGTCAGATAGTACTTGTAGGTGCGTCCGACTTTACGGATCAGCCCGTGCAGGCGCA
>JASHOC010000300.1 GCA_030041305.1 Acidobacteriaceae bacterium
TTTCTGCGCAACCATCGTGAAACCATCGCGGCAATGGATTTCTTCACCGTGCCGACGCTCACCTTTGGTGTGCTCCATTGCTTTTTCGTGATCGCGCATGACCGGCGCAGGATTCTTCATTTCAATGTCACTCGCCATCCGACGAGCGCGTGGGTTGCGCAGCAGCTGCGCGAAGCCTTCCCCTATGATTGCGCTCCTGGATATTTGATCTTGGATCGGGCCTCGACTTTCGACGCTGATGTGATCAATACAATCAAGATCTTCGGCATCCAACCGAAACGGACCAGCTTCAGGAGCCCTGGCAGAATGGCATTGCGGAACGTTTCGTGGGCAGCTGCCGTCGCGAATTACTCGATTATGTGCTGGTACTCAGTGAACGCCATTTGAAACGCCTCATGAAGGACTACGTCCGCTATTATCACGAGGATCGGACACATCTTGGCCTGGGGAAAGAAACGCCTGGGAACCGACCGGCGGAGGAAAGCGCCGGCAAGAATTGCAATGTCGTCTCCCTACCGCGTCTTGGCGGTCTGCATCATCGCTATCGGCTCGCCGCCTGAGCCCGGTGTTGGCTCAGCCCTCTTCCGCAACGGGCGGCGATCGACAGGAGCCCTGCACCGGTTCGCCCTGATGGGGCATTACTCGCAGCGAGTTCGTGATTAAGCATCGTTCCTGGGGAGCCTGTACGGACACAAAATCCGCCGTATGGAACGCATTCAAATTGCATTGTCATACGCAAACCGGATTAAGTTTTTGGCGAGGGACAGGCGATACAAATATCATCGGCGAACCGATGATAGTTCAAGGCCTCGTATGGTCCCTGCACGGCGCGCGGAGAACAACCTTTGTGTCATCCATCGCGACATCGACTTTATCGTCCAGGCCGAAGCAGACAACCACCAGATCCGAATGCGATTTCGTGGTGCGCGTACCGTCGCGCTATCCGCCAGGGGTGACGGCATTCCGGAGTTGTTGGTGAATGAAAACCCAGCGGAGATCTATTTGGTAACACAGACGGGACCACACCGAGGCACGCGACCCGTCAAAACCCATAAGCAGGAACCCGCGTGGGCGTTCCCTTCCGGAAGCCCCGGGTGCATGAAGGCTCCGGTCGCGGCCAAGCTTGAATTACTATTTATCGAATCGTCTTGTCCCTTCGGTGGGAGCGCCAGTCACACCAAACGAATGTACCGTCGACAATTTGGCTGGCCGCCGTTTAGCACGGCTAAATCGGAGGAGACGAAAAACCAATCCGCAGAGCAGGGCGACACCCCAAAAGAAAAACAACCCGACTATTCCTTTGATAAGCTATAAGGCATACCAGAGATGCACCACGTTTTCGTCTCCCATCTTTCTCCTCAAATGGTCAGTCGCATTTTCGGCTCGGTTTAGGCGCACCAGGACCCTTCGATTCGCATCTTATCTGGCCGGTAAAGCTGCGCGCTGCCCAAACCAGGTAAGGCGAGCAAAGTAACGAGATTTTTTTCTGCCTCCAAATGAACTGATAACTGGCCTGCCGCGAAGACTGATCCTGGGTTCCCGCCGTTAAGCGCCGTCTAGGCCATTCATCTTTCAGAATTCCCAGTTTCACCCGTCGCACTAAAGTGCTCGTGACCAGTCTACAGTTCAGATGACGGCCCGCATGTCTCGGATGCGAGTTATTGTCACCTGTCAGAACACAACATCACAGGCGGCATTTGTCATCTTTCGACACTCGGCCCATTGCAGTGATTTAGCTGTTGCGTGGCGCCCCAGGTGTTGTGTGAATCCGCGCAAGTTTTGTGTAACCTGACCCATTAACCAGCATCTTTATCGTTAGCCGCAGGAAGATTGAGACATCATCTCCGAGGCGGGATCGCTGACGTAGTCCGACTGTGGTTCGGAATGAATCTCCGGGTTGTCCCGGTTTTTGACAACTTGCATCGTACCGTGATCGATTTGTGGTTGACCTTTGCTGCGTGTGATAGAGCGCAAATCTTTAAAAGACATCATGTCTAAAACCGGGGAGTTACATCGTGGGTGAAGCGTCTTGGAGGAGAAATGATACATTTCCCATTCACTGAAATTTGTATGACGATCAAAAGGGACCTGTTTGAGGCCGCGGCAACGCTAACTCTCATTATTCTTGGCGTGATTGTAATGAAACGAATGATTGGGCATACAGTGGAGCTCGGGCGAAGGACAAGTGATTCCGACCGCCCCAGAAAAAGAGATCGAGACACGGCGGCTCGTCGGGGTCTGGCTCAGGCGGCGCACTTTCCGTTTCGCAACAAGGCACTTGGCTCGGCAAATCTACCGATTCGTCGGGCAAATAGCGGATGAGGTAGGAGCATCATTTTTCGACCACGCAAGTGATCGCGTGCTCTCCATCTCTTGGGAGCGGTGGGGTTCATAACGCGGCAACGAAGGTAAATATGAGGCGGCTCTGGACAATCACGAGAGCCGACGGCGGCTTCCAAGGCGCGCATTCCTATTTGTTTGGCAAAGACGGCGGTCTCCGAAGCTCCTTAGCTGTGACCATAGATGGTAATCCTTGCATCCTTCCATCCTTCGCTCGACAGGTTGCCGTCGTCGTTGGTGTCGATGAGCCCCTGTACGTCGGACAGCGCACCTTTTGCATCATGATTTGAAAACCGCCTCGCGTGAATTTCGCCTCGGTAACGATCACGGAGACAGAAGGCGAATAGATTCTCATGAAGTCGACAGGGGTTCGGTTTTATAAGTCCGCCGGCAGAGCCAATGACAATGACTTGAGACGACGGCGCAGAGAGCAACGCGAGAGAGACCGGCCCACGCTGACAGTGAGGTTGCAATGCCTCCGAAATGCCTGAAGTCGTTGTCGCATCGTTGCAACCGGTGTTGAAGACAAACTGCCTCTTTGGCGCACGCCGTGGGGCGCTGTTAACGATTGGGGATAGGGGATTCACGGTACGGGCTGGCGCCGCTATGACAACCAGCGATGGAGCCTGGAACGACAACCGCATTTCGCCAGCAACCTCGCCACCTATGCTCGCGTTCAGTGGTTCGTCCACTGTTAGTAAACGATGCTTTTCGGTCCGTCCGGTTTCGTGAATCTTGCAAGGATTCGCGGAACAACGGCTGCCCTGCGCTGTTTACTTGAACGGTGGAGCGGCGTAACGGTGCTGAAAGATTCACAAATTGTGCGCAGTCGAGTTCTGAGCCTTTGACGAAGAGTTTCGCATCCGAGGCGTAGGAAAAGTCATCTCATGTACGAATACTGTCACGCAGCCGTTAGAGCCGCGTTCTGAATGCCCGAGGGGAAACCTCCCAGGTGGTGCACGGCATTATTGCGCCGCAGTTGGCCCCCGCAGCAGAGGAGTAATTATCACATGGCGCGCAGCGTCCGGTCCCTTGTCTCATCGGTTGTCCTCGCGGCTATCCCCACGGTTGGGTTCGGGCAGCAACTGCTGGCTCCAATGGCGCAACCGGCTCACATTGCCGGCACCGTGACCGATACCAATGGCGATCTCATCCCGGGAGCAACGGTTCATGTCAATGCAGCCTCGCAGAATTCTCGCTCTGCGGTGGCGAACGACAGCGCATTCTTTCAAATTGACAACCTGACTCCCGGAACGAAGTATCAGGTGACTGTCAGCGCGGAGGGATTCGCGGACTGGAAGTCCTCGGAAGTCCTGCTTCAGCCCGGTCAATTCGACGTTCTCAACGACATTCAGCTCAAAATGGTAGGAGAAGGAGCCTCGGTTGTTGTGTCGGCCTCACAGGAAGATATTGCGGTGGCGCAGGTTAAGATGGAGGAACATCAGCGCGTTTTAGGCTTTATTCCGAACTTCTATGTGAGCTACGACAAAGATGCCGCTCCTCTTTCAGCGAAGCTCAAATTTGAACTCGCCCTCAAGGTGTCTGTCGATCCCGTCACGTTCGCCGGGACAACTTTCCTCGCCGCGATGAATCAGGCGGCCCACTACCCGGATTATGTCGAGGGAATGAAGGGGTATGGACAGCGGTTCGGCGCGGTTTACACCAATGACTTAACCGACATCATGATCGGCGGCGCCATCCTGCCGTCGATCCTACATCAGGATCCCCGGTTCTTCTACCAGGGAACGGGAACAAGGAAATCGCGGCTACTTCATGCGCTTTCCAACCCGTTGATATGCCGGGGTGACAATGGGCGCTGGGAGCCGAACTATTCCAGTCTTGGTGGTTACCTCGCTTCGGGAGCCATCGCAAATGCGTACTACCCGCCGGCAAATCGCGGGCCCGGACTGGTCGGGAGAACCTTCGGAATCGATTTCAGTGCGAATATTGCGAACGGAGTGCTGCAGGAATTCGTCCTGCGTAAACTAACACCGAGTGAGAAGGGCGCGAATTAGCTGTCCTCTGCTGGTTCGCCCCTGACGTGACGGAGGCTTCGAATCGATGTGCGTTTGAAGGTCCCGGTAATGCGAAGTCTTCCGCCGGTTCTCCTTCGTGTTGCAACCGTTCAAAATTGAGCATTCGCGTGACCCTCTTCCTGTTCTACCGGGTGAGACTCTTTCCGCACTTCCTATTCGCCAGTAAGATTTCAACTCGTGACCGGCCTGGGCGCGATTGGATAGAGCTTCGAGGCGCCTACCCCCGGGCTTTGGCGCTTACCTCTAGTAATTTGGCGACGGTTTTCTTGATGTTCCAGCCGCGCAGCGCCTCCACCATCCGCGAGGAAATTCCGCCATGCTACGATCCGAACGAGGGGCTGCTCTTACCGCAGGCGGACCGGCGAGGCGCCGCTCACAGCGGGCCGGGGTGGCTTGGCCTCGCCCCGCGCGACGATATACCCTGACGGCATCACTGTTCGGGCTAGCGTGGAACTAGCAGCTCCAAAAAACGATACCGGTGCTCTCGGGGCGCATCTAAATGAAATTAACGAAAATGATTGAACCGAGGAGGGAACCGCATCATGGCGTCAGCCACCAGTCAGGCAACCGATACACGGAATCTTTCGCCCTTGACCCAGCGGAGCGTATGGAAGGCTCTCCAGACCCACTTCGAGTCGGTCCGCGAACTGCATCTTCGCGAACTTTTTGCGCAAGATCCATCGCGGGGAGAGCGGATGACCGTGGAGGGAGCTGGGCTCTTTCTTGATTACTCGAAGAATCGGATTACAGACGAGACTGTGAAGTTACTTGTGCGCCTTGCAGAGGAAACGGGCCTTTCCAACCGGATCGAGGCGATGTTTCGCGGCGAGAAGATCAACGTCACCGAAAAAAGAGCTGTTCTCCATATTGCGTTGCGTGCGCCGAAGGGTTCATCGATTCTTGTTGACGGCGCCGATGTCGTGCCCGAGGTGCACGTCGTCCTAGTCAAGATGGAGGCCTTCGCGAACCGGGTGCGCAGCGGTGAATGGAAAGGCCATACCGGCAAGCGAATCCGGAACGTAATCAACATCGGCATCGGCGGGTCCGATCTTGGCCCCGTGATGGCCTACGAGGCGCTTCGGCATTTCAGCGACCGCAGTCTAACCTTCCGCTTCGTGTCAAACGTGGACGGAACCGACTTTGCTGAAGCTGTGCAGGACCTCGATCCCGCGGAAACCCTCTTCATCATCTCTTCGAAGACATTCACTACGCTCGAAACGATGACCAACGCTCACTCGGCGAGGGACTGGTCGCTGGCGGGTCTCGGAAGAGACGAGAAGTCGGTCGCGAAACATTTCGTAGCGGTTTCCACCAACTCTGCCGAAGTGACGAAGTTCGGAATCGACACTGCGAATATGTTCGGATTCTGGGACTGGGTTGGGGGCCGCTATTCGATGGATTCCGCCATCGGGCTCTCCACCATGCTGGCCATCGGCCCGGAAAACTTTCGCGCTATGCTCGACGGATTTCACCAAATGGACGAGCATTTTCGCTCGGCTCCACTCGAACGGAACTTGCCGGTTTTGCTCGGTTTGCTCGGCATCTGGTACAACAATTTCTTCGGCGCGCAGACCGTTGCAGTCCTGCCTTACGAGCAGTACCTTAAGCGCTTTCCTGCGTACCTGCAGCAGCTGACCATGGAGAGCAATGGGAAGCACGTAACTCTGGACGGTGCTCATGTCGACTATGCAACAGGTCCGATTTATTGGGGCGAGCCGGGGACCAATGGCCAACACTCCTTCTATCAGCTCATTCATCAGGGGACGAATCTGATTCCCTGCGATTTCATCGCCTTCACATCGACTCTCAATCCGCTCGGCCGGCATCACGACATGCTCATCGCCAACGTCTTCGCTCAGACTGAGGCGCTTGCCTTCGGCAAAACAGCAGAAGAAGTGAGGAGCGAAGGGACGCCCGACTGGTTGGTTCCTCACCGCGTATTCGAGGGGAACCGGCCGTCGAACACGATTCTCGCCGATCGGCTGACGCCGCACACCCTGGGAAAGCTGGTTGCGCTCTACGAGCACAGCGTCTTCACGCAGGGCGCGATTTGGCAGATCAATTCCTTTGACCAGTGGGGCGTAGAACTCGGAAAAGCCTTGGCGCAGCGCATCATCCCTGAGCTGGAGAGCGCGACTGAGCCCCCGCTCAAGCACGACAGTTCCACCAACAACCTGATCCGGAAATATCGCCAGAGCAAGCAAAAATCATAAGCCGACACCGCAAAATCAGGTCCGGGAGGAACTACAACACAACAGAATCTATTACCCTCCCACCGCATCTTGCCATATCAAGGAGACTCCATGATTGCCCGTGGATTTGAAAAGCCCCTTTACATTCTTCCCTACGACCACCGTGGATCATTTGAAACGGGAATGTTTGGCTGGCATGGCGATCTGAACCCCGAGCAGACTGCAGAGATTGCGGCAGCAAAACAGGTGATTTACGACGGCTTTCAGAAGGCCATCGCGGACGGTGTGCCTCGCGAAAGGGCCGGCATTCTCGTCGACGAGCAGTTTGGCGCCGCGATCCTTCGCGACGCGCTCGCTAAGGGCTACCAGATCGCCTGCCCCGCGGAGAAGAGCGGCCAGGAGGAATTTGATTTTGAATATGGAGAGGATTTCCAGGCGCACATCGAAGCATTCGATCCCACGTTCTGCAAGGTATTGGTTCGTTATAACCCTGAGGGCGATCGAGCGCTCAACATGCGACAATCTGCGCGTTTGCGCCGGCTTTCGGAGTATCTGCAAAATGCCCGTCGCAGCCTTTTCATGTTTGAACTCCTCGTGCCTCCGGATAAGAAACAGCTTGCAGAGGAAAACGGCGATCAGCGGGCCTACGATCTCCAGTTGCGGCCTCGATTGATGGTGAAAGCGATTCAGGAACTTCAGGATGCCGGCGTCGAGCCCGACATCTGGAAGATTGAAGGCCTCGATCGTCGTGCGGACTGCGAGCAGATTGTGGCTACAGCCCGGCGCGGTGGGCGCGCGAAAGTGGGTTGCATCATTCTTGGGCGAGGCGAGAATGACGCCAAAGTGCGCGAATGGCTCTCGGTTGCCGCAAGTGTTGACGGTTTCATCGGCTTTGCCGTCGGCCGAACCGATTTTTGGGATCCTCTGGTCGGGCTCCGTGAGGGACGGTTAACGCGAGAAGCGGCAGTTTCCAGGATTGCCGCCCGCTATCGAGAATTCGTCGATTTGTTCGAAAAAGCTCGTATCAAACCAGCAAGAATTTAGGACGCGCTGCCGGATGCTGACGTGATGCCAGGTCCAGAGAAGACCCACATAGTAGCCTCTATTTTCTTCTCCAATCCAGCCGCGGCTGCATTGAACGAGATTCGCACCGCGCCGATCGTGCGCTTTTCAGTGCTGGCGCTGATCTCGATCTTCTTTCTCGTCGACCCATTTGCGGCGATCGGGGCGTTCCTCGCCATTACCGGGAGCTTCGACGAACGCCGGCGGCGACGCATGGCGCGCAAGGCGGCGCTGACTTGCTTCATCGTGCTCACCGCGTTTGCTCTGGGCGGGCAGTATATTTTCCAGATGCTGGGAATCAAGCTGCCCGCCTTCGAGATCGCCGGCGGTCTGATCCTGATGTTGATCGGCCTGGACATGCTCCAGGCCAAGCGCTCGCCCACACAGGAAGCCCACGGAGACACCGAAGAGGGCGCGGCGAAGGAAGACGCGGGCATCGTGCCGCTCGGAATTCCGATGCTGGCCGGGCCTGGCGCAATTTCTTCGGTGATGGTGCTTGTGGGCCAGGCGTCCAGCCTTTGGAACTGGGAAATGGGTGCGATCCTGGGTTCGATCGCCGTCACCGCGCTGCTGAGCTACTGGGTACTGGCCGGGTCGAGCCAAGTAAGGCGTATGCTGGGCGAAACCGGGATTCGCATCCTAGTTCGCATTATGGGTTTGTTGCTGGTGGCCCTGGCTATGCAGTTTTTCGTCAATGGGCTCACTGACCTAGGGGTGATTCCCAAGTTGTGACGGAACGGAGATTCGGGGAAGAGACTGAGCGCATTTCTGTAAACAACGGTGGCCTTTATTCTCAGAGATCCGATTCGGGTATGATCGCTCGCGAATGAATGCGCAGCAACAATAGTCGGTTTGTGCGTACTTTCAATAGATCCTCACCATGAAATCGAAAAAGATGCGCAAGTGTCGAAGCAGGTCGCATCGCTCATTGATGCAGTAGTGCAGGACCTTCCAATCGCCCATTTGAAGCAAGAGCCTTAAGGCCTCAGAAGCCCGATTGCCCCGGGGGGATCCGACGACGCCCAGCCCCATTTGGGATCGTTGTGTGCTCGGACCATGAGGGTGCCCGAATCCCACTCCTCTTGGTCCCGATCTCAAATCAAACGAACACCTGGTGAAGGCTTGAGATCTATCGGCGATCCGTCCATCGCGGATTCACATGGCTCTTGCCAGCGGTTCATTCACTTGCTTCTGCCGGATTGGCGCCGGGTGGCCCCTCAAACTGGTAGGTTCCGTAGTCGATTGTGAGTACGGCTGTACCGCCAAAACGCACTTTCGATTCGCTTCGATTACTCAGCGGCAGCCAGAACTCCCCGTTCTTCGCATATGCGTGGCGAATCTCCGTACTCTTGATCCAGAACGAGGGATTCTCTGCGGGCTGAGCCTCGATTCGAACGACCGCAAAGTCCTGCGCATCGACCCAGATCGTGCCTCGGTAGAGAAGCTTGTTTTTCTGTTTAGGTTCGACGGAGAAGACGTAGAGCAACCGCCCATTCTCATTTGTCTGCTTATCGTAAGTGAAGTTGTAATTGAATGGGGTCAGGCCCGACTTCTGCTGCCGTGAGTCATTGCACTCGGTCTCGAGCAGCCTTTTCAATACGTGGTTAAGAAGAAGATGGGATCCCGACTCATTGATTACTGCGAAAGTTTTCCCTACCCCGGCGGCGTAGGTGACCTGGACGTGCATGTCTGCAATCATTGATCGTCCGAGTCCATGGAATTCCACGTGGTAGTGTCGGCGGGAAGTGAAGTACTTCAATTGCTGGGCGCGCGTTTCGTTCTGCGCCACCATCGTCCACAAAACCCCAGCAGGGTTTACAGCAGGCACAGGGGTGCTCGTCATTGACTGTGCAGGAGCGCAGAGCGAGTTCATAGTGACAACCAGGAATACGGCCAGCAGGATAGAAAGCGCACCGGCGAAGCTCCCATGTGGCCAATTGCATCCCGAACGCACCGCCCGAAGATTCTCAATCAGCCGCATAGGCCACCTCGATCCGTTCTTCCGAATCACGCAAACTGCGCTCGAACTCCGCCAAACGCGCCTCGATGTCCAATTCTTTCCTCTTGCGCTCAATGATGTCCTCGCGATAACGGCGCAGGAAATAGTCAATCGTTTCGACGCGGATGCGAATGGAGCCGGTGGGTTTGTTCTCATCTAGATCCTTGAATGAGAAATACGGGGTCCCAGACTCCTCGATGATGCCCTCGATGACGCCATAGATCGGGGCGTCGTGGCCGCATTTGAAGCTTGACACCTCGAGCGCGACCAGGTTGGGGTGGCGCGCCGTGAATTTCGCCGCCCAAACTTTGTGGTTGGTGCTGGTCGAGTAGCGGTTCTTCCACACGTCGCTGATGTCAAGCGGATGCGTGATGATTCCAGCTCGAACCTCGTCCCCGAAAAGCCGCCCGAGCAGATCTTCATCAAGGGGAAGAGTGCTTTGGGAGAAGACCGGATAGCCGAGCTTCTGGAACTCCTCCATGATTTCGTGGTTGAGGCCGGGGTCGTGATGGTATACACGGCCGAGCATGACGATGCCAATACGATCCTCACGCTCAAGTTGATCGAGAGTTTCGCGGGCCTGGCGGCGAATTTCGGCTTCGTACTGCTCAAGTGCTTCGAAGCCAGCTGCGATGGCGCTGTCGTTCTCCTCGCGCGAGAGGCCAAGCAGCGGCGACCAAGCCTTGTACATCTGATCCGAGCAGATCTTGCGGTCCTGCAGGTTGAGGATCGGATCGAGATAGGTGATGCCGTTTTCCGCAAACAGGTCACTCTCCTTCGTGAATGCCGCCTTCACCGCGTTCGGCGTGGCCGTGACCGTGGGGCAGGCATTCGAACCGGTGAGGTTCACCAGAGGCGTGTGCAGGATGTCGTACATCGGGAACCAGATGGCGTGAAGCGGTTTTTTGCTGTGCTTTACGGCCAACAAGTTATAGACGTGCGCAATGCCAATCTTCGACGGATAGCACGGATCGACGGCGCCCCGGCTTGCGCCGGCGCGGTAAAGCTCCGGTGTCGTGTAATCGGAGTAGACGATGTTTTCGGCCTGGATTCCCAAG
>JASHOC010000301.1 GCA_030041305.1 Acidobacteriaceae bacterium
GATTCATGGCCTGCACGAAGAACGGGTCCTGCTTGGTAAAGGTGGTCTGGGCGTAATCGAAGCCCGCCTTCACTGCGCCAAAGTTCAGATCGAAGACTTTCTGCTTTTTGGCGAACTGTTTTTTCACGCACTTTTCCACCACGGCGAGATCGATCTCGAGCAGTTGCGCCACCACGCCCACGTACACCATGTTCTTGACCAGCTTGCGCAGCTTGGCTTCCGGGCAAACCGCGGCCGTAATCTTGTCGAAAGGCGCCGGATACGAGACCACGTCGCTGCGATACTGCTTGAGGTTCAGGTGTTCCTCGTAGATGGCCACGCCGCCCGAGGGCAGCGCCATTATGTCTTCGCGAGCGGTCTCGGGGTTGAGCGCCACCAGCACTTCCGAATCGCGCTTGCGGGCCACGTAGCCGTCCTTGCTGGCGCGAATGGTGTACCAGGTGGGCAATCCGGCGATGTTCGAGGGAAAGAGGTTTTTCCCGCTGACGGGCACTCCCATTCCGAAAATGCTCTTCAGCAGCACGCTATTGGCGGATTGCGAGCCGGAACCGTTGACCGTGGCTACGATGATGCTGAAGTCGTTAACGACGCGCTGGCGCGCGCTGAGGGCGCCCTGTTCTTGACCCAGGGCCAGGTCTCCAGTCGCCATGTGGCGGGATTCCCCTTCAGAGAGATTCTTAGAGAAGCGTCCGATACGCTCTATATGTGATTATAGTCACTTGGAAGCTGCGGCGTCCCACCCGGCGAGGGGGCCCGGTTACCTGAATGTTTTCAACTACCGAGGCACGAAGTCTCCCACCGCGCTGGGTAACGGCGGCGGAAGGAAGAAGGCGAGGTGCTCCCTTGCGGCTGCGACCAGTTGCGCGTCGATTTTGCCGCGCCGGCCATGGCAGTGCCCGTAGAGTTCGAGGGCGAGGCGGGTTGGGGTAATGTCAAAGCGATCGAAATCGCGATACGAGGTGAAGTCGAAGACGTTCTCGATCAGCCCCAGGTTGAATAAATAAGCAAGATCGGTGGCGTTCCGGGTGAGGTCATACACGCCGGTGAGTTGCACAATCTCCTTGGGGCCAAGAACGATGGAGACGGGGCTGAAATCGCCGCTCGCCGGCGCGCAGCTCAAGGCGCGCTCGCATGCGTGGGTGAAGATCTTGGCCTCTTGCGGTGTGATGTGGACGAGCAGGTCGACAAAAATCTCGTTGGAGTCGTCGGGTTCATCAATCGAGCAGGACGAGACCAGGAGACCCACCCATAGTTGTGTGATCAGTTCGTCGGGAGCCCAGGAGCCATCGCGGAGAAGGTTTGCCATCAACTTAGGATGGGCGCGCATTCGGCTTGCATCGGGGCCGGCGATCAGCAGGTCCTCGGCGGCGAACGCGATTTTGAAGAGGGCGCTGGTGCGGTCCTGGTCCAGATGCCCACCCAGCAGAAGGATGGCTTCCGCGGCCCCGGACTCACACAGACGGCACAGGAAAAGGACCATACGGAGGGTGCGGAATACCTCGACGGCCTGATCGCGATCGCTAAGCAGCGCAACGTCGCGGACAAGCACCTCCCAGAGGGCCGCGTCGAGGCCCGGGGGCAAAAGAAATGAGAGCTTGACGCCGAACTCGTCCTTTCCGGCCACTTGCGCTTGCAGAGTGATCTTGAGTTCCGGGCGCAACTCCCGGCCGCCTTCCATTTGCAGTGTGAGGGTGACGATCTGGCCGGCCGGGAGGGATTCTTGAATGTCGAGGTAGACGCCGCCGGCACTCATGTATTGGATGGCCGCGGGTGTGGTGGGCGCCTCGCGCCCATAAAAAGCCGCGAGCCCGGTCACGGGCCATCCATCAGGCCGCTGCGCCTTGGGGCCTGACCCTTGGAGCGTACGCTTGAATTCGCTCAACCAAGGCATCGCAGGCACGTTCCTGACTCAGTGCCGCCCGTGCAATGGCCCGATAGGGCCCGGAACCCGGAGCCGCGCCGGTCACCTGCGGCAGCACATGCCGTTCACCAAATGGAGCTGTCCTGCTCCACCAGGTCAAGGCAAGCGGCGCGCTCCAAGGTTCTCACGGAAAGGGCGGCGAGTCGCTTCGTCGCCCAAGCGCTTCCTTTGCCCTTGATCCACTGTCAGGTTACTTGCTTTATTCGCTAGAAAATGTGACACCTATCACGAGCTGACAGGAAAGAAAACTCCATCCTCCCCGTAAGCCGGGTGCCTCAGGTCCCGGGGCCCCCACAAACAGGTCTTCGTTTGTGGGGTGGAGGTCCCCCGCACTTTTGGGGACCTGGGAGACCACCACAGCCGGTCAACCACAATCCGCGGCGGGCGCCTTCGCCCGTGAGCGATAGGTCTCTGCCGCCACCCGCTGCGCCCGCATCCCGCCACTGGCGCTTGAGAGGCGATCCCGATGCCAACTGGTGCGATTTTCCCCGACTCTCGGGACAGACTTTCGAAGTTCCGGAGGGCCTGATTTGATGGCCTTCAGATTTCGTCCCGAAACCTACACTTTGTGAGACGTGACACCCGAATCGTCATGCGCTACGCTCACTGGCATGCGGATGATCTTGGCATTATCTTTAAGTGGGGTAGCTCCCTTAGTACAGTAACCACTACTGGTTGTGCTTTCCGGTGGGCGCGTTTGCTCGCGATTGCCGGTAGCGGGATGGTTTTGTGACCAGGGCGTTCTCCAGCAGCCGGTAGAACAGCATTCCCCGGCGGCGCGACTTTCTACGATTGAAGCGGAACGCGAACTCATCGAGATACGAGTCCAGATGG
>JASHOC010000302.1 GCA_030041305.1 Acidobacteriaceae bacterium
AGATGCCCTTCCGGCAGCCAATCATGCAGCGACGGCGCCAACAGCAACAACTGATTCAACTCGCCCGGCCGAAAACTCTTCCCCATGCCTGCATCCTAAACGGACGCTGCATCCAAATCCGGTCCCTAACTCCAAAGGGAATCTATCTCCGACACACTCCTAGTGCCTGTTATTAAGTTCCAGCCAGTAAGCGGAAGAGGTTGGCGAGCATGATGCACGCGAAGGCGAGGAAATGAAACGCGGCCAGGGTTTTTGCCAGGCGCTCATAGTCTCGGGTCAGGCGGCGGAAGCGCGCGGCCCAGGCGAAACTGCGCTCCACCACCCAGCGGGGCCGCAGCAGCACGAAGCCGCGTTTGGCCTGGGTGTGCTTGACCACTTCCAACTGCATGCCGTGCTCTTGCGCAGACATCGCCGCATGTTCGCCGGTGTATCCCTGGTCCATGAAGGCCAGTTCCACAAGCCCTCCGGTAATCTGCTGAACTTGGTGGGCCACCCCCCCACTTGAGCCCGATCCTGCTCATCGGCGGGCGTAACCTGCAAAGCCAACCGATGCCCCAAGCTGTCTACGACCACGTGAACCTTGGATCCTTGGCGCCGTTTGACCTCATCGTAGCCGGCACGCGCGCCCGATTCCGGCGTCGATTGCAGCGTGCGGCTATCGATGACCACCGCCGTGGGCTGATTCTTGCGCCCCGCAAATCCGCGCAGCAGCATACGCAAATCCTCAACCATCATCCCGAAACAACCCGCGTCCATCCACCTCCGCATCTGCTGATAGACCAAATGCCACGGCAGCAGGTCGTTGGGGATCATGCGCCACGGAATGCCGCTTCGCACCACGTGACGCACCGCGTTGAAGACTGCCCGCAAGGAAAAGTCACGCTGCTCGGCGTCCTCCTTGCACAAAGTCAGGTGAGGCGCTACGAAAGCCCATTCCTAACCCGGCGTAGCCGGAACCAAAACCTGGCATTTTCCCGAAAGTTGGAGCCTTTGAAAAAATGCCGAAATCCCGCATGAATACTGACCGAAACGTACATCGCCAGAAATATTCTGCGCAAAATGTGCAGGATTCAAATGGATAGGTACTAATCGCTCTCATCACTGGGAGAGCCGGCTCGTGTTCGCTTCTCCATGCCGCCAGCATGAGCACGTCGACCGCGAAACAGCTATCCAAAAGAAAACAAAGGAACAAAGTTAATAGCAGGCCCTAGCCGTGGGTGTCCGGTTGGATGGCTCCCTGCGCTGTATGCCCTGAATTTGTCCTTTCCTTTGTGGTTCAGGATTGCCTCGGCCATGATTGAGCGCGCAGATTTGCCAGTACAGAGGAACAGAAGGTTGTAGTGATCGGACATGTCTCATCCTTTTGCTCCTGCAAGAGCGGGCGCGCAGCAACCGGGCTCAGAGCAGGCGGCCGTGGGTTTGTGGGCGCGCACGAAGGCACTGAAAAACTTCTCGTTCACTTGCGGAGCGATAGCATCCACATCAACGTCGGTCTTGGTGAGGAACTGGCGCGTCCTCGACGTTTTATACCCGCGTTTGTTCGATAGAAACGGCCGGGAAGCCCGTTTTGGTTAACCTCGCGATGTACTCGTTCTCTTCAAGAGCACCTGCGATACAGCCGACCCAGAGCAGCATGCTTTTGCGCACCTCTTCCGGCGCGCTACCGCGAACGACCACATCGGATACAGCGAACCGTCCGCCTGGCTTCAGCACCCGGAAGGCCTCGCGGAGAACACGGTCTTTGTCGGCAGAAAGATTGATGACGCAGTTCGAGTTGATGACATCGACCGAGTTGTCGGGCAGCGGGATGTTCTCGATCTCGCCTTTCAAGAACTCCACATTTGTCACGCCCGCCTGCTTTTGGTTCTCGCGTGCCAGGTCCAGCATGTCATCCGTCATATCGAGGCCATAGGCTTTACCCGTCGGCCCCACGCGCTTCGCCGAGAGCAGCACGTCGATGCCTCCACCCGAGCCAAGATCGAAAACGGTTTCTCTTGATCGAAGATCGATCAGTGCAGTTGGGTTGCCACCCGAGAGAAGCCCTAACTGCTTTCTCAGGAATCGTTCCCGTCTGATCGGCGCTGTAAAGGCCTGTCGTAATCGGATCGCAGCAACGAAGGCCGGGATCGCAGCATCCTGAATGTCGTACGAGAAGAGGATGAAAGAGAGCGTTAGGCTCAGAACGGCGGCAACTCGGGAACCGCCTCGCCGTCGGCGCGCGGATCGGTGCCGCCGTAATTCACTCCCGTGGCGGCATCGTGCTCCACGGCGTTGCCGCGCCCCATGGCCTGCGAATAGCGCAGCAGCACGGTAATGATGTGGCCCTGCTGGCGCAGGCCCGCGATCACGTCGGGCGCCACCCCGTCCTCCATCTGCAGGTCGCAGCCGCCGAAGGTGATTTTGGTAAAGCGCGCAGCCTCCAGGGCGGCTTGGATGTTCATGTGGAAGTCCGCGACGTTCGAAACAAACTGCGCGTGCGCCTGCGCCTGGTTAAACCCGCCCATGATCCCGAAAGCGATGCGCTCGTCCGCCCTCTCCATGAAGCCGGGAATGATGGTGTGCAGCGGGCGCGTGCGCGGGCGCAGCGTGTTCGCCCGGCCCGGCTCCAGCGTGAAACCACCGGCCCGGTTCTGCAGCGCGAACCCCACGCCCGACGGCACGACGCCGCTGCCGAAACCGGCGAAGTTGCTCTGGATGAGCGAAACCTCGTTGCCTTCGTGATCGACCGTGGCCAGATAGGTGGTCTCGCTGGAGAGCCGCGAGAGCTGTTGTGTCAGGTCCGATGGCAGCACGTGGCACGCCGCGCGATCGCTGATCAGCTCGGCCCGCTGGGCGGCAAGCTGCTTCGAGATGAGCTCGGCCACCGGAATCTGCGTGGCGCGCGGATCGCCGATGTACTGTGCCAGGTCGGCGTAAGCCAGTTTCTTGGCCTCGATCTCCACGTGCAGCGTCTTCTGGCTGTTGTGGCCCCACTCGCTCAGCGGGAAGCGCTCCATGATGTTCAGCATCGAGAGCGCTGCGATTCCTTGCCCGTTGGGCGGCATCTCGTACACTGTCCATCCGCGATACGTGGTGCTCACCGGGTCCACCCACTCCGGCTGGAATTCGGTCAGATCGTCGGCCTGCATGGTGCCGTTGAGCTCGCGCGAGACTTTCAGAATCGCGTCGGCCACCGGTCCGCGGTAAAATCCGTCGCGCCCCTCCTGGCCGATGCGCTTGAGCGTGGCCGCCAGTTCTGGATTGCGGAAAATCTGCCCCAAGGCCGGTGGCTTGCCGTCTGGCAAGAACACGCTCGCAAAGCCGGGGCTATCGGCGAAATGCGTCGCGTCGGCCCAGTTCTCGGCGTCGGTCTCCGGTACGGCAATTCCGTTTTCGGCCAGCGCAACGGCTGGCGCCAGGTCCTCGGCCAGCGAGAGCTTGCCAAAGCGCCGGTGCAGCGCGTCCCATCCGGCCACCGCGCCCGGCACGGTCGCTGAGTCGATGCCGTTGGGCGGCACGGCTTTGTAGCCCTTGGCCTTGAAGTTTTCGACGGTCATGCCTTTCGGCGCCCAGCCGCTGGCGTTGATGCCGTAGAGCTTCTTGGTCTTGGCGTCGTAGATGATGGCGAAAAGATCGCCGCCCACGCCGTTCATCATCGGCTCGATCACGCCCAGCGCCGCATTGGCGGCAATCGCCGCGTCTACAGCGCTGCCGCCGCGCGCCAGGATCGCCGCGCCGGCCTGCGACGCCACCGCCTGGCTGGTGGCCACGATGCCGTACTGCGTCACCGCCATAGAGCGCGCCTGCGCGCGCTCCGGCGCAGCTCCGTGCACCGGTAAAGTTGCGGAAATAAAGGATGCCATCACCACCGGAGAAAGACGCCTTTGCAGAGAAACTCTCATGGGCAGGATAGACCTCTATATAAGCCTGAGAAACAATGAAAACCGGAAACAGGCGCTCGGCCGATCTCCGCGATTTCGCCCCAGTCTACGTCTGAAGATATTCGTCGAGCGCCGCCCGATTCGGCTCCAGGCCAAGCCCGGGTTCCTCGGTCAACGTGACCCATCCCTTTTCCGGCTGCGGAGGATTCTTATAGATCGTGTTGCCGACCATCCACATGATGTAGTGGAACTCGACACGCCAGCCGTTGGAGACTGCGGCTTGAAGATGCATATTGTGGTGCGGCCATCCACCCCCGTCGGCCACCAAAACATTAAATGCCTGCGCCATCGCCGCCACCTTTAAACCCTCGGTGTACCCGCCCACGTAACAAACATTGGGCTGCAAAATATCCACCGCCTCGTGCTGCAGCAACTCAAGATGCCGAAAACGCGAGCCTTCATTCTGACCTGCCGAAATCGGCACCGAACATCTCTGACGCAACTGCGCCAGTAGACGGGCGTCGTTCCCATACAGCGGCTCCTCGAACCAGGTAAGGTTGTACGGCTCGACGTGCTTGGCCAGTTGCAGCGCGCGGTTCATCGAAAACAGGTAATTCCCATCGATCATTAGATCGATCTTGTCTCCAATGGCCTCGCGAACCGCCTTTACCCGGGCGGCGTCTTCCAGCACATTTTCCGCGTTGTCGATGGCCACCACCATTTTGAGCTTGTCCTGCCCGTCGGCCACGAAACGCCGCGCCATCTCCACGAGCTGCGCCCGGTCATAATCTAAAAGCCCGAAGGTGATATACGCAGGCGCCTTCTTCTTGGCTCCGCCCAGCAGGCGCCACACTGGCGCTTTGTAGTACTTGCCCTTGATGTCCCAAAGCCCGATATCAACCGCGCTCACCGCTGAGCTCCATGCGCCGGTCTGGTAGCGCGGATTGAAGGCCAGGAACATTTCCTGCCAGCGCGCCTCGGTATCCAGCGCGTTCTTGCCCTTCAAGAAAGGCGCGAGCTGAAGGTTGATGAAATCCTTCACCGCAAAGCGCTGAGAATCGCCGGTCAGACCGTAGCCGGTCACGCCCTGGTCGGTGTTCACTTCGACAAAGACAATCTGGCTGTTAAGCGGCCTGTTCAAAAGCGGAACCTTGACGGGCACCTTGTGGATAGTGGCTTTGACAGAGGTAATTTTGGGCCCTGTTTCTGCTTCGGAATTCAAAACCTGGCCCGCTGCCGTTGCGTTTTGAATCATCATGGCTGCTCCCATGGCTCCCGCGGATTCAAGCAAGTCTCTACGGGTCATATGCAGGCCCTTAGGGCTTTTGTCTCCTAATTCCATTTTCATCCTCTGGTGGCGCCGTTGGCGTGTTGGCCTTCGTCGAGCCTGGTTTGAACCGATCCAGTAAGCAGGTAACTGTGCGGCCGCATCCGGGCGCTATCGATGATACGTTCGACCGCCATAATAGAACACCGAGGATTGTAGCACTCCGGAAGGCAGCCGGGTTGAGCGATCACCGAGGCGGGCGCAGAGAACGAAGCCTTCCAAAGGAAGCTCTACACCATTTGCGGAAAAACGAAGGCGAATGGTCGCACGCTTGGATGGGAGCGCGATTGGCTACCTTGCTCCAGCTTGGCTCTGCGTGTTTGACTGGTTGCCGGCAGCAGGTGATCGCGTGGCATACGTTTTGGCGTTAGACCAAGGCACAACGAGCTCGAGGGCAATTCTCTTCGATGAAGCAGGCGCGATTACGTCCGTAGCGCAGCGTGAATTTCAGCAGTTTTATCCACGATCTGGATGGGTGGAACATGATCCCAACGAGATCTTGAGCAGCCAGATGACATGCGCCGTCGAGGCGTTGGCGAAGGCCGGGGCGCGACCGCGCGATGTGGCCGCGATCGGCATCACGAACCAACGCGAGACAGCAATCGTATGGGAGCGCGCGACAGGCAAGGCTATTCATCCCGCGATTGTATGGCAGGACCGCCGCACAGCTGCGCAGTGCAAGACGCTCGAGGAGAGCGGCGCTGGAGATAGGATTTCATCAAAGACCGGCCTGGTGCTAGACCCCTATTTTTCGGGGACGAAGGTGAAATGGATTCTAGACCATGTTGGGGGCGCACGAAGTGCTGCGGAACGCGGCGAGCTGGCGTTCGGCACCGTGGATAGCTGGCTGATCTGGCATCTCACCAGCGGACGGCGGCACGTTACCGACGTGACCAACGCCTCGCGCACTCTGCTCTTCAATGCAGTCAAGGGTGAGTGGGATACAGAGATGCTGCGCCTCTTCGACGTGCCGGAGAGCGTGCTTCCCGAGGTTGTGTGGTCGAGTGAGATCGTGGGCGCGGTGACGACGACGCTGGGTCTCGGCGGCTTGACGATTGCAGGGATTGCCGGCGACCAGCAAGCTGCTCTTTTTGGGCAGATGTGCTGGAATGCTGGGGAAGCGAAAAACACCTATGGCACGGGGTGCTTTCTGTTGCAGCCCATTGGGACAGAGTTTGTGCGCTCGCGGCACAAGCTGATTACCACGTTGGCGGCGAGCGCACAGAAGCGGCTGGAATACGCGCTGGAAGGGAGCATATTTATCGGCGGCGCGGTGGTGCAGTGGTTGAGAGACAACCTGAAATTGATTGAGACGTCGACGGGGGTTGAGGAGCTGGCGGCAAGCGTGCCGGACGCAGGCGGAGTGGTGTTTGTGCCGGCATTTGTGGGGTTGGGAGCGCCGCACTGGGATGCGCACGCCACGGGAATGCTGATCGGGCTGCGCCGCGACACCCAGCCAGGCCACATCGCGCGAGCGGCTCTGGAAGCTATTGCCTTCCAGGTAGCCGATGTGCTCGACGCCGTCGAGAGCGAGACCGGCGCGCCGCTGAGCGCGCTGCGGGTGGACGGGGGCGCGGCGGTGAACGACCTGCTGATGCAGTTCCAGGCGGATTTGCTGGGCGTGCCGGTGGTGCGGCCGCGGGTGACCGAGACGACGGCGCTCGGCGCAGCGTATCTGGCCGGTCTGGCGGTGGGTTTCTGGCCGACCCCCGAAGAGCTGCGCTCAATGCGCCAGGGCGACGCGCGCTTTGAGCCGCGGATGGATGCCGGTGAGCGGGCGAAGCGGCGCGCCACGTGGCGCCGAGCGGTGGAGCGCGCAAAAAGCTGGACTGCCTAGAGACTGCGACGGATTTTCCCGGGCGCAAAAAACCCGGCGCTAATAACCCAAGACTTTATCGACGACGTTTTCGAGGGACTCGCCGTTTTGGAAGCGCTGATATTGGCGGAGAAAGAAGCGCATGGCCTGATCGAGCCAATCATGCGTGTGGTCGGCGCAGTGGGGTGAGATAAAAACGTTCTCCAGGCTCCAGACGGGATCGTCTTCGGGGATGGGCTCCTGCTCGAAGACATCGAGGCCGGCGCCGCGGATTTTATGCTCGTGAACGGCGCGCACCAGGGCCATCTGATCGACGACGGGACCGCGACCCACATTGATGACGACGGCGGACGGTTTCATGGCGGCGAACTGCGCGTCGGAAAGCATGTGCCGGGTTTCCGCAGTGAGCGGCGCCGACGCCACCACATAATCGCATTCGGCGAGCATATCGAGGAGTTCGCTGGGGCGATAGAAGCGGGCAATGAGCGGGTCGGGGGTGGCCGGGGGGTGGCGCTTGAGGGCGAGCACCTTCATGCCCATGGCGCGGAGGCGGGCGGCGACGGCGCGGCCGATGTCGCCGTAACCGACGATGCCGGCAGACTGGCCGGCAATCGCGTCCACGTCGAACTGCTCCCAGCGGCGGGCGCGCTGGCTGCGGATCATGCGGGGGAAGTCCTTGGCGAAATAGAGGACCATGGCCAGCGCGAACTCGCCCAGGGACTGGCTGAACACTCCGGAGCCATTGGTGAGGAGAACGGGGCTCGCGACGAGTTCGGGGAAGAGAACGGTGTCGAGGCCTGCGGAGCGCGAGTGAACCCAGCGCACCTTGGGGCTCGAGAGGAACACGGAGCGGAGCAGGTCGCGCGAGCCGGACCAGTGAAAGATGGCGGCGGCTTCTGGGGCGGCCTGGACAAAAGCAGAGGGGCTGTTGCCGACGACGTGGGGCAGATCCTGCAGCATGTGGAGTTGCTCATCGGCGTTCGCCGCCAAAACCAGCACCAGAGGCTGATTGCTCATTCGACTCAAGGCTCCTGCTTTTTCGGGATTGCGCAGCGCGTGGGACAGGGGACGCGCCCGCTCATTCCACGATAGAGCATTCAAGGGGCCGGGTGGATGCGCAGCGGATTTCCATTTGTATCCGTTAGGCATGATACGACGAGGTTCGGAGGCATACGACCTTACCCCTCCCCCGATAAGCGCTAAGATAACGATTGACACTGACTCGGAGTAGGCGTAGGGTCGGTGCATGCCTGAGATGGAAGATTGGCAGGTGCTGCTGGGCCTTTTTCCGGCCGGCTGGGAACAGGAAGGACGCAGCAGCGGGGCCATAAGGCGTTTGCGGGGTTTTGCTTCCGTTGAAGCCTTGCTGCGCACGCTGTTGTTGCACGC
>JASHOC010000303.1 GCA_030041305.1 Acidobacteriaceae bacterium
ACGCCTGCGCCTGCACGGGCTGATCCGTAAAGTCGGACGCACCTACAAGTACTATCTGACCCAGTTCGGCAAGCAGGTCATCACCACTGGACTCAAGCTGCGCGAACTCGTCGTCATCCCCCAGCTTGCCTGTGGCTATGCTGCATAACTCCACGATTTTCTGCTTGTTTTGTGCAGATTTTCAATGTAGAGGGACTGAATGACCTCGAACACAAGGGACCATTTTGGATGTTCGTCTGAGGTGAGTGGCGGTTCACCTTCCATCACGAAGTATGGTATCTCCGTGACCACAACAGCCACCCTACCTATTGCCGTCTCAAATTCAGCAATGAATCTAGCGAACGGAGGAGCGACGTTCGTGGCCACGCGCGAAGCCTGATATTTTTTACCCTCAAAAGACACATGCAGTTGGATAACAGCAGCGCGTATGTCGATGACGGGGCAACCCGCTGTCTGTTGGCGGAAGTTTCTGTGCTTACGACGTAGGTAATCGACGAAGCTCTCTGTCATCATTGGCCCTCGTTTTCTGTGCCCTTGCGCTGGATGATCGGTAAAGGTTTAGAAGGAAGCGTTATCTGTAACAACTTCGCCCGCGCGTCAGGCGGAGGCTCCGGTCGCAGGTCGCCCGCCCACCACATCATCTGTTGTAACGCCCCAGCACACTCCAGATACATGCTCGCGAGGCAAACAGTGTCAGCCGCGCGCCGCATCACCTTGGAGTTTGCCGGAGAGCGTCGCACTTGATCAGCGACCTCGCACAGTTCCCCTACAGTCATCTCTCGAACGTCTTTAGCTGGCATGACGACCTCTCTTCCGGCGGCTGCGATGGCAGTCGCCGACTAGCTCGATTGCAGTTGCGAGGATGCAGACCGCCGCGAATTCGACTACGGCGGTGCAAAGTACCTCATGCATCATGGGTCACCTCCCGCTCATCCGCGCTCGGTGGTGCCTCTACATCGTCGGTGAGGGTACCTGCTAGCTCTGCCTCCATCCGGCGGAGCAGGTTGGTGCTGGAAAGCTTGGCCTCCATACGACGGAGGTCCTCGGCGAAGCCGCGACGGTGTACATATGTCATCGGGTGACCTCCACGTGCGGCAGGCGAGGCAGCCGGGTCGGCTGCGTTTTGGTGGTAAGGTTGATGAGGTACAGGTTATGAATCGCCCAGGGCGCAACGCCAGCAACATCCACCACCAGCCATGCTTCGGCGAGACGGTGATGTCCACGCCGTTCGAGGTGACGCGCCATGAAGTAATCCAGCGCGACCGCGCCACTCTCTACTGCGATGAGCACTGGGGTGCTCTACGACCGCCTTCGGGAGTAGAAGATCGTGGCCGCAGTGGTGAGCAATGAACCAGTGTGTCGAGTAGGCGTCCAGGCCACGCGCATCAGCGTCGGTCGCCAGGAGCGCCCAGTCGATTCTAGGAAGATGGTGCGCAACGGGGTGGGTCGCCTGCGCGCGGCCCAAGCAGGGGATGAGGAGCACCACGAGCAGGATTGTGGCAGTCGGCATGTAGCGCTCCATGATCGCGCGACCGCGCTCGATCAGAGAGGGTATAAGGTAGGTGCGTGGGGTGGTGTTGGTCGGCTGATTTCCGCTCATGGTAGAACCTATTGGCGCGGCGGGAAAAACAGGAGGATTCGCGGGGATGGAGAACGTGATTTCCGGGTAGAGGGTGCTCATGCTGCACCCCCGACCACGGCCAGCGCGCCGAAGGCTGCGTTGACCTTCTCCCGGAGGCTGATGTCCTGCGCATCCTCCGCTTCGAGGTAGCCCTCGGTCGTCTTCATGTCTGCGTGGCCCAGCAGCACCTGGAGCGTCCGGGTTGGGACACCGCGCCGATGCTGCCGCGTTGCATAAGTCCGGCGAAAGCGGTGAGGATGCGCCTTCTCGCATACTGCGAAATCGCGGCATGACTGCCCAGCCGTGTTCACGCAGTGGCCGCAGTTAATACCAGCGCGGAAGGCGATTTCCTTCAGGCGCGCATCGGGCTTGCCCATCTTTTCCTGACCCTCGCCGAAGATGTAGAGCGCCTCAGGATTACGTTCGCGGTGGCGGCGGAGAGCATCGAGCAACGAATCGGGGAGCGGGATGATGCGCTCCTCGTGATCCTTGGGAGTGAAGCCCGGATGTTCTGTTACCTGGACTGTTCCCGCGTCAATGTCGAGGTCAGACCACCATTCATTTTCTACTTCACACCGGCGCTCACCACTCGCCAGAAAAAAGTGAAAGAGGAGAAGATCGTCAGCGTTTTCGCACGCGAGAAAAAACCGGTCGATCTCGGTGTCGGAGAACGCCTTCTTCATTTTTTTCGTGAGGATGGGCAGCTTAACTTTCGTGTGCTCACCGAGCTTGTGAAAATTCAAGAAGGTACGAACCTGGATGAGGTATGTACGAATCGAGGACTTCTCATAACCACGCTGGCGCCGGTGAGCGGTGAAACCCTTGAGGTCATCGGACGTGAGTTCGTCGAGCGGCTTCTCACAGTAGCAGCCGAAGAGGGTGAGTCCGTCGCGGTAGTTGTCTACGGTGTTTGCGCGCGGCCCAGGTTAGCAACGGCGGCGAGGTAATCGTCGATGGCATCCTTGACGGTCGGGCTCTCGACGGTGACCGGCTGTTGCTTGTCGGGAATATCATCATTCCCGGATGCGATGGCGGCGAGCCGCTTCGTGATGCGGTCCTGCTCCGCCAGGGCATCTCCGGCGCTCTTGCCGACGAGCTTTGGGATTCGCTTGCCGTTCGCGAGGTAGCTGAGGTAATAGGTGGGGTTGCTGACCGCCTCGGGATTGCCCTTGATCAGGGCGTACCCTTCGCGGAGTTTGCCCTTCGGGGTATAGGCTGGTTTGAGAAACGGGCGGCTTCCATCCGGCATGGTAGGCCGGATATAGAGGGTGACTTTCTTTGCTGGCATTGCGCTCTCCTGAAAGGAAGTACCGCTCGGAGAGGCGTTTCAACAGTAAGAATTTAGGAAATTTCACCGTGGTTTAAATCACCAAGTCTTTTATTATCAGTGAGTGTTATCCGTAATTCATTTAAAACAAAAGGCTTAACGAAAGTCACACCACGGTTTAACCAGCATCCCAACCTGTTGATTCTAAAGGGCCGATCAATTCTTTGAGGGAATCGCCACTCCAGTTCCCGGCTCCGATGCACAGCGGAAGGAGAAGTGCTATAACGGGGGCGGCGCGGGTCTCCGGTCTTTGCACAATTCAACGACCGTTCCCTCGGCAAATTCCCATCACGAGATTGCCGATTCTCCGCAAACCAACTTCAATTCCCTGTGGCGAATTCCCCTGGCGCAGTTAAATCCCAGGCGTCGAGGGTGACGAAGCGGTGAGTGGCCCTGTAGCGGGCGATGAGCATTCCGGCGGCGGTAAGGGAGGGGGCGCGATAGGCGCGGGGGTCGAGGTGGCCGCCGTCGTGGAGGACGATATTGGCGGCGCGGCCACGGCGGGCGAGACGGTCGATTTTTCCGGTGAGCCGGGCGGCGATGCGCTGGGCGGAGGGCTCGTTCCAGTCGGAGGTCATCGCGTTCCATAGAACGGGAAGCAGTCCTAATTCGCGAGCGGCGAGCAGGACGGCGGGGCGGCGCGCGCCGAAGGGCGGTCGAAAATAGCGGGTCAGGCGGCCAGTGATCTGCTCCAGGGAGTCGCTGGTGCGGCGGAGCTCCTCGAGAATGTGGGCGCGGGGGGTGAGGGCGAGGATGGGGTGATCCCAGGAGTGGTTGCCGAGGAGGTGGCCGGCGGCGACGATGCGGCGCACAAGGTCCGGTGCGGTGTGGGCGCGGCTGCCGAGTAGAAAGAAGGTGGCGCGGATTTGCTGGACGGCGAGCAGCTCGAGCAGACGCGGAGTCCAAACGGGGTTGGGGCCGTCGTCAAAGGTGAGGGCCAACTCGCCGGGCTGAAGAGGGGCAATGAGGGCGGCTCCAAAGAAGCGCGAGCGGGGGCTCAACGCCGCATAGGCGCAGCCGCCCGCCGCCAGGCCGACCCCGGCCGCGGCGCCCAGGCTGGCAAGCACTCCGACGGAAGCAAAAGTGGCCATGCATTCCAGTGTGATGCGGGGAGCGGGGCGCCAGCAAGGACGGACGGCGGGGCGGCCTTCACCGGGCGGAAGGCGTACACTAGGGTTGTTCGGGCCGCATCCTGAGTCTGCCGGAGCGGCACTGGAGAGAAAATGAGCCTTACTCAATTCAACGCCGGCGACGCCGCCTCGCCTGCCGGGATTTCCGCGACAAAAGTTACCGTTCCTGCGCTGAGCGAGATGAAGCGCCAGGGCAAAGTCATCTCCGCGCTGACCGCGTACGATTACGCGACGGCGCGGCTGGCGGACGAGGCCGGAATCGACCTGCTGCTGGTGGGCGATTCGCTGGCCATGGTGGTGCTCGGCCACGAGAACACGCTGGCCGTCACCATGGACGAAATGATGCACCACACGCGGGCGGTGCGGCGCGCGGTGCGGCGGGCGCTGGTGGTGGCCGATATGCCGTTCGGGAGCTATCACGGGGCGCTTGCGGAGGGGGTGGCGAACGCCGTCCGCTTTGTGAAGGAAGCCGGCGCGGAGGCGGTCAAGATCGAAGGACCGCGGTTCGAGCTGGTGCGCGCGGTGACGGAAGCGGAAATTCCGGTGATCGGGCATCTGGGACTGACGCCGCAGAGCGTGCACCGCATGGGAGGGTATCGCGTGCAGGCGCGCAATGCGGACGCGGTGCGGAGACTCAGGGCCGATGCGCGGGCTTTGGCGGAGGCCGGCGCGGGCGCAGTGGTGCTGGAGGGCGTGCCGCGCGAGGCCGCGGCCGCGATTACGGCGGAGCTCGAGATTCCCACCATCGGCATCGGCGCGGGACCGGATTGCGATGGCCAGATCCTCGTCTTTCACGACCTGGTGAACCTGACCTTTGCGCCGCCGGCGAAGTTTGTGCGCCGTTACGGCGACGCAGCCGCGTTGTTCCGCTCCGCCATCGAGCGCTATCGCGAGGACGTGGAGCATCGGGCTTTCCCGGCTGACGCCGAGAGCTACCACCTGAGCAAGGCGGAGCGCGAGGCGTTGCGCGGCCAGCCGGTCAGGGACGGAAGCGGCGAAGACGAAGTGGTGAATCGCGACGCCCTGCAGGAATGGGAAAGCTGACGCGGGCGCGATGGAGATCCTTCGCACCGTTGAGGAACTGCGATGTTGGTCGCGATCCCGGCGCCGGGCAGTTGGTGGACGCGCACAGCGGATCGGGCTGGTGCCGACCATGGGAGCGCTGCATGCCGGGCATCTATCGCTGATTCGCGCCGCACGAGCGGCTTCAAGCGATGTGGCCGTGAGCATTTTCGTGAATCCTACGCAGTTCGGGCCGCAGGAGGATTTCGCGCGCTACCCCCGCAGTTTTGACGCCGATTGTGCGCTCGCCCGAGCCGAGGGCGCGGACTCGGTGTTTGCGCCGGCGGTCGAGGAAATGTATCCGCCAGGAGCGGCGACGTTTGTCGAGGTGGAGGGTCTGAGCGACCGGCTGGATGGCGCATCGAGGCCGGGTCATTTTCGCGGCGTGGCGACGGTGGTGGCGAAGCTGTTCGTGGCCGCGGAGCCGGATCTGGCTTTTTTCGGGCAGAAGGATGCGGCGCAGGTGGCGGTGCTTAAGCGCATGACGGCGGATTTACGACTGGCGACAGAAATTGTGGTGTGCAGGATTGTGCGCGACGCGGACGGCCTGGCGCTGAGCTCGCGCAATGCGTACTTGAGCGGCGAAGAGCGCAGGCAGGCGCTGGCGTTGAGCCGGGCGGTGCGGCGCGTCGAGGAGTTTGTGGCCGCAGGTGAGCGGCGCTCCTGTGCGCTGATCGCTCAAGCCCGCGACATCTTCGCCGCCGAACCGCAGGTGCGCGTCGATTACGTCGCGCTGGTGGATTGGGCGACACTGGAACCGGTGGAGACGGCGGTTGTGGGATCGCTGTTCGCGGTGGCGGCGTGGGTGGGGGCGACAAGGCTCATCGACAACGCCGTCCTTGGCTAGATTGAAACGGCCTATAGCGGTTCTCCAATTGGTGTAGAGCAGAACCTCGAACGTTGAGTGGCGTTTTTCCCAAGAAAACGCCACCCGGCACGCCCCTCAAAACTTCACGGGAATTGGAGAACCGCCGTAAGCACAGGCCGACGTGCGGCGACAGGTTCGATTTGGGCCGCTGGAGTGGAAGCTTTGCCCGCCGCCTCAATGCCATACTTGAACATGCTGCTTCGACCTGCCACGCCAGAGGATGTGATGGCCGTCGCGCGTGTTCACGTCCGCTCCTGGCAGGTAGCCTACTGCACGCTCCTTCCCAGCCAGTATCTCGATCAGCTACGTCCCGAAGAGCGGGCCTCGAAATATGATTTCGCGACGCCCGATCCGTCGAAGCCGCAAACCATCGTGGCCTCCGATAGAGGGCTGGTCTATGGCTTTGCCACAACTGCGCCGTCGCAGGATGCGGATATGGCGGGGCAGGGGGAGTTGTGCGCTCTCTACGTGGACCCCGAATACTGGGGTCGCGGAATTGGGACGGCTCTTACCACAGCTGCTCGCGCGCGCCTCATCGAGTTCGGATTTCGAAGCGCAATGCTCTGGGTCCTTATGGGCAACGCTCGGGCGGAACAGTTTTATGCAGGAGATCGATGGTTTCCTGACGGCCAACGGCGAACGGACATAGTATGGGGCGTGACCGTTGACGAAGTCCGCTATGTGCGCACCCTCGAAGTGTCGTCCGACTCCGAATGTCGAAAGGCAACTTGCTGAGAATGCGCCGGGTTGGCTGAGCCCGGAAACAAAACCCTGCCTGGCGATAGAACCCTATTGCTTCACCGATAGCTCTGGCCGCAATCTGGAAAGCAATGCCAGAACTCCCCGACATTGCCGCCTACATCACGGCGCTCGAGGCGCGCATCCTCGGCCGGATTCTGGAGCGGGTGCGGCTGAACAGTCCGTTTCTGCTGCGCACCGTGGAGCCTCCGCCGGTTGAGGCCGAAGGCAAGATGGTCCGCGAACTGCGCCGCATCGGCAAGCGCATTGCCATCGGCGTCGAGAAGGATATTTGGCTGGTGCTGCACCTGATGATTGCCGGCCGTCTGCACTGGAAGCCGCCGCAGGCCAAGCTCGCCGGCCGCAATGCCCTGCTCGCCCTTGATTTTGCGGAGGGGACCCTGGTTCTGACCGAAGCCGGCTCGAAACGGCGGACTTCGCTGCACGTGGTGCGCGGCGAAGAGGGACTGCGGGCGTTGGATCCCGGCGGCGTGGAGATTTTCTCGACCGATCTTGACGGTTTCCGCGCCGCGCTCACCATGGAGAATCGCACCCTGAAGCGTGCGCTCACCGATCCGCGGCTGATCAGTGGCGTGGGTAACGCATACTCGGATGAGATTCTTCACGCAGCGCGGCTTTCGCCGGTCGCGCTCACGCACAAGCTGAAGCCCGAAGAATGGGAGCGGCTGTTCGCCGCTACGCGCGAAACCATGCACATGTGGATGGAGAGGCTCTCAACCGAAGCCATGAAAAAATTCCCGGAGGGCGTAACGGCGTTCCGGCCGGAGATGGCGGTCCACGGACGGTTCGGTCAGCCCTGCCCACGTTGCGGCCAGAAGGTGCAACGCATCCGTTACGCGGACAACGAGACCAATTACTGCGCCCAGTGCCAGACCGGCGGCAAAGTGCTGGCCGACCGAAGCCTGTCGCGGCTGCTGGGCGCGGACTGGCCGCGGACCCTGGATGAGTTGGAAGCGCTGAAACGCCGCTAGGGTTGAGGGTGCGAATCGGCTTCAAAGGGGTGGCTTCGATGCTACAATCGAGAAGGTCATTGGCCCCATCACCGGTGGCCAGGCGATCCGTGGCGGCAGTAGTTCAGTGGCAGAACGCCTGACTGTGGCTCAGGATGTCGTGGGTTCGATCCCCACCCGCCGCCCCAACACTCAACAGATAACTTAACGAAAGCAACTCATCCCAGCGGGCAATCGCGGCGGAATGCCTCTACGGCGGTTCTCCAATTCCCGTGAAGTTTTGAGGGGCGCGCCGGGTGGCGTTTTCTTGGGAAAAACGCCACTCAACGTTCGAGGTTCTGCTCTACACCAATTGGAGAACCGCTTTAGCGCCGCCACCGCAAAGCGTGCGGAGCCGGTCGACCGGAAGATTCCAGAAGCGGCAAATTCGCGCCTGATCTTGGCGACGCGAGGATCGTCCCTGACCATCCGCCTCACCGTTTCGCGGCTCAACGCCCAGCGGTTGGCGGGTTCCTCCATGGTCCGCATCATGCGGCGAATTTGGCCCGATTTGCGGGACTGCATCCGTGACGAGAGAAGCGCACGCGTAGCCGAGCGCGGAATCATCGCCGTCGATTGGCTGTTGTGATTTGGGCAAGTTCCTTATTGGATTGGCCCAACGGCCCTGCAGCCTGCTCGGCAGCGATGATTCCGGCCAGAGAGCCCATAACGGTGGACTGAGCTCATTTGGAGAATCACTTTCGTGTCGTGCCCGCCGGCGCTTGGTCCGTGGGTCGGGCGTGCCAAGCCGCCAAAGACGGGTGGATGACGGCCCGCCGGGCGCGGCGCAACAAGACGAATTAATCCATCGTCCCCCGAGATCTGGCCCCGGCGTAATCTGGCGATCGGCGTCCTCGTCTTGCCAAGTCTTGGAGGGGCTCGCATTTTTGTAACCATGATGTAGTTGCGGATGATCACCCAAACTACTTGCGCCGGGAAGAGAGGCGGTCGCGATAACCTAAGTACGAGCGCAGGGAGCCGGGCTTATGAGCGAAGGTCTGACACGTCGCACCTTTTTGAGAAATGCAGCACTTACCGGGGCGGCATCAGCGATCGGGTTGAATCATTCGGCCGCCGGCGGAGAAACCACAAGAACTTCCACCCCGCCAAGGAAGACCAGTTTCGATCTCGGCTGGAAGTTCATCAAGGGCGATTTTCCTGGCGCCGTATCTCCTGATTTTCCCGATGAGAGCTGGACCGCGCTTGACTTGCCTCACGACTGGAGCATTGCCGGCCCCTTCAGCGAAGATGCTCCCTGCGGCCCCCAAGGCGCCTATCTGCCTACCGGCATCGGCTGGTACCGCAAGAGCTTCCAGCTTCCGCAATACGACGCAGCCCGGCGCGTCTTGCTTCAATTTGATGGCGTATACCAGTGCAGCGATGCGTGGATCAATGGCCAGCATCTGGGCTACCGCCCCTATGGCTTCACTACTTTTTACTACGATCTGACCTCGCATCTCCATTTTGGCGACGAGCCAAATGTGGTTGCGGTGCGTGTGGATAACTCGCATCAGCCCAATCTGCGTTGGTACTCCGGCTCCGGGATTTACCGGCACACCTGGCTGATCAACACCGGCCCGGTTTACATAGAGCAATGGGGGACATTCGTCACCACCCCGCAGGTCAGCAAAGAGAGCGCCACCGTGGAGGTGACCACGCGCGTGCGGAATGAACTGAAGCAGTCCGCGCCGTGCACGCTGACCACCGCCATTATGGACCGGGACGGAAACGTCGTGCAGTCGGTGGACGCCACAGCCAGCATCGCCGCCAGCGGGGACCATGAATTCGCGCAGCGCATAACCGCGCCCCAGCCCAACCTCTGGTCCACCGATACGCCCTATCTTTATACGGTTCGCCAGACGCTGCGGCACGAGGACGCAGAGGCCGACGCCGTCCAAACGCCTTTCGGCATCCGCTCGATTGCCTTGGATGCAGACCGGGGATTCTTGCTGAATGGCGAACGCGTCAAGCTCAACGGAGTTTGCCTTCACGACGACGGAGGCTGCGTAGGCCTTGCGGTTCCCCAGCGCGTCTGGGAACGGCGCTTCGCGCTTCTCAAAGAGATGGGCTGCAACGCCATTCGCACCAGCCACAATCCTCACCTGCCGGAGTTTCTCGATCTCTGCGACTCCATGGGTTTTCTGGTGATGGCGGAAGCGTTCGACGAATGGCGCGAACCCAAACTGCAGACCCCTCAATACGGCTATCACAAGTACTTCGATGAGTGGGGAGCGCGCGACCTGACCGACATGATTCTGCGCGACCGCAATCACCCCTCGATTGTTCTCTGGAGCGCCGGCAACGAAGTTCCGGACCAGGTGGTTCGCCGCGGCCCGCAGACGCTTGGCGAGCTGCTGAGCATCCTGCACCCGATGGATCCGACTCGGCCGGTGACAGTCGCTTGCGACCGCATCGCAGCGGACCCTCAGGCCGCGCTGCCGGAGTTTCTAGCCATGCTGGACGTGGTGGGCTACAACTACGTCAATCGCTGGCGCGATCGGCGGGAAAAGTATTACAGCATCGATCGCCATGATTTCCCGCAGCGACGAATGGTGGGCACTGAAAATGCGGCGATGCCTGGCTACTACCCGGGCGGCAACGCCTCTCCGTTCGGCGGATTTGAATCCAACTTGCGCATCGCCACCGAGCAACTGCAACGGTTCACGCAGGTCTACGACTACGTGATCGGCGACTTCATGTGGACGGGCATCGCCTATCTCGGCGAAGCCAGATGGCCGGCCAAGGCTTCGCGGTCCGGCGTTCTCGACACCTGCGGCTTTGCGCATGACGGCTACTACTTTTACCAGAGCGTGTGGACAAAGACACCTGTGCTGCATCTGTCCGCCCATTGGAACTGGGCCGGCAAAGAGGGCGAAATCATCCCCGTCATCTGCTACACAAATTGCGATACGGTCGAATTGTTCCTCAACGGCAAAAGCCTTGGCGTCCAGGGTTACATGTTTCCGGACACCGGCATGGAAGGCGAGTACGGACACTTCCCGGCTCGAGCCAGAGTTCTGCAGAGCACGGGCGACCTTCATCTCACCTGGTACGTGCCGTACCAGGCCGGCACGCTTAAAGCCGTGGGCGCAAGAGGTGGCCAAAACGTGCTGACCGTGGAGCAAAACACAACTGGCGAACCGGCGGCCATTCGCCTCACTGCCGACAGGCCGCAGATCGGCGCGCACTGGGACGACCTTTCTCATGTGACTGTCGAGATTGTCGACGGTCACGGGCGCGTCGTGCCCACCGCCGACAACGAAGTGATCTTCGCACTGAGCGGTCCGGGACGCATCCTGGGCTTGGACAACGGCGATCCCGTCAGCCACCAGAGCTACCAGGGCGATCGGCGCAAGGCTTATTTTGGACGCGCGCTGGCGTTGGTGCAATCCAACGGCCAGCCAGGAACCTTGCGCCTGTCTGCTTCTTCACCGTCGCTAACTGGAGCGGAAACCGTTATAACTGCAGGCGGCTGAGCAAGACATGCGGCAAGCAAGGGCTGATTTATTTGTCTCGAGACTCGACCGCAGACGTTGCTCTCAAGATTTCAGAACCAGATGAAGGCGTCTAACCCCAACGCCCTTCGCCCCATGCTCGATGCCCTTGATCCACTGGATCAAATCCGAGCGCTCGAGGATACTCGCCGGTCTGCTTAGGGCTTGCGGACTCGACGGTGCACGCGGGACGCCTTACACGAGAGCCAGTGGCCATAGGGGTGATACACGCCATCGTGATCCTTGAAAACTCAGGCGAACAGGCGCCGGGCGGGGATTATATGATGGCAGGGAGGGGAGTGTGTGGGCTGTTACTGCGCGACTCCAGCCGCGGATTTTTCCGGCAGACGCCAAACCGGCTGCCGGACCGCTCTTTCCGGAAACTGGGCGTCTTGTCGCGTTTTGATTTTATGGCGCCCAAAGGGACGCAGGCAGGTCTTCGCCCTCTATACCTCTCCGGCGATCTAAATCTTCTTCGGCCGCATCGCCCAGCGCATCCCTGGCCACCATATCTCCGAAGCGCCATGAGCGGCCAGTCGGAGTCAAACCCGGAGAGCGCATGAGCATTTCCTCTCCGTTTATTCACCGGCCCGCAGGCACCACCCTCCTCACAGTCGCGCTAGCGCTTGCGGGGGCTGTCGGTTACGCCGTGCTGCCGGTGGCGCCTTTGCCCGAGGTGGACTTTCCCACCATCAACGTAAACGCGAGTTTGCCGGGGGCGAGCGCCGAGATCATGGCCGCCACTGTGGCCACCCCTCTGGAACGCCAGTTCAGCCACATCGCCGGCGTTACCGAGATGACGTCGTCGAGCTCGCTGGGCAGCACCAGCATCACTCTCCAGTTCGATCTCAGCCGGGACATCAATGGCGCCGCCCACGACGTGCAGGCCGGAATCAACGCGGCGCGCACTTATCTGCCGCCGAACCTGCCCCAAAACCCCTTCTATTTCAAGGTGAATCCCGCCGACGCGCCCATCCTGATTCTCGGCCTCACCTCCAACAAATACGACATCACCAAGCTCTATGACCTGGCCTCCACCCTGTTCGAGCAGAAACTCTCGCAAATCAACGGAGTGGGCCAGGTCTTTGTCGGCGGCGGCGCCACGCCCGCGGTGCGCGTCGAGGTCAATCCGGAGAAGCTGGAGAGTTTCGGCCTCACGCTGGGCAACGTTCAGTCTGTCCTAGGCCTGGAAAACTCGGATTCGCCGGCCGGGCAGATCTCCAACAGCACCACCACGGAAGACATCCTTACCAACGACCAGATCTCGCTCGCCGATCAGTACAAGCCGCTGATCGTGGGCTACCACAATGGCCAGGCCGTTCGCCTTTCCGATGTGGCCGATGTGGTGAACTCGACTTCGAACGTCCGCACCGCGGGCTTCGTAGACGGCCAGCAGGCCGTGTCTATCCATATCTTCCGGCAGCCGGGCGCCAACATTATCCAGACGGTTGACCGCATCCGCGCGCAGTTGCCTTTCCTCGACGCGATCCTTCCTGAGGGCGTCAACACGATCGTCGTGCACGACCGCACCAGCACTATCCGCGCTTCGGTGCGCGATGTGGAGCGAAATCTGGCGATCGCGATCGTGCTCGTCATCCTGGTCGTCTTCTTCTTCCTGCGTAGCCCGCGCGCCACGCTCATTCCCGGCGTCGCAGTTCCGACCTCCCTCATCGGCGCCTTCGCGGCCATGTATCTGCTGGGCTATAGCCTCGACAACCTGTCTCTCATGGCGCTCACCATCGCCACCGGCTTCGTGGTGGACGACGCCATTGTGGTTATGGAGAACATCACCCGCCATCTCGAAAGCGGCATGGAGCCCTTTGCCGCCGCCCTCAAAGGCGCACAGGAGATCGGCTTCACGGTTCTCACCATGAGCACTTCGCTGATCGCCGTATTTATTCCCATCCTCATGATGGGCGGCATCATAGGACGCCTCTTCCGCGAGTTCGCGGTCACGCTTTCCTGCGCCATCGTCATGTCCCTGGCGATTTCCCTCACCACCACGCCCTGCATGTGCGCCCACCTGCTCAAAACACCGCGCGAAGGAGAGAAGCACAACTGGATTTACCGCGCCAGCGAAAGGTTCTTTGACGGCCTGCTTTGGATCTACAGGCATTCTCTCTTGTGGGCGCTCGACAATCCCACCCTGATGTTGATCGCGCTCGGGCTGACCATCGCGCTGAACGCGGTGGTGATCGTCAAGATTCCCAAGGGCTTTTTCCCGCTACAGGACACGGGGGGGATCCAAGGCGGCGTGCAGGGGCCGCAGGATGCTTCCTTTCCCTTTATGCGCCATTCAATATTGACTCTCGTGAATGTCATCCGCGCCGACCCGGCGGTCGACCATGTCGAGGCCTACACCGGCGGCCGAGGCGCCAACAACAGCGGCAACATCTACATTGTTCTCAAGCCTCTCGGCGCCCAGTGCAAGGAGGATCCAAATTGCGATGTGCGGCAAACCAGCGCCATGAACGTCATCAATCGCCTGCGCCCCAAGCTCGACCGCCTGCCCGTGGCCTCCGTCTTCCTGCAGCCGGATCAGGACATCCGCGTCGGCGGCCGCTCCAGCAACGCCTTATACCAATACACCATCCAGTCCAACGATGTCGGCGATTTGGCCCACTGGGGCCCCATCCTCCTCGATCACATGAAGTCTCTTCCCGGGCTCGTCGATGTCAACACCGACCAGCAGAATGGCGGTCTGGAGGAAAGTCTTACCTACGATCGCACCATGGCCGCCCGCTTGGGGCAAACGTCGCAGTCGCTCGACTCCTCGCTCTACAGCGCCTTCGGGCAGCAGGAAGTATCCGTCATTTACACTCCCCTCAACCAGTATTACGTGGTGATGGAAGTGGCGCCGCATTTTTGGCAGAATCCGTCAGGTCTGAATGACATTTACTTCTCGCCGGCCCGGGCGCAGGGCGCGGGCCTCAACTCGGTTTCTCCTCTTCTCGGTGTGATGACGGTTCATACCGGCGCCACGCCGCTCCAGGTAAACCACACCGGGCTTTTCCCTTCTGTCACCGTCTCCTTCAACTTGGCCAACGGCTATTCGCTCAGTGACGCCACGCGCGAGGTCGGCGAGATGGAACATAACCTCGGCGTACCATCCACGGTGCGGGGCTTCTTCGCCGGGACCGCCCAGGCTTATCAGCAATCCCTTTCGACTGAGCCGATTCTGATTACCACCGCCGTGATGGCCGTTTTCATCGTACTCGGCATGCTCTACGAAAGCCTTGTGCATCCCCTTACCATCATCTCCACGCTGCCCTCGGCCAGCGTCGGCGCCATGCTGGCTCTCATGCTCTTCCACATCAATCTCAACGTGATTTCCATCATTGGCATCATTTTGCTGATCGGCATTGTAAAAAAGAACGCCATTATGATGATTGATTTCGCGATCCAGGCGGAACGTCAGGAGGGCAAGGCCACACGCGACGCCATCTTTGAAGCCTGTATGCTGCGTTTTCGCCCCATTATGATGACCACCATGTCGGCCATCTTCGGAGCGCTTCCACTGGCCTTCGGAACCGGCATGGGCGCCGAGTTGCGCCGTCCTTTGGGCATCACCATCGTTGGCGGACTGCTGCTCAGCCAGTTGCTTACGCTTTACACCACCCCGGTGGTCTACCTGGCCATGGACCGCCTGCGCCTGCACGCGCTCGGAAGGTCCCATAACCCGCTTTCTTCGCAACCCCAGGCGGCAACGCCGTAAAACCAGAGGGATGTTGAGTGAGTTATAGCGGTTCTCCAATTGGTGTAGAGCAGAACCTCGAACGTTGAGTGGCGTTTTTCCCAAGAAAACGCCACCCGGCACGCCCCTCAAAACTCCACGGGAATTGGAGAACCGCCGTAACGGCGCTCCGGCCAGGAGATCTCTTATCGATGACTCGCCCCCCGGCCGTCAGTTGAACAAATCCTTCATCTTCTCGATCAATCCCGGCGAAGTGGGCTTGTTGTCGACCGTCATCGTCTCGCCGAGCTGGGCCACCAGCTCGCGCTGCGCGCGGTTGAGCTTGCGCGGAATCTGCACCACCACTCTCACCACCAGGTCCCCGTGGCCCTTCGCATTCAGATAAGGAACGCCGCGCCCGCGAATGCGCAGCTCGCGTCCGCTCTGCGTACCCTCCGGAATCTTGATGCTCACTGGCCCATCGATGCCCTGCATTTCGAATTCGTCTCCCAGTGCGGCTTGCGGAAAGCTGATGGGAATCACGCAATGCAGGTCGTGCCCCTCGCGCTCGAAAAAGTCGTGCGGCCGGATCGACAGCACCACGTACAGATCGCCCTTGGGGCCGCCGGCGCGGCCCGCATCGCCTTCGCCCGCGTAGCGGATGCGGGTTCCATCCTCGACGCCGGGCGGCACTTTCACATTCAGCTTCACCTCGCCAGCCGAACGTCCTTCGCCCCGGCATGTCGGGCAAGGATCGACGACCACCTGGCCCGTGCCTCCGCAGGCGACGCAGGTGCGGGCCACAGAGAAGAAGCCTTGCTGGTAGCGGATCTGCCCCCGTCCCTGACAGTGGCTGCACACGCTCGGGCCCCGGCCCGAAGCGCTGCCCCGTCCCTGGCACGTCGCACAGATTTCCAGCCGGCGCAGCTTGACCTCGGTTTCCCTGCCAAAAATGGCGTCTGCAAAATCAATGGTCAGATCGAAGCGCAGATCGTCGCCCCGGCGTTGGCGCGAGCCTCGCTGGCTCGCTCCGGCGCCACCCATATTGAACATCTCGCCAAACAAGTCGCCGAAGATGTCGCCCAGATCCATCCCGCCGGCAAACGGACCTGCGCCAAATCCTTGTCCCCCCAGGCCCGCATGACCATAGCGGTCGTACGCGGCCCGCTTCTCTGCATCGCTCAGCACCTGGTACGCCTCACTGGCCTCTTTGAACTTCTCCTCGGCGACGCGGTCGCCCGGATTGCGGTCAGGATGGTACTTCAGCGCCTGCTTGCGGTAGGCGCTTTTCAGTTCCTGATCGGTGGCGTCGCGCGAAACCCCCAGCACTTCGTAGTAATCTGCTTTGCTCACCTTCGTATTAGAACCCATCTGCCTTGAATCAGCTTTCGGCTCTCATAGCGGTTCTCCAATTGGTGTAGAGCAGAACCTCGAACGTTGAGTGGCGTTTTTCCCAAGAAAACGCCACCTGGCACGCCCCTCAAAACTCCACGGGAATTGGAGAACCGCCGTAGCCTTCAGCTTTTAGCCCTTTCTGCAATCTGTGCCCAATTTCTCCATCTCGCACTGCAACGCGCAATTTTTTCCTGGCGGTCGGTTCCACCACGACAAAGCGACGAGCTGAAAGCCGATAGCTGCCAGCGAATCGCTGCCGGCTCACTCGTTCACCTGTTTCGGATTGTGCGCGACCCGCACCAGCGCCGGCCGCAGCAGCCGTTCGCGCAGCCGGTAACCCCGCCGCACTTCCTCGGCCACATGCTGATCGGGCACGTCTTCCCGCTCCACCGAGCCCAGCGCTTCGTGGATCCGCGGATCAAACGCCTCGCCCACCGCGGCCACCGGCGTCACCTGCATTTGGCGCAAAATTTCGTCCATCTGTTTCACGATCAAACTCACTCCCGAGCGCAACTGGTGGGCCGTGCCGTTGGCTTTCAGCGCCAGCTCGAAGTTATCCAGCACCGGCAAAAACTTTTCCACCGCCGCCGCGGTCGTAAAATCGCGAAATTCCAACCGTTCGCGCTCCGCGCGTTTGCGCGCATTTTCGAACTCGGCTTGCAATCGCGCCAGCCGGTCCAGCAACTGGTCGCGTTCCGCCTTCAACTTCTCGAAATCGGCCGCGCTCACGCTTTCTTGGGCGCCGGCGCTCTCCGCCTGCACCGGCGCGCCGCTCTCCGTCGGGCCCGCCGCCTCCTCGCCGCTTCCGGGCGCAGGCAACTCCGTCGCCGGATCGATTCCGGCCTCCGCGAGCATTTCCGGCGCCTGTCCGCCAGTCATCACTTCTTCAGGTTCCATCAACCTCAACTCCGCCTCCTGTTCTGGCATAACTCGACCCATTCCCCCTCACCACGCCTGTCTCTATGATATTTCGGTCGCGGCTCTTGCGCCTTTCCGCAGGATGCGGACGGCTCTCGGAACGCCGCTGCGGCCGGCCCGCCGGCGTCAATCGGTGGGAACGTCAAAAATGCGTTCGGAAAGCCGCGCGATGTAACTCACGGCTTGAATCATTTCCTGATATTGGATGCGCGTCGGCGCAATCAGCGCCACCGTTCCCAGGTTCGCTCCGCCCAGTCGCGCGGGGGCGCCGATCAGCACCAGGTCCTGCATCGCCGGAGAGGCTTGGTCCAGCCCCACCACCACCCGCACCTCTTGTTGCCGGCCGTCTACGTAGGCGTTCAATAATTCCACCAGCAATTGTTTCGCTTCCAGCGCCAGCAGCATCTGCCGCAGCCGATCCCGGTCCTGCTCCACGCTAATCAGGTTGGCAATGCCATCCACGAACAGCGCCGGCGGATCCTCGCTCCCCGCCAACCCGCCCTTCTTGCACAACTCCTCGATCGAAGCCAGCATCTGCCGGTAGGCCTCGCGTTCCACTTCGATGCGCCGCGCCACTTCGGCGCGGATGCGGTCCACTTGCCAGCCGCGAAAATTCTCGTTCAGGTAACGCGCCGCGGTCTCCAGCTCCACGTGCGTCATCTCGCAGTCCAGCGTAAGCACGCGATCCTGGACTGCGCCCGTCTGCGTCACCAGCACCGCCAGCACTCTGCCCGTGGCCAGTCGCGAAAAATGAATATGCTCCAGCACCTGGCTGCCGGTCGAACTGGCCAGCGCCACGCCCAGCCCCTGCGAAATCAGCGCCAGCACATGCGAAGTCCGCTCCAGATACTCGTTGGCGCCCGATATCCCGCTGAAGCTGTTTTCGATTTGTCCCCGCCTCGTTTCACTCAGTGCGCTCCGCCCGTGCGGCGGCCCACTGCCTCCGGTCCCGCCCGCGGCCAGCCGCCCCGTTTGCGTAATTTGTTCCACGTAATATCGGAAGGCCGCCGCCGTGGGAACCCTTCCGGCCGAGGTATGCGGCTGTTCGAGCAATCCCGCCTCGCCCAGCGCCGCCATCACATTGCGCACCGTGGCCGAGCTCAACCCCTCCCGGTCGGCAAACACCCGCGCAACCGCCTGCGACGCCACCGGCTCACCCGTAGCAATGTACAACTCGATGATCGCTGTCAGCACCAGCCGCTCGCGAGGACTGATGCGCGCCTCAGGCATCGTTCCCTGCTCTCCGTTCGTCCCCTTCCGCTTCCCCTCTTTTTGAACCGCCTCGGCGCCCCCCGGCGCGGACCTGGGTACGTACGCAAAACGCACTTGCATTCAGTAAGTTATCTCAATTTGGGCGCAGACTCCCATCTCAATTCTAGGGGTCAATGAACCTGCCTGTCAAGGCCCAGCTCCGCCCCATGGCTCTTGGGAATAACCCGTCCGGGCGCTCGCCGTCACCTGCGGCTTGTCCCCACCCACCCTCAGCCGCCGCACCCTACATATTCGCCTGTCCGGCCCGCATCGCCTCATTGAACTGCGGTTTGGTGAACGCCAGCGCCCGGTCTCGCGCCGCCTCGTACTCGCCCGCCCGCGCCATCAGCGCTGGCGTGGCCGCGGCAAACTCGCCTTCGAGCGTCATCAGCCCCTCCGCCGCCTCATCGCTCGCCATGCGCAGCAGGTCCTGCTCGCCCGTGTTCAAGTACTGCGCGTCCCGCGGATCGGCAACCCACACCGGTTGTCCCTCGCCTAACACTCCCGAGAGCCAGTACACCTTGCTCAACAAGTAGCGCAGCCGCTCCCCGTCGTCTGTATCCGTAAACACAAACTTCTTTTGCCACCGGCTGTAGTAGCGCGTGGTCACCGGCACGGGTTGCCGGTTGCCCGACTTCAGAAGCTCCAGTTGCCCCATGTCCACGGTTTTGCGCACCGCGTTGTAGACAAAGCTCTCCGCATAGGGCTGCTCCATCGCACGGACAATCTCGGCAAACGTCCGCGTCACACTGGCGGCCACCTTCGCATGCAGATCGCGCGCGCTCCCATCGGCCAGCCGCACCTCGCCGTGCACAATGTACGTGTCCGCACCCGAAGTCGAGCGGTGAAACGGCCACGCGAACCGCCCGAACGCCACCGGCAATCCAGCCAGCGTGACATAGCACTCCGGCCGCGGATTGCGCAGCCGCCTGGCCTCCTCCGCCAGATGCGCGCCCATCTCCGGCAGCAGTTCCGGAGTCACAAAATCGAAATCCCCGCTCAGTTCGAGCTTCAGCGTCCGTCCGCCCGCCGTCCCGTCCGTCCGCCCCAGCTCGAAAAGCGCCGTTGCCCGCCCGTCCGTCGCCCTGCCCCCCGTCGCCGCAATCAGCGCCAGCCCCGCTCGCGCCGCCGTCGTCTCCAACGTGACCACCAGTGAATTCTTCAATGCCAAAGTCATTCGCGGCTCTTCCCTGCATGCATCGCCCAACCATTCTACGGCATCCCCGCCTCATTCCCGCCCCATCGGGAGTGGATCAAACTGAAACTTGCGCGATGAACGCCCCAGTTCCCGCTATTCCATGCGCAAGGCCTGGGTCGGGTTGATGGAAGAGGCGCGCCGGGCAGGAATCCAGGCTGCAACCAGCGCAACCACGATGGGCACGATGGGCGCCACGGTGAACGTGAGCGCGTCGCGCGGGCTGATGCCGTAAAGAAAACTGGAGGCTATCTTCGCCAGCATCCATGCGGCGGGCCAGCCGAGCGCCAGGGCTCCAGATGTCAGCGTCATGCCGCGGCGCAACACCAGCCGCAGCACCGCCGCGGGTCGCGCCCCCATCGCCATGCGGATGCCGATCTCCCGCCTGCGCCTGGCCACCGCGAAGCTCATCACGCCATAGAGACCCACGGTCGCGCGCACCAACCCGATTCCGCCGAACACTCCAAAGAGCATGGCTGCCATCCGAGGGAGCACGTAGGCCGCGCGCACGTGCTCATCCATCGTTTCCACGTTGTACACGGCCCGCGGATGCGTGATTTGCCCTGAATTTGTAAGTTGCGGCCGGTCGAACTCCTTGCAGGGCGTTAATACCAGAACTTCACTTGCGGCCATAGCGCCTGTAGATTTTCATGCAGACCCCTGCAGATGAAAATCGGCCCACGCTCGTAGGGCTCCAGATACGGATTTGTATCCTGCGCAAACTCCTCTACCAAGTCAAACCGGCTTTCCAGCTCCTTACGGCTATCGCCGAACACAATCATCACGCTGCCCGTATACCCGCGCGGTCCCCAGAGAAAGTAGTTCTGGTGCCCGCTGATGGCCTGCGGCACATCCGGCCGATACACGTTCACCGCGCTCGCGTCGCCATAATTGACCGCGTAGATCGCCGCCTGCGCACGTTCCGCTGCGGGCAGCGACTGCCAGGCCGCAGCCAGCAGATCCGCCTTGTGCCGCCAGTCCAGCATGTCCGCGTAGTACTGCGGCAGCGGCGAAGTGGCGCCATTCTCCATTTTGGGGGGCGCGAGATGCAGCCGCTGCTGGTAGGCAAGGATGTTTGCCGGCCGCAGCACCGGCAGAGTGATGGGCAACAGGATCGCGATCACAACCACGTCCATCGCCACATAGACCGGCGTGAGCCCGCGTCGCAACCAGGCCTTGCGGAAGAGAAGATCCCAGGCGGCCGCGCCCGCGGCAAAATAGAGCGGATAAATAGCCGCCAGGTAATAGCCCTTGGCGTGCAGAATCATCATCAAGGGCAGATACAGCACATACGTCACCCCCAGAAAGCGGAACGTTTGTGCCGCCCGGCTGAAGAGCAGCCACAGGATGCCTCCTATCCACAACGGCGCCATCAGAGGGCCGAAGACCAGCATCTGGTTCAGCACAAACGCGAGCGGGCCCACGTGGACGTTCTTGTTGTCAATCTGGTCGTTGTGCAGCAGCTCGAGCGTCGCCCAGTGGTGATGCATCTCCCACAGCAGATTCGGCAGGATCAGCAGGACAATCAGCGCAAACCCAATCGGGAACCATGGCGAAGCCAGCAGCTTCCGCTGTTTTGTCGTCACCAGCGCCGCCAGCACGCACACCAGAAAAAAGAATTCGTTCCACTTGTTTTCGAGGCCCATTCCCGCCGTCACGCCCAGCAACACCCACCACCACCCCACGGCCCGGCCGCTCCGCATCCCGCCCCCCGCCAGCCGCGCCAGCTCCATCAGCGCGAGCGCGACCGTCATCCAGAAGACCGGCTCGAACAAGCTCGTGGAAAATGTTGCGTCCATCCCCACCACCATGGGCGCCAGCAGAATGCCCGTCATGGCCAGGGCCTGCGCCCATCGGGAGGCGCCCATGCGCCACGCCAGCAGCCCCGTCAGCGCCACTTCCGCGGCGCCCCCCAGCGAGGCAATGGTCCGGAACAGGGCCAGCGATCGCAAGCCGAACAGCAACTCCGAAATGCGCACCACCAAAGGAATGATGGGCGGCTGATCCACATACCCCCAGGCCAGATGCCGGCCGCACACAAGGAAGTACAGCTCATCGCGAAAAATGCCGTACCCTGCATGTTGGATCGTGATCTGACCCAGCGTCGCCAGAACATACTTCAGCAGGCCAAACCCGACCGCCAGCCAAATTGCGCCCTTCACCGATACCGCGGTCAATTCCTGCGGTTCCGCAATGCTCGTCTCCATGTTTGTCTCCGTCGCCACCCCGGTCGCGCCTCCATGTACAACGATCTCGCCTACCTCGATCGCTACGTAAAGCCCATCCCCGGTGTTCCCCGATCCCGGTTTCCTGAATCACAAGGCGCTGGCGAGCAAGATTTTTTGACTGATAGCGTCGATGCGCACTACGTAAACAATGTCATCGGTGGCGCGCTGGCGAAAATGAATTGTCCATTCGGGAGGAGCCGTCCCCACCCGTGTCAGCGCCGCAGTGTAGACAAAATCCCCAGTCGGCGCTTTGTTCCGGCGCGCCTCCTCGATTGCGAGGCGGACTGCGCTGGTGCTATCGATCCAATCTTCGCCAATTGCAGTAAAATCCGTGAAACGCTCGGGAAGGTCCGCGTATCGAGTCTCGACATCCGGCGGCAAATCTGTGCCGTGCACAATGAGAATGGTCTTGAGCATTCGCGCGCCCGGTGAACTAAATTCAGCCACCCAGATGTCGCTGTTTCCATCGCAGCTCACGAAATCGTCGCGCTTCACATCGCCAGACGCCTCAGAGGATACCCCTCTTTGCGAAAGTCCGACCAGAACCGCATCCGCGCGCCAGCCGTGGATTGCGGTGCTTGCTTCACTGAACGCGCGGCGTGCCGACACAACGGGACGGGCGAGTTCAAGTGGCTGCCTTGCGGCCATCTCACCCTGTTCGGCATTGATGTAGCCTTGCTCGACCATCCGCTTGAGCACGCAGTTTCGCGCCTCCAGGCCGCGTTCGGGATGCCGATAAAAATTACGTTGCAGTGGGTCCGCGACTAACGCGACCAAACCTGCGGCCTCGGGGAGACTGAGCTGCTGAAGATCGGTGGCGTAGAAGCTTCGCGCCGCCTGCCGGAAGCCGGCGATCGGCCGATTGTAAATCTGCCCGAAAAAGGCGCGCTGCGCATAGCGGGCAATCATATCTTCGCGCTTTAGAGAGGAAGTAAGATAAGCCGCAGCAGCGCCAGCACGCACTTTTTGAGGCCAGGATGACGTTGGAGAACCCAGGAGTACTCTGGCCAGATCGAGACTCAAAATGCTCTCCCGACCGCAATCCTCGTCCGGTTCCAGGGCTGGTAGCACGTAAGCTGCGGAGAAATGCAGGAAGGATGCTCCTTCTGTCGCTTCAAGAGCATGAACAATTACAGGCGGTAGCTCAGCATACGTAACCGGGTCTGCCACAGGAGCGCCGAGCTTCGCATGCATGCGCGGGACGTCGTGCACGAACGACTTTGCTGCGTAAATGAGGGCGCCAAGAGCAACACCCACCATCAAAGTCAGAACTAGGCGACGGGTGCTCCCGGCAAGCAACGAAGCAAGCCCTCGCACGGTACGGGCTGCGATCATCCGAAGTTTAGAATTGCCGAACTGGAGACGCGCTTGTTCACGCAAGCGCTTACGCTCCGCCTTCGCTTGTTCCCGACGACTTCGTGCGACATTCCTAAGAGTTCCGTCCAAATCCTGAATGAGCCGATCGACGGCCTCGTGAAAGCCATTTGCGGGCAGAAAGAACGCGTTGATGAATGCAAGCTTGGCAAGGGCTTCAGGAAGCTTCCCGGAATCTGGAAATGAAGCGCCCGGCAGAATCACTGGGACGATGACGACTCCGCATTCCCAAGCGGCCGTCAACTCAAGGCGCACAAAATCCTTCGGATCATCGAGACGGTTCCGGCCCCCGGGTCCGCCAGCCCAGTCACGGTCAATGAGCGCGAGCATGACATCCGACGCCGCAACCTCTTTCTTGATCCGCTCCACGAAGTCATCGCCGATCTGGACCCCATAAACGTCCATAAACACATTGCGGGCGCCGTATCTCCGGGTGAGTCGGTCGTGGAGCCATCCGGCGTATCCAGCACTCGCGTCGCGGCGGTAGCTCAGAAAAATGACGCTCATCTTGCAATCACTCTACCTCAATGGAATCGAAGCGCCGAGGTGCATTTACGGCCTCAAAAGCTCTGCCGAACCCGGGCGCAAGCTCGTCGCCCCGACCGTGTCCGAGAGATCCCGCCATTGCGGGTAAATGTTTGGCAGTACGCCAACCTACTGATCGAACTGGGAATGACAGGACCAGGTCGGCAAGGCCCCCGTGTCCACCCCCAAGCACAATGAGCCGGCTCTCCTCAACGCTTGCGCCCGGCCTGCCACAACCCTGAGGCGTTGGCCGGCATTCAAAACTCACCGCGAAAACCCGCTCCCTGACCGTAGTACCCAACCCTCCTCCACGCATGAATTTCCCCCGCCGCGCAATTTCTTCCCTCCGCCGTTCTTCCCCGTTCATCCTAACTAGCACAATTAAAACGACTTCGACTTTTGTCAATCTGGAAGCCAACGTGCTTGCACCCTCCATGGGTTTCCTTTTGGAGGCAAGTATGGAAGAGTCTTTGATCCCAACCGTCCTGCCGGTTGTGCGCCGGGCCGTCCCTTTCATCGCCGCCGTGGTCGTCGCCGCCGGAGGCCTCGGGTACGCCGTGCATGAGCATCACAGCGCCCAGGCTCTCTCGTCCCAGAATCAGCAGATGACCGCCCAGCTCGACGCCACCCGCAGCCAGCTCAACGTTCTCAACGCCAAGGTCAATGAGCTGATGATGGCGCAAACCGCGCCCAAGCCCTCGCCGGCCGCGCCTTTGGCCGCGCCCACCGTCTCTCGCCCCGTGCTGCGGCATCGCGTCATCCATCGCCCCAGCGCTGTCGACCTGCGCTTCAAAAAGCTTCAATCGCAACTCGACGCCCAGGGTAAGGAAATCGATCAGACCCGCGGAGACCTGGTCAGCGCCCGCACCGAGCTGAGCGGCGGCATCGCCAAAAACCACACGGAACTCATCGCTCTCGAGCGCAGAGGCGAGCGCAATTACTTCGAATTCGACATCGACAAGACCAAGCAGTTTAAGCGCGAAGGTCCCTTGAGCCTCCGCCTGAAAAAAGCCAACACCAAAAATCAATACGCTGACCTGCTCCTCATCGTCGACGACCGCGACCTGTCCCAGAAGCACGTCAATCTCTATCAGCCGGTGATGTTCTACCAGCCCGATAGCACCCAGCCCGTCGAGGTGGTCATTAACCAGATCTCCAAGAACCATATCCATGGCTATGTGAGCGCGCCCAAGTATCGCCAGTCTGAGCTGGCCGCCATGTCCAGTGACGCCGGCAACCCCGCCTCCACTCCCGATCAGCCGGCGCAACCCCCCGTCCGTGAGCGTCTCCCCCTGCCCGCAAGCGCGCCCGACCAGCAATAGAGCCTGTTATCAACTTTGGGGCGGGCGGCGACGGGAGCCAATTTTTCTGATAGTGGGGTAGCTCCCTTAGTACAGTAACCACTACTGGTTGTGCTTTCCGGTGGGCGCGTTTGCTCGCGATGGCCGGTAGCGGGATGGTTTTGTGACCAGGGCGTTCTCCAGCAGCCGGTAGAACA
>JASHOC010000304.1 GCA_030041305.1 Acidobacteriaceae bacterium
CGCCCGCCGACCGCATTGCCGAAATTCAGCGTGGCATCGCCGTGGCTGCCGCGTATTTCGAAGACCGGCTGCGCGCGCGTCCACGCCGGCTGCACTACGCGGGCAATTATCCGGCAAGCGAAGTCGCAGGCTGGTTCAGCGACCCGGAATTAGATCTGGTGGAGCTGACGCAACCTTATCAAATCGACAACGCCCCACTCGCAGTGGCAAGCCTCGCCGGCGTCACCGGCGCATTGGCGGGAGCGAGTTAGCGCCATGAGGATTACTCTCAATCTCGCCACCCGCCCCTTCGCCGACCTGGGCCCGGCCATGAAGCACCTGCGTCTGGCCATGGGCGCTCTGGCCCTGGTGTGCGTCGCTCTGGGACTGGGCCTGCATGCCCTTCATCAGAAAGCAGAACAGGCGCGCGACCGCGAGCGGGCCCTCGATGCCCAGATTACTCACGTCACCGCGGAGCGCCAAGGTTTCCTCGCCCTGATGCGCAAACCGGACAACGCTCTGCTGTTGAGCCAGGTCGACGCACTCAACCAGCTCTTCGACCAAAAGGCGTTCTCGTGGACGCTGGCCATGGAAAATCTGGAAACCGTGCTCCCAGGGCGGGTGCAGGTGACCACGCTCGAGCCGGTGCGCGCCAAGGATGGCCATATTACCCTCCACCTTCGCGTCGCCGGTCCCCGCGATCTGGGCGTCGACCTGGTGCGCAACCTCGAACACTCCAAGCGCTTTCTCGAGCCGCGCATCGTGGGCGAAAACGCGGAGGCCACCGGCAACGGCGCCAACCAGCACCTCGAGCCGGTGAGCGCCTCGAACGGATTCGACTTCGATTTGTTGGCTGAGTACAACCCGCCCGCAGCGGAAGAGCGCGAGCCCACCAAGAGCGAGACAGCCCCAAGCCAGACGAGCCAGGAAAATCCTGCCCCTGACTCCGCCGTCACTTCAGGCAACCCACCGGCAGGCATGCGCCGGCTGCCCCATTCTGCTGCGAGCGGAGCGCATCGTCCGTATACCGTCAACGCACACGCGGGGCCTGCGAACGCCAAGCCCAATCCCGCCGTGCCCATGGCTCCGCAGCCGGGCGGCGCGCAGCCTGCAACTCCAGAGGGGAGGCCATGAGCAACGAGCGCAAAGTTTCACTTTGGCGCGAGCGCCTGACCTCGCCGCTGACCTGGCACTATGCCGGATTCGTGGTGCTCCTCCTCGTTACCATCGGATTGGGGGTGCGCCTGGGCATGGATTGGGCCATCACCGACAGTCATGCGTCCGAGATTCAGGCCGACAAGCAGGTGCAATTGAAAGCGCTGCAACTCGAGACCGCTCCCCTGCACGGCCTGGACAAGCGGGTGAACAGGACCCGCGACGAGATGCGCGCCTTTTACGATAAGCGCATTCCGCCCAATTATTCCTCCATCGCCAGCCGCGTCGGCGAGCTGCAAGTGCAATCCGGGGTGCGGCTCACGCGCATTCAGTACACGCAGGGCGCTCCGGGCGCCGACCTCACGGAAATCTCGATGGATGCGGGCATCAGCGGTGAGTATCCGCAGATCATGAAATTCATCAACAGCCTGGAGCGCGATCAGACTTTCTTTCTTATCCGCGCCATGTCGCTGACCGGCGAGCAAGGGGGCTTGGTCAATTTGCGCTTGCGCCTTTCTACGTGGCTGCGCCCCGCCGACGCCGCAGCCAGCGGATTGCCGGCCACGCCCAAAGAGGATCAGGGGCCGGTCTCGCCTGCGAACTCTGAAGCTGACGTCGCCGCTCCGGGAACGGAGGGTCGATAGCCATGGCCCTGCGCCTGGGAGCGGAGAACAAGCGGCAGGTATACCTGCTGGTTGTGCTCTTCGTCATCATTTTGGGAATCGGGGGGATGGAACTGTACAACCAGTTCTCCGGCCCTGCGCCACGGCGTGTTCCGCCCGCGACGACTGTGGCCGCGCCCACAGCCGCTGCAGCGAACACCCAGGCCAGCGCTGGTCCGGAAGCGCAAAAGCTGACCAACGCCGGCATCGATCCTGCACTGCACTTTGACAAGCTGGCGCAAAGCGAGAACGTCAAATACGAAGGCACGGGCCGGAATATCTTTTCTGCCGAATCCGCCCCGGTGGCGATTCCCACTCCCATCAAGAGCGCGCGGGCCAGCGATCCGGCCGTGACCGTGCCGCCACCGCCGCCCGCCCCTCCGCGCCCACCAGAGATCAGTCTTAAGTACTTCGGCTACACCGAAGCGGAGGACAACTCAATCCAGGCGTTTTTCGTAGAAAATGGCGACATCTTCATGGCGCATATCGGCGACGTCGTGGATCATCGCTACAAAGTGGACGCAATCAAAGCGGCCAGCGTGCAAGTCACCGATCTGGCCTACAACAACACGCAGACGCTCGCCCTAACGTCGTTCTAAACCTCGCTGCGGTAGGGGCGAGAGCGCCTTCGCGGTTCGGCAACTCGGCAGCAATTCTCCTTCTGCCGCACGCCGAAGCCGGAAACGCAAGGGTCGATTTCCTCAAAGAATCGCTGCGTTCGATCGAAATGGCAAGGGCGCCATGGGAAGGAGAAAGGCTGAACCGTGATGACAAACCGGTTTCCAATTCGCGCCCGCAAGCCGGGCTCCAATTTTGCCCTCAAGCCCTCGCGCAAGCCTTCTGAAGATGGCTACATGCTGCTTGCCGTCATCTTCATGTTGTTTCTTTTCTCTCTCGCCCTGGCTGTGGCCGCGCCGGAGATCGCCAAATCGATTCAACGCGATCGCGAGGTGGAGACGATGGAACGCGGCAAACAATACATCCGCGCCATCCAGCTCTACTACCGCAAATTCCAGTCCTATCCGCCCAGCATCGACGCGCTGGTAAAGACCAACAACATCCGTTTTCTGCGCAAGAAGTACATCGACCCGATGACTGGCAAAGACGATTGGAAACCGATTCTCTTCGGGCAAAACAAAGCTCCCCTCGCGATGGGTTTTTTCGGCCAACCGCTCGCGGGCTTGGGCGGCGCCGCGCCGATCGCCGGCATTGGGCCAAACGGCGGAAACGGCGTCCCCGACAGCGGCTTTGGCTCTCAGTCAAATAGCGGCTTTGGTTCCTCGACGGGTGGCAGCTTTGGCTCGCCTGGAGGCGCTTTCGGCTCTCCGAGCGGTGGATTCGGCTCCTCACCGGGCGGCTTAGGCTCATCCCTCGGCGGCAGCTCCCTCTTCGGTTCTCCCAACACCACTCCAAATCCAACCACTCCCACCCCGAATGGCAATCCGACTGATTCCTCCAACAACGCGAATGGCGCGAATGGCGCCACCGGAACTAGCGGTTCGAATGGCGCCACGAGCGGAACCAACGCCGATGGCAATTCCGCCTCCAGCACGGGAACCGAAACCGGCTCCGGCTTCATGAGCGGCCAGAACGGCCAGACGTTTGGCGGCGGGGGTGTAATCGGCGTCGAGCCTGCACTCGCCAAGGCATCGATCCTGATCTATAAGAAGAAGGACCATTACAACCAGTGGGAATTCACATATACCCCGCTCGCCGACATGATGACGCAAGCTGGCGGAAACGCGGGCATGATTGGCCAGCCAGTAGGAGCCGGCGTGAACGGCGCTAACGGGACCAATGGCTCCAACAATGGTTTTGGGAGCGCCGGTTTTGGCGGCACGAGCAATGGCTTCGGCGGCACTGGATTTGGCGGATCGACGAGCGGCGGCATGAGCAACGGCTTCGGCGGCATGAATAGCGGCGGGAGCTTTGGCGCCTCCAATCCTTCACCCTCGACCGGGCCCATTCAGCAGCCAAACCAGCAGCCAAACCAGCAACAATAGGCTCAACCCCGCCCACGCGGATTCAGTCCCAACTCCCGCATCGCAATCTGCAGGTCGGACCAGGCTTCTTTCTTTTGCCGCGGATCGCGTAGAAGAAAAGCCGGATGATACGTGACAATCAGCTTGGCCCCGCGAAAGGCATGCACGCGGCCACGGAGTCCGGCCAAAGGCTGGCGCTGGCCGAGCAGATAGGTGGCCGCGGTGGCGCCGAGCGCGACAATCACCTCCGGCCGCACCACATCGATTTGCCGGAAGAGAAATGGCGAACAGGTGTTGGCTTCCGCCGGTTCGGGCGTTCGGTTGTTCGGCGGCCGGCACTTGACCACGTTCGCAATGTAAACCTCTTCGCGCTTCAGTCCCATGGCGGCAATCATGTTGTTGAGCAGTTGACCGGCGCGGCCCACAAAGGGCAACCCCTGGGCATCTTCGTCGGCGCCGGGACCTTCGCCGACAAACATCAGGCGCGCCGCCGGTGACCCGTCGGCGAAGACGATCGTGTGCCGGCCCTTGTGCAGCGCGCAGCGGGTGCACTCGCCAATATCTTCCTGGATGACCCGGAGGGCGGCGGCGCGGTCTTGGGGCGAGACAACCGGAGCGATCTCGGGAGGCGCGGAAAAACCCTTACGAGCGGAGACGGCGGTTTTCTCTGCGAAGAAGTTGGATTGGACAGACGATGCGAGCCGCTCCGGCTGAGTTCGAGCTTCACTCGCGCCGGATAAAGACCGTGCGGAAGATTCATCTTGTTCCTGCGCATCCCCTGAGCGCGCCCCGGTTTCCCCAAGCGGCGTCTGATCGCGCGCAATTTGATCGACGGCCCGGCGGTAGAACTCGGTGAGACCAAGATCGCGATAGAAGCGCATGCGCTCCACGAGAGCGCTGCGCAGGGCGGGGGCCAGCGCGTCGTCGATCGGGTGCGTCACCCCCCTACTCCACAACCAACTGCCGGCGGCGCGCCGCCACGATAGTTTCGTCGAGAACGCGATTCTGGCGCGACTGCGTGCTTTCGCGTTCATCGAGTTCAACCACCACCGGGCGCAGACGGCGTAGCGCGAGAATTTCATCGAGAATGCGATCCGCAAGCTGGCGCTTGGGCATTTCGGGCAGCTCAATGGCGGTCGAGGGAGTGAGGAATGTAGCTGCATTGTTGTCGGCTTCGATGCCCGCGCCTTCGCCGGCCACGTCGTTGACCACAATCGCGTCAGCGCCCTTGGCCAGCAGCTTGGCGCGGCCGTTTTCCATCAGGTTCTGGGTCTCCGCGGCAAAACCCACAATGAGCTGCCCCGGCCGGCGGATCCGCACCACTTCGGCCAAAATGTCTTCGGTCGGCGTGAGCTCGAGCGTAAGCGGTCCCGAACGCTTTAGCTTCTGTTTTGAAGGATTCACGGGGCGATAGTCGGCCACTGCGGCGGCCTTGATCACCAGCGTGGCTTCGTTCAAGCGCGTCAGCACCGCGTTCCGCATCTCGGCCGCGGTGGTGATCCTCACCAACTCGCATCGCGGCGGCGCATGCAGCGCCGTCGGCCCACTCACCAGAATCACTTTAGCCCCGCGGCTCTGCGCGGCTTCAGCCAGCGCATAGCCCATCTTGCCGCTGGAGCGGTTGCCAATGAAGCGCACCGGATCGACAGCTTCGCGCGTGCCTCCCGCCGTCACCAACATCGTTTCGCCGGCCAGGTCGCAGCGGCGATCGAGCAGCGAAAGCACGGCACTGGCGATGTCGTCCGGCTCGGCCATGCGGCCCGCGCCCACCATGCCGCAGGCCAGGTCCCCCGTTCCCGGCTCGATTACGCGCACGCCGCGCTGGCGCAGGATTTCGAGGTTTGCCTGCGTCGCCGGATGATTCCACATGTTCACGTTCATCGCCGGCGCCACAACCACCGGCGCCGTCACCGCCAGGTACATAGTGGAAAGAAAGTCATCGGCAACGCCATGGGCAAACTTGGCCAGAATGTTGGCCGTCGCCGGCGCCACCACGAGCGCATCGCCCCACTCTGCCTCGGCAATGTGGTCAATGCCCTTCTCTTCCGGCGCGGAATCCACCGCGCCGGGCTCTTCCCAGAGGCTGGAGATCACTCGGTGACCGGTGAGCGCGGCAAAGGTGAGCGGCTGGACAAACCTGCACGCGGCTTGGGTCATCACCACGTGAACTTCCACATCCTGGCGCTGCAACGCGCGCACTAATTCGGCAACTTTGTAAGCAGCGATTCCGCCGGAAACACCCACGATGACGCGCATACTTTCATTGTAGAACAGCCTTCAATTCGCTTGAGGTGAGGCTGTGATGCCGACCACACAAGCACGGCATGGCGTCGGCCGCACATTACGGCGGTTCTCCAATTCCCGTGGAGTTTTGAGGGGCGTGCTAGGTGGCGTTTTCTTGGGAAAAACGCCACTCAACGTTCGAGGTTCTGCTCTACACCAATTGGAGAACCGCTATAACAGAGCCGCCGCACCATTGCGTACACGTAGCTGGCCGCTGGCGCAGACGGAATGATGGCGATTTCGGCTTCGGGGTTCGCGATGTTTAGGAAGCATTCCGGTTCGAGCACGACTCTCTCACCATTGCCGGGAACGACTTCAACGGAACCGGAGGCGCAGATCACAAAGAGGTGGTCTCCCGGGGCTGCGATTTTGATTTCCGTCGATCGACTGAGCAACTCGCCCCCGGCGTAACCGCGACGAACCATGAGGTTGAGATCCGCCGCCGAAGTCCCCAGTAGCTCACACGTCACTTCGTCCTCGCCGCGAAAGCGGAAGGGCTCCAGCCCGGGAACCAGGCGATGCTCAGGCCACGACGGAGAGCGCAGAACCATGCCTTTGCCCCGCCAGAGAAGGATACTGCGATCGATTCCGGGATAGGCCGAGAAGTTGCCGGACGCATGTATCTCGGCCAGGCTGATGCGCCACGAGAAATATTCGAGCCCGGCGCCTTCCGGTTCGGCAACGAGCGTTCTGGTGAGGCCTCCGCCATTCTTCCATGGCATGGAAGGCGCGGTTTCCAGGGCGAACGGACCGGCGACACGCATCAGCGCGAGGTTGCGTCTCCGGAATCGCCATAATTGGGCAGCAGCGGCGGCTTCAGGTTGAATTTGTGCGCCGTTTGCTCAGCGATTTCATACCCAGCATCCGCATGACGCATGACACCGGTCGCGGGATCGTTGAAGAGCACCCGCCGTATCCGCTCGTCGGCCGCCTCCGTGCCGTCGCACACGATGACCACGCCGGCGTGTTGGGAGAAGCCCATGCCCACGCCGCCGCCATGGTGGAAGCTGACCCACGTGGCGCCGGAAGCGGTGTTGAGTAGGGCGTTCAGCAGCGGCCAATCGGAAACGGCGTCGGAGCCATCGCGCATCGCTTCGGTTTCGCGATTGGGACTGGCCACCGAGCCAGCGTCGAGATGATCGCGGCCGATGACGATGGGCGCCTTCAGCTCACCTTTGCGCACCATCTCGTTAAACGCGAGACCTGCCAGATGGCGCTGCCCCAGCCCAAGCCAGCAGATGCGCGCGGGCAGTCCCTGAAAGGCGATGCGCTCGCGGGCCATTTCCAGCCAGCGATGGACGTGCCGCTCTTCGGGGAAGATCTCCTTAATTTTCGCGTCGGTCTTGTAAATATCTTCAGGATCCCCCGAGAGCGCGACCCAGCGGAACGGTCCCTTGCCCTCGCAAAACAGCGGCCGGATATAGGCCGGCACAAAACCGGGAAAATCGAAGGCGTTGCTCACGCCCTGCTCGAGCGCCACCTGGCGAATGTTGTTGCCGTAATCGAAGACGGGAACGCCCATCTGATGGAAGTCGAGCATGGCCGTCACGTGCGCGGCGCAGGACTCGGCGGCAGCGCGGCGCAGCTCTTCGTGGCGTGCGGAATCATTCGCCGCTTCCCTCCACTGCTCAACCGTCCATCCGATCGGCAGATAGCCGTTTATGAGGTCATGCGCCGAGGTCTGGTCAGTGACCAGGTCAGGCCGAAGACCGCCCGCTTGCGCCCGCCGCACGAGCTCGGGAAGCACCTCGGCTGCGTTGCCTAAAAGCCCGACGGAGACGGCTTCTTGCCGCTCGCAATGATGTTTCACCAGCGCGAGCGCATCGTCCAGGTCGTGCGCCTGTTTGTCGAGATAGCGCGAGCGCAGGCGAAAATCGAGGCGCGATTGCTGGCACTCGACCACGAGCGAAACCGCGCCGGCAAAGCTTGCCGCCAAAGGTTGTGCTCCGCCCATGCCGCCCAAGCCCGCGGTGAGAATCCATCGCCCGCTCAGGTCACCGCCATAATGGCGCCGACCGGCTTCGGCAAAGGTCTCGTAGGTGCCTTGCACAATGCCTTGCGAGCCGATGTAAATCCAACTGCCGGCCGTCATCTGCCCGAACATGATGAGGCCCTTGCGGTCGAGCTCATGGAAGTGCTTCCAGGTGCTCCACGCCGGAACAAGGTTGGAATTCGCCAGCAGTACTCGTGGCGCGTCGGGGTGGGTTTGAAACACGCCAACCGGTTTGCCCGACTGGATGAGCAGGGTTTCGTTGGGTTCGAGTTCCTTCAGGCAGCGGAGAATCTCGTCGAAACACTCCCAGTTGCGTGCGGCTCGGCCAATGCCTCCATACACAGTCAGACTGGCCGACGACTCGGCCACTTCGGCATCCAGGTTGTTCTGGATCATGCGGTAGGCCGCTTCGCTTAGCCAGTTTTTGCATGTGAGCTCGGAACCGCGCGGCGCGCGAATGTGACGGGATGGATCGAAACGGCGCGTAGCGGTCTGCGTTTCATGGGACTCGGCTGTGAGTTCGATGGCTGACGGCATAACTTTGTCCTCCAGTCGTTGAAATAGGGCGCGCGCTGGTGCGGGAAAATTGTAAGCCTACCTGGCCAGCAAAATCCACGCATCCAGAAATTGATCGTTGTCCGCGGGCGAGCCGATGGAGACGCGTAAATGGTCCTGGTACGCAGGCTCCTGCCATGGTTTTACGATCACCCCGCGCGTCAGCAGGCGCTTGGCCAGATCCGCTGCGTTCTCCCGCGCCTGCACGAAGAGGAAGTTGGCCAGCGAGGGCGCGACGCGATAACCCAGCGATTCAAGCTCCGCCCTCATGCGGCTACGCTCTTTGATGGTGCGCTCCACAACCTGTTCGACGTAGGCCATATCGTCCAGCGCGGCAATGGCGGCGAGTTGGGCCAGCCGGTTGACATTGAACGGCGCGCGCACGCGATCCATCAGGTCGATCATCTCGGGATCGGAAGCAATGGCGTAGCCGACCCGCAATCCCGCCAGCCCATACGCCTTCGAAAACGTGCGCAGGATGAGCCACGGAGCCTCCGCTTCGTTGTTGAGCATGGCGAAGAAATCCGGATAATCGGGATGGGTGGAGGCGTATTCGCGATACGCCTCATCGAAGACCAGCAGCGTCTCCGGCGAAAGATGCGCGAGGATGCGGCGCAATCCATCAGCGGTAACCGAAGTGCCCACCGGATTGGAGGGATTGCCGAAGATGACCATGCGCGTCTGAGGCGTGAGGGCGGCGATCACCGCGTCGATGTCCGGCGCATAGGCGCTATCCACCGGGACGGCGCACACCTGAGCGCCCACCGAACGCGGCCAAATGACGTGAAGACCGAACGAGGGAGCGAAGGTGACCACGCGCTCACCCGGAGCGACAAAGGTGTGGACTGAAGTTGCGATCATGTCCTCAGAGCCGTTGCCGAAGATGAACCGTTCCGGCGCCACCCCAAGACGCGTCGCCATCACCTCGCGCAGCAGATCGCAGGAAGGCTCGGGATAAAGAGCGACTTGCCCGGCGGCCTGAGCGATAGCCTCGACCACCTTCGGACTCGGGCCATAGGGATTCTCGTTGCTGCCGAGCTTGGCGATTTTTTCAACGCTGTAATGCTTGCGCACATACTCGATCGACAATCCCGAGTTGTAACGGGGCAGGTCGCGGATCTCCGGCCGCAAGGCGTCGAGAAACAGCTTAGTTTTGTTCAGCGTGCTCGCATCCATGGGCAGATTCCTATCCGATCGACTGCATAATGTGGCGCGCTCCGCGGCGCGCCGTCAAGCCTGCGCTTCGAGCTCGCCCGGCGCAGGCTGCGCCAGTTGCCGGGAACGTTCTTTGATCGCCGACCGCAGCATCATCACCGCGGTATAAACGATGACCACAAAAACCAGCCATCTGAGAGGTCCCAAAGGCATCGACCGCACCAGATACGCCGCCAGCAAAACGCCGGGGACGCCGCCGATGGTCATGCCGATTGCCGGCTTCCAGCAGTAGCGCTGTTTGCGAATGAAGCGGATGCTGCCGATGGTGCCCAGAAAGGCCACTGAGCCCATCATGATGGGAAAAGCCGCGATGGGGCTCATGCCCAGCAGGTACACCACCACCATGCAGGGAGCGAAAAAGCCGATGCCCAGGGTCATCAAGGCGCCCAGAACCAGATTGGCGACAATGCCGATGGCCAGTTTGTACCCCTGGAGGCCGAGCAGGTTGCCGCCAATGGGCAGCAGGTGAAAGATCGTCATGAGCATGAACCCGCTCGTCACCAGCAGAGTCGAGCCCAGTCCGATCTGGATCTTTCGCCGCGGCCAGCCGGCAACCACACCGGCGCCCAGCCAGGCGCCCAGAGACGCCGCGATAATCATCAACACCAGGGTCTTGATGTCCACATCGACGATGGACATGAAAATAAGGCCCTCGGCAACAGCGGGCAGCGTGATGCCGATATTGAGCGTGCCCGGAATATCTTCGTCAGGCACCAGGTTCCAGAGCTTGTAAACGGCGGTGGTGGGGGCGAAGCACCCGATGCCAAGAGTGTCGAAGAAGAGCATGAAGAGGCCGATGGCGCAGTCGCGCACCCTGGGCAGCGAAGCCTTGCGATTGCGATACACTTCCATGGCCCACACAGCGCAGAAAATCACGCTGCAAACCGACAGGGCCAAACATAGGATGCTCTTCATACGCAGAATCTCGATTGCTCAACTCAATCCGGGGGAATCAACGGTCCTCAAACCTGATGGAGCGGGTCTTGGCCGCCCCGAGGAATCGCGCTGCGCGCCGTTCTCTGCGCGACGATTTCCGATTCCGTGTTCTCAGTCTATATCGAAGCTGCGACTCGGACCGCGACTCACCTCAACGCCACTGGGTTGAGCCATTGCGCCCTGAAAGTCGATGTCGTTGAGCCAACCGCCCGCGATGAATTTTTCCGCCTTGCGCATCGGACCGGAAAGGACACAATCCTGCGTCCAGCCCGGGACGTGGTCGCGGAAACGGCGCATGGCCTCCCGCAGCACGGGCGCCGTCGAATCGTCTTCACGCAGGTCAATCGCGCGCGTGCCGGCCAGCAATTCGATGGCGATGATTTTACGCGCCAGGTTCACCGACTGCTGTAGTTTCAGCGCAGCGGTCATGCCCATGCTCACAAAATCCTCCTGGCTTCCGCTGGTGGGCAGCGAGCCTGTGGATGCGGGCGTCGCCAGCACGCGCATTTCCGCGAAGAGCGCGGCCGCGGTCACTTGCGCCATCATCAGGCCCGACTCCAAACCGGGCGATGCGGCCAAAAACGCGGGCAACCCTTCATTGAGGCTGGGGTTCACAAGGCGCTCGATGCGCCGCTCCGAGATGCCGGCAAGCTGGCACAAGGCGATGGCCAGAAAATCCAGGCTGAGCGCCAGCGGCGCGCCGTGGAAATTGCCGCCGGAAAGAATGTCTTCATCGAAAACCAGCGGATTGTCGGTGGCGCTATTCAGCTCGATTTCGAAGACGCGGCGCGCCTCCCGCAACGCATCCCACGCGGCGCCATGGACCTGGGGAATGCAGCGGAGGCAATAGGCGTCCTGAATGCGCCGGTTTTGCCCCTGCATGCGAGGGATGCCGCTGTCTGCGAGGAGGCGCCGCATGTGCGCCGCGCTGTGAATCTGGCCCGGATGGGGACGCACCGCATGGAACCGCGCGTCGAAAGGAACCGGCGTTCCACGAAGGGCCTCCATGGTCAATGCCGCCGCGGTTTGCGCAGCCACAAACAGTTTTTCCAGTTCGTGCAACTGCAGGCAGGCGATGGACAACATGGCTTGCGTACCATTCAAGAGCGAAATGCCTTCTTTCGCCTCGAGCTTGAGAGGCTCGAGGCCGACAGCGCGCAAGCACGCGAGCGACGGCTGCACATCGCCTTCGAATTCCGCGTCACCTTCGCCAATCAGAGTGAGCGCCATGTGCGCCAGCGGAGCCAGATCGCCGCTTGCGCCCACGCTGCCGCGCGCCGGAATCACGGGCGTAATGCCATAATTCAACAGATCGCAAATGCGTTCCGCGATCACTGGCCGTATGCCCGAGCATCCCTTGGCCAACACATTGGCGCGGATCACCATCAGCCCGCGCACCACCTCGCGCTCCAGCGGCTCGCCCACGCCGCAGCAGTGGGAGCGCACCAGGTTGACCTGCATCGCCTCGATCTCCGAGGTGTCCAAAGCGATATCCGCCAGCAAACCGACGCCCGTATTCAGTGCGTATATTGGTTGGCCGCTGCACACCGCTGCCTCCACAAAGCGGCGGGAGGAGGACATGTTTTCGATGCCGGATGGAGAAATGCAAACTTGAGCGTTGCTGTAAGAAACGGCAATAACTTCTTCCAGCTTCAGGCTTCTACCATCTAGCTGAACCATGGAGTCATTCTATGGAGAAGCCGCCCGGGAGTGAATGGACAATCCACGCTTATAACCGTGTTTTAGCGGGGTTTGCATGGTTTCCTGGGTTTAGAACCGCGGCATCGCCGCCTGAAAATCCGTCCGAATCGACCCCGATTCAATGCGGCCTGCGAGCTCCCGATACCGGCAAACGATTTCCGCCGCCTGGGCGTGCCTGCCCTCCTGGACAATCATGCGCCCCTCGGTCGCCACGTCGCGAATCGCGGTGCGCTCCAGGCCAAAGACAACCATCGGCAACAGCTCGCGGGGCGGTACCCCGACAATCGAAACGTCGTCGAGATCGATGGTGAAAAAGTCCGCGGGGCGCCCCGCTTCGAGCGACCCGGTGCTCAGGCCCAGGCTGGTGGCGCCGCCCTGGGTGGCGTAGCGGAACAGCCGTGACGAAATATCTTCGCCGTCGATCCCGTCTAGAAGAAGACGTCTTTGGCGCTTGAGCCGCAAATGGTAATCGAGCTCGCGAGCGTCTTCGAACAAGTTGATGTTGGCCTGACTATCGGAGCCGAAACAAAACAGAATTCCCCTCTCGATCGCACTACGGGCGTCAATGATTCCATCGCCGAGATTGCGCTCGGTAGTGGGGCAGGCGCAGATGACGGCCCCGGCGTCGGCAATGGCTTCTACTTCGTCAGCCGCGGTGTGAATCGCGTGCACCAGCGTCATACGGTTTGAAAGCAGACCGGAGCGGGCCAGCAAGCGGATGGGAGGATCCCCATGCTCGCGTTCGCAGGCGGCGATTTCGGCGGTTTGTTCGGCGGCGTGCAGATGAATGGGCAGGCCGCGCACCTCGGCCCATTCCGCAATGCGCGTCAGATCGTCCAGCTTCAGGCCGCGGATGCTGTGCGGCGCCACGCCCATCGATACCGTGGAGGACGCGTTGAGAAGATCGGCCGCCAGATATTCGGTGTTCCTCAGATATTCATCGCCGCTTTCATAAAAGCGCTGCTGCCCGGCTTCCTGAGGCAGAGCATAGCCGGCGCGGGCGTAGGCTGCGCGCAACATGCAGATGCGCAGGCCCACGGATTCGGCCGCTTCAATCACGCGCTTGGCCAGCAGGTTGGGATCGTCATAGGGCGTCCCGTCAGGCCGCGCGTGTACATAATGAAACTCGCCCACCGCGGTGATTCCCGAGAGCGCCATTTCCAGAAAAGCCATGCGCGCCACGTTGAAAACATCGTCCGGTTCAAGATGGGCCGCGGCCTGGTAAATCATTTTGCGCCAAGCCCAGAAATCGTCCCCATGGGGCCCGCCATGTTCGGCCACGCCGCGGATCAATCGCTGAAAGCTATGCGAGTGCGCATTGACGAGGCCCGGAAGGAGCGCCTTGCCCGCCATCCGCACCACTGCCGCGCCGCCCGCCACCCGCTCGGAACTTGTTGCGAGAATGACGCCATCGTCGCCAACCAGAAGCCCCGCGCCGGAACGGAACGCGTCACCGGTGTAGAGAAGATCGGGAAGATACAACGTCGGCATGCGAGCGATAGCTCCGGACGAAGATAAGCGCGCTTCCGGTAAATTCACTCTTGCACTTTGCTCTGGAAACGACAGTCCTTTAGAAATCGTAGCGGCAGCCGAGGGTTAAAGTGCAGCGCATCGCACGGCAATTGCCGCCATGAAACCAGCATTCCCATTTTGTAAGCTGGCTTGGCGCGCAAAGATGCGGAGAAACGCTCGCTTGATCGCCGATTCAACGCCGGCGGTTATCCCTCTGGACTTAGCAAAAGCTGCTTCACGGCTTCTGTCCATTCTTCTAATTCATCTTCGGGAATGCGCTCGCGTTCGCTGTGAGCCGTCTCCATGTCGCCGGGGCCGACGACCACGGCTTCGTTCACCAATCCCGCAAACCGAGTGGCTTCCGATCCGAACGAGATGCCGGTTTCGGGTCGGCCCAGAATGCGGCTGAGCGCCGCGCCCAGGCCGGAGTCGGAGTGATTGCGAAAGCCGGCGTCCGCGCGCACAATGCTCACATCGAGAGCGCATCCAGGATTCTTTGCCGCAACTTCCGTGGCCAATTGCTCGACCGTCTCGCCGCCGTGCTTGGGGTCTTCCCCGGGCAGCGGACGCCATTCAACCAGCAAGGTGCACGCTCCCGGAACCATATTTTTAGCCGATCCGCCATGGATGACGCCGGCATTGAAGGTGGTGTACGGCGGATTGAAACGCGCATCGCGCGGTTTCTCGCCGCTCCGCTGCCACTGCTTGAGGGCGACGATGAGCGCGGCCGCCGCATCGATGGCCGAGACTCCTCGATCCGGAAAGGCGCTGTGCGCCTCGCGCCCCGTGACGCGCACCTCTGCCAGTCCGTACCCTTTGCCTGTCGTCGCGGGATGGAGAGATGTCGGCTCGCACACCACGGCGCGGCGCGCGCGGATTTGGCCGCTGGCCGCGAGCTTCGCCGCTCCAATGCATCCGATCTCTTCTTCCGCTGTGAAGGCAAACGCCACTGGCGCGGGCAAGGCCTCGGGATGCACCTCGAGCGCCGCGCACAGCAATCCCGCCATCGAACCTTTCACATCGCAAGCGCCGCAACCATGAAGCGCGCCATCCTGCTCGCGAAGCTCGGTGGCGCCGGTCCATCCGCTTTGAAACGGCACCGTGTCGGTGTGGCATACAAAGAGCAACTCCACCTCCGGGAGCGCACTTTGAAAGCGGCCCGGAAACGCAAGCATATTGGCTTTTTCAATGCCGTCAGCGGCAATATACGGAAGCCGTTGCGTAAGCCAATCACGCGGCGCGAGAATTTCTTCCACCGCATCGAGGAGCGGAAGATTCGTCGTGGAGCTGACGCTGGGAATCGCCACCAATGTGCGCAAAATTTCTTTTTGCAGGTCTCTACTCATGGAATTCGTTGACGTGCCCCGCGGCGCGATCTAAATCACTTCGACCCCACCACTAAAGACGCGCGGACGCGTCGGAGCCGCGATAAAGTAGGCGAGTTCGCGGTAGTCTTCGCAATCATGAATGACAAAGTCCGCCCTTTTGCCGGGTTCGAGAGAACCCACTTCATGCGCCATCTCGAGGCTGGCCGCGGCATTAATGGTCGAGGCTACGATCGCCTCGCTGGGCAGCATGCGCAAATAGAGCGCGGCCAGCGTGATGATGAACGGCATCGAAGGCGTCGGCGACGACCCCGGGTTGAAGTCCGAAGCAATCACCGGCGCTAAGCCTGCGGCGATCATGGCGCGCGCGTTGGGATACTCGCTGCGGCTGAGAGCAAAAACCGAAGCCGGCAGGAGCACGGGCTGCACGCCGGCTTTGCGCAGAGCCTCGAAACCGTCGGCGTCGGTGCACTCCAAATGGTCCGCGGTGTTTGCTCCCAACTCGGCCGCGAGCCGTGCACCGCCGTCGGCGCGAAACTGTTCCACGTGCATGCGCAGGCCCAAGCCATTCCGCATTGCCGCCAACAGTACGCGCCGCGCCTCTTCCACGGTGAATGCATGTTCGTCGCAGAAGACATCGCAATACCGCGCCAATGAGCCCTCCGCAACTTGCGGAATGAGCCGGTCGATAATGATCTGCAAATAGCCTTCGCGATCGTCGCGAAATTCCGGCGGGACCATGTGCGCCGCAAGCAGCGTAGGCACAATGCGCAGCGGCGTCTGCTCCTTAAGGGATTTCAGCACGCCGAGAATTTTCAGCTCCGACTCTTCGCTGAGCCCGTAGCCCGATTTGGCCTCGATCGCAGTGACGCCGCTGGCCAGAAACCATTGTGCATGACGCGTGGCGGCGCGCAAGAGCTCATCGCCGCTTGCTTTGCGTGTGGCTGCGAGCGTGGAGGCAATGCCGCCTCCGGCGGCGGCAATCTCCTGATATGTGCAGCCCGCGATTCTTTGCTCGAAATCGCCGATGCGGTTGCCGCCGAAGACTAAGTGGGTGTGCGCGTCCACAAATCCCGGCAGGACGGCGCGACCGCCGGCGTCGATTGCCTCCACGTCACGCGGCAGGTGCGGAGACAGTTCGCGATACGATCCAATGGCGGAAACGCGGCCGTTTTCGACGTACATCGCCGCATCGCGCAGCAACCCCAGTTCCGTCAATTCCGCGCCAGACCGAGGCCGGGCCGGACCTGCCAGGGTTAAGAGTTGCCCGCAATTGACCACAACGAACGAACGGCGTTGCTCCCCTTCGCGGCGAGCTGGCGCGACCCTTCCTGTCTCGGTGGCCATGTGGGTTTGATTTTCGAACGCAAGATCGGGAGTCGCGCCGGAGTCGGACGTGGCTTTCACTGAGGAGTTCTATCCTTTTTGCCGAAAGGCGGCATTTGGTTCCCGAACGGCTTCCGCACCGCTGACCAGTCAATGTCTCACTTTGGCGCCCGTGGCGACTTCGCACTCGCTGGAGCGGCAGTTATGCGGGCTCTCGGCGCCCAGCTTCACCAGCAAAGCCACCGCCTCGGGCTGAGGCAGCGATTTCTCCCAAGGCCCATTGGCCATGTCCGCCACCGAATTGCCGTTTTTAGCCTTCGCATTCAGGTCCGCGCCCAAGCCGACCAGATAATGGATGACGTCGAGATTGCCGGTGAACGCCGCGCCGTGCAAGGCCGTGTAGCCCTGATCGTCGGCCTGCTTCACTTTGGCGCCCAGGGTCACGCAATATTTCACTGCTTCCAACCGCGTCGGGGCGGTGGTGCTGTAGTTCGCTCCCCAACCCAACCCCGCGGCGACCATGAGCGGCGTCGTGCCATCATTGGTGGGAATGTTGGTGTCCGCGCCCGCATCCTTCAAGAGCTCCATGGCCTTCACATCGTCGGCCTCTGCCGCGCGCAAGAACGCGGTAGAACCAGCAGGATCCACCCAGTTTTGATTTTCGGTCAACACCCGCTCCCAAATCTCACTGCCTAGTCGGGCGTTGAGGTTGGCGCCATGCGCAATCAGCAGCTTCATCAAATCCAAATAGTTCGTGTTCTCCTGCGCCACCACCGGCTCCGGCGACCACTCATGCGGCGCCCACTGCACATCGATGGTCGCATAGAGCGCTGTAAGCCCGAGGTTATTGGCCAGGTTCGGGTTCGCGCCATGCTCCAGCAGCATCTTGGCGAAATCGTAATGACCGTTGGCGAGGGCCAGCACCAGCGCCGTGCTGTGTTCGCTGCCGCTGGCTTCATTAATGTTCGCGCCGCCGGTGATCAAAGCCTCTCCCGCAGCGATATTGCCCTGCCGCGCCGCATAGAGCAGGGGTGACATGCCGCCCACCAACTTCGCGCTGTATTCGTGGTACATGTGCTCGGGCATTTTGCCTTTTGCCGGCGCCTTCGCATCCCCGCCCCCTGAGTTGTCCACCTCGCCCGAGTTGTCCACCTCATCCTCTTCCCCGGACGACGTTTCTTTCGCGTCTGGCGTTTCCTTAACGTCTGGCGTTCCCTTCGCGTCTGACGTTTTCTTTTTCTTGGTTTCCCCGTTGTTCGCCAACCCATGAAATGGCAACCGGTAAGGAACCACGACCTTGGATTCGAGGTTGGGGTCGGCGCCATGCGCAATCAAAACGCGAATCACGTCTGCGCGGCCTTCATCCGCGGCAAACATCAGCGCCGTCTGATTGCGGACGTGTTCGCCCGTGTTCACGTCCGCCCCGTGAGCGAGCAACGCCTTGACGGCGTCCACACTGCCTGAGGCGGCCGCCTCCATCAGCGGCGTGGTGCCCATGGTATCCGCTCCGTTCGCGTTCGCCCCGCTCGCGAGCAAAAGGTCAATCATGGGCGCGCTGCCATTCTGGCAGGCCATGTAAAGCGGCGTCATTCCTTCGAGGCGCGTCTTGGCGTTCACGTCGGCATGGGCATTCAACAGAATGCGGGCCAACTCAAGGTTGTTTACATATGCCGCCCAGTGGAGCGCAGTGCTGCCGTCGCCTTCGGCGCTGTTCACCGGCACATGGGCGCGCAGCAAAGCTTCCACCGCGGCCACGTCCCCGCGCTTCACCGCCTCCGGCAGCCGCACATCCGGTTCGAGCGACGGCGTCGCAGAAGCGGTTGCTTGAGAGGATTCCGCGCCCGTGGCGGCAGGGACAGCCGCCGCGAACAAGGCGAGAACGGGGACAGCCAGTCCCCACGAAACCATCTTCAACATTTCGCGCCTCCTCGGACACTCCTCGCGAAGAATTCCACGGTTCTATCGAAAATCGTCTGCACAAGGCAAGCTAGATATTGAGCATGCCGGTGCTGTCTTGCAGGGAATCCAGGTTCATTCCCAGTTTGTTCAACATGGTCAAAAGAACATTGGCCATGGGCGTTCCATCGGGCAGCTTTACGTGATTGTTTCCCCGCACCGCGCCGTTGGCGCGCCCCGCCAGCAAGATGGGCAGACGCTTGTGATTATGCACATTGGAGTCGCCCATCGGACTGCCGTAGAGAACCAGCGAGTGATCCAGCAGGTTGCCGTCTCCGTCGGGTGTATTGCGCATCTTCTCCAGGAAATACTTGACCAGGGTGACGTGATAGTGGTTGATCTTTTGGAAATCGGCGATATTGGCCGGGGTCTCGCCGTGGTGCGAGCAGGTATGGAATGGCGTGGATACGCCGCTTTCCGGGTACACCCGCATGTTGACGTCGCGGCTCATTTTGAAAGACGAGACGCGCGTCACTTCGGTCATAAAGCCCAGCACCTGCAGATCGTACATGAGCTTCACATGTTCGTCGTAGGAGTCGGGCACGCCCAGCGGCGCCGCCGGCAGCGTCCGCGCCGCGCCGCTTGCGTTGTATTTCTCGATGCGCTGGATGCGGCGCTCGACCTCGCGCACGTTTTCGAGGTAGTCGTTCATGCGCCCGCGGTCCGTGGCGTCAAGGTTCTTCTGCAAGCTCGCCACATCGCTGGTGATCCAGTCCAAAATGCTCGCATTCACGCGCTGGCGTTGCAACCGCTCCGTCGGCGTGGCGCCGTCGCCGAAAAGGGTTTCAAAAGCCGTGCGCGGGTCCAGGGTCATGGGCAGCGGTTTGGTCGGCGTGGCCCAGCTAATGGTGTCGGAGTAAACGCAGGCGTAGCCGTAGTCGCAAGCGCCGGAGGCGTCGGAACTCTCAATGCAAAGCTGAATCGAGGGCAGCGGCGTATCCTGCCCGAATTTCTCCGCGTAATACTGATCGACCGAAATGCCGTTGTGAATATCGGCGCCCTCGGTCATTTTGGGGTGCGCCGCCGTCAAATACGCGGCGCTCGAGCGCATGTGGTCGGCGCCTTCTTCCGCTGCGTCCCACGCCATCGCTCCGTGAAGATCCGTGCCGGTTACGATGGTGAGATAGTCGCGAAAATCCTTCAGCGGGGTAAGCGTGTCGGTAAACTCGAAGTCCGCGCCTTCCTTGGCCGGCGACCAATAATGCTTGTCGGTTCCGTCCATCGTGCTGCCCGCCGCGCCGTGCACAATCTCGATGCAGGCCAGGCGCGACTTGGGACGCGCCGCCGTTTCCGCCAACGCAGTGCTCGCCGGGATCATGGCGTCGAGCACGGGGAGAAACACCGTGGCGCCCATCCCACGCAACGCCGTCCGCCGGGATAGATGCCGCTTCGTGTTGAACATCGCCTACCCTCCTCTTTCGGTTGGAACCACCTAATTATGCGTCGGCGTTGTGTCGGCGCTTGGCCCCCGTAGATCCATCTTTGTAGCCAGCAGCCGCTTCAGTTCTGGCGACGCCGTCTGCGCGCTCCGCATGCGGAAGGGAGCGCTGTTGACGATGCCGAGGACAAAGGCGGAGAAAGTGTTGTTGTGTGCAGCCGCTTCACGAATGATCGAGCGGACCACGGGCATGTCTTGCGGAACCAGAACCCGGCCCATTCCGTAGGCAAAGAAATTCTCCGCGAACGTGTCGATAAACGAGTCCGAGTATTTCATCAACGCCAGGCGCAGGCTCGACGGACCGTCGAGCGGCGTTCCGTCAAAGAGCTTGCCCTCATTGTCGATGCGGCTGCTTTCGTCAAAGCCGCGCCACTCGCCAATGGGGTCGAAGTTCTCGAGAGCGAAGCCGATGGGATCCATGAACGCGTGGCATCCGGCGCAGAAAGGATTCTTGCGATGCTCCTCCAGGCGTTCCCGAACTGTCTGCGCGCTGGCGCCGGCCTTGTTATCCGCGAGCACAAAAGCGGCGGGAGGAGGTGGCGGCGGATTGCCCAGCAAAACCTCCATCACATATTTGCCGCGGATGGTGGGCGAGGTGCGGTTGGCGCTCGAGGTCAAGGTGAGAATGCTTGCCTGCCCCAGCAGTCCAAACCGGTTCTGGTCAGTCAACTGCACGCGCCGAAAGCGGTCGCCCAGCACGTCGGGAATGCCGTACAGCCGCGCTAACTGGCCATTGACGTAGGTGTAATTCCCATCCAGCAGCGTGAGCACGCTGCGGTTTTCGCGGACGATGCTGTTGAAGAACAGGACCGTCTCCTCGCGCATGTCGTCAATAAGATTCTGATTGTATTGCGGGTAGAGATAGCCATCGGGCAGCGCGCTCTTGAGATTTTGCAGGTGCAGCCACTGGCTGGCGAAGTTGTTTGACAGCGCGATCGAACGCGGATCCCCGAGCATGCGATGCACCTGCGCGTCCAAGACTGCCGGCCGGTGCAACTCGTTCGCTTCAGCCAGCTTCAGCAGTTCCGCATCCGGCGCTGCGCTCCACAGGAAATAGGATAGCCGGGACGCCAACTCCAGGTCGGTAACCGGATACGCGACCGGTTTCGCCGATTGAGCGGATTTGCTGTCCGGTGCGCCGGTCTTGAATTCCGCATTCACAAACTGCGCCCGATTCCGCTCAAAGCGGAAGATGAACGAAGGGCTGGACAGAATCGCCTGCACCGCCACGCCCACACCGGCTTCGAATCCTCCATCCTGATGGCCCAGCGCGTAGAACTTCATCAGGCTGGCCATTTCCTGGGCGGTCACAGGACGGCGATAGGCCTGCGTGGCCAGGCGTGTGATGATGCTGCGTGCGCACGGCTCCTCTTGCGCGGCGGCCTTCGGGTAGCAGGAAAAGATCTGCCGCCGGCTGGGCGTCTCGCCAACACCCTCGGGATGATTGGGGCCGGTAATCGTCAACGTCTCCAGGTGCGGCATGGTCGTCAGTCCCGCCAGCGGAGCCTGATTCAGGTCCAGCAACGAGAAACTGCCCGGCTCTACGGCGTCATCGACCGGTCCGTCGAAAGTCTTGAGGAATGCCGCCGATATTCTCTGCGGGCCCGCCGGCACATCAATCGGCGGAGTGCGGACAATGTCGTACTTGGTGCTGGTCGGGATGAGCGGCAGCAGCGCCACGGGCACGCCGTTGACCGAGATTTCCATTTTCTGCGTATTCCCCTGCATGGCGCCAAAGAGCACCCCGTCCAGGGAGTAGAAATAGGAAACTGTGAAGGTGTATTTCCCATTGGCCGGAAAGTCGTGGATCATGGAAATCCCGCCGCGCGTGCCGAAAGGCGCCCCATCGACGTGTCCCACTTGCGAAACCACGCGGGCCAGCTCATAGCTTGAGCTCGCCGGCGCGGCGTTGCGGTCGCCAATCGCCATGCGGCTGATATTGCCGGCGGCGCGGATATAGGCGCTCATCAGCGTGGGCGAGATCGTCAGCACGTCCGCCATATTGTCGAAGCTATGATCGAACGTGTCGCTGGGCAGCATCTCGTCCACGTCGATATTGACGCCCAGCAACTCGCGCACAGAGTTCGCGTATTCGGAGCGATTCAGCCGGTGCAGCGGCGGATCGCCATAATACGGATGGAGCGCCGCATAACTATCCAGCGTATGCGCCGCCGAATCCTCAAAGAGCTTCCGCTCCGCCGCGCTCGGATGGGGCGCTGTCGGGGGTGGCATGAAGCCGACCTTCACTCTGGAAATCACCTCTTCGGCAAGATCGTCGCTTTTCTCCAAATGCGAAAAATCCAGAGCATTCACCCTGTCCATTTGCGGGTTATGGCACCCCGAGCAGTATTGCTTCACAAAGGCCTGTTGCTGCGCGGTCGTCATATACGTCTTTGGAGCCTGGCCATAAGCGGCCGCCCCCGCAATCGCGGCGATGGCGAAAACAAAGAAGGCGCGTCTCAACTCCGCACTCTTCGACCTTAAGGAGCGGCGATCCGCCTCAGAACCCAATGGCGCGCACGAGTTTTCGCTTCCCCAAACACCGCCTATGAGATTTCCCCAAAAGCGCATTGTGTTCGTCTCCTGTGCTCCCGGCCGTGCTGCTACTTTGTTTCACCCAGAAGCTGCCGAATCTGTGCTACAGCCTCGTCCACGTGCAGATCGTATCCGTGCTTGCCCAGCGCCGCCGACGAGCGCCGGCCATCGCCCATCACGCCATTCCCGGGATGGTTCGGATCATAGGCGGTGTGCTGACCAGTGTGCTCCCTCGGCGTGCCCACGGCCTCGGAGAGCATGTCGCTCCGCACCCAGGTGTTGGGCCCCGGCTCCAGATACATCATTTCCGAGGTGTCGTTCACTGAAGCGTGTCCGCCCGGTGAATAGCCCTTCGAAGCCAGCCACGCGTCGAAATCGTCATTCGACTTCTGGTAGGCGTCGGCGCAATACACCACCTTGATTCCCTGCCCCCCATACTGCGCGCTCAACTCTGACGCCACCTCCCCCAATTCCTTCTGGCCGCCGCCGTGGTCTCCCATGAGCACCACGTTTGTAAAGCCATTGCGGATCAACTGCTCGGCCACTTCCTTGTTCACTTCCTTGAAGGCGTCGGCGGTGATGCCGATGGTGCCGGGCAGGTTCGGGTTGGCGTTGTTCGGTGAGAACGGCAGCACCGGCGCGGCCAAAGCGTTGCCCAGCTTGCGGGCGATGGCGATCACTTTGGCTTGCGCCACCAGAGTGTGCCCGCCCACCACGCACTGCGGCCCACGCTGCTCCGTTCCGCCGTTATAAATCAACGCCGTGGTTTTACCGTGAGCCATGGCGTCCTTGATTTCGACCCAGGTCATCAACTCCATGTCCACGCGATCCTTGGCCGCGGCGCCGTTGGACGAGGGAATTGTTTTGGCCTGCACATTCGGGCAAGCCGCCGCGCCGATCAGGAGAGCCCCCGCAATCAGAGCTTTAAGCATGAATGTTGACCTCTCTTGGATCCGGACAAAACCTGGCTGCCACCTGCGAAAATGATCGGCTATCCAGATTCGGCGCACGGGGAGTAGGCGATCCCCGCTTCAATTTATCTCATGATAAAATTCCGCGCCGTAAAAGGGAATGCCCGAACAAGGTTTTTTCTGGTGTAAAGTCCGTTGAATCAAGGTTTCTTCCCGAAAATCGGACCCGCATCGCATATTAGCCCACCGGCTGCGTCGTTTCCGGCGCGACCGCCGGTATTCGCCCTGGATTAAGCCAAGCGCCACCGGGCTCGTTGCGGGCCCGGCGGCGCCGTTTAGAACTCGTACCGTAAGACCGCCTGGAACTGGCGGGCGTTGGTGAGCGTCTGGGTGTAGAGACCGAAGTCGGCGGGATTCGCCAGGGACATGGCTGCCGATTCGATGTCGAGCGGCGCGGAATTGGTCAGGTTAAACCCTTCCACGCGGATCTGGAGATTGTTCGGATTGTCGTGGAGCGAGAACACAGTGAAGGTCTTGTTAATTCCGCCGTCCAGGTTGAACAAAGGTGTGCCCCGGATGTTGTTCCGGCCTCCGATGTCGCCTGCGTTGGTCGGCGTAAAGACCGCGAAGGCCGCCGTCGGATCGTGGAACGCGTTCCCGAGCGCACGGTTCTTGGTTGAGGGTAGCGGCCCGTTCGGCGTGGCGTAGCCATTGAAATCCCAAACCGTCGGCCACCCCACACCATCGTTCACGCTCGCCGGAAATGCGCTATCCGCGCGGACAATACTGGTAACCTCCCAGCCGCCCAGTACGCCATTCACAAAGCGGTTGGAGTTGGCCAGAAAGGCGTGCCCGCGGCCAAAGGGAAGCTGGCCGATAAAGAACGCCGAGAGCTGGTTTTGCATGTCGTAATCCGAGGGGGCATAGTTCGCCTTCGGGTTCCAGGTGGTGATAATCGAGCCAATGGCGCTGGTCGCGCCGCCATTCGCATAGCCTGCGCTCTCCGGCGTCGAACCCAGGTCCATCGATTTCGAGTAGGTGTAATTTAGATCGAACTGGTAGCCGTTTGTGAAGGCCTTGCGCAGCACCAACTGCAACCCGTTATATGCCCCGGTGCCGACCGAGCGAAAGGCATAGTTGGCGCTGTACTGCTGATTGAACATGGCGGCCGGCCCCAATTTGCTGCACGCTGGCAGGCAGAGCTGATCGAGCGTCAGCACGGCCGTCGTCCAGTCGCCGGGGTTATCATAAAACGCCGAGTACACTCCCTGCGTCGCCGAGGCGCCCGGATAGGCGCTGGCGGACCCGCAGTTCGCATTGATATCGCAGCCGGCCGCCCCGGGCCACAGATCCTGCCAGTACTGAATGGGCTGAATCTGCGACAGGTTCGTAACTCCCGCCAGCGCGGCTTGTTCCAATGGCTTCGCCGCCTGGTAATAGCTCATGCCCGAGGCGGGATCCACCAGGTTCGTCGGCGTCGCCGTATCTTCGCCGATCAACGAGCGCCGCGATTCGCGGTTCACAAACGATGCCTGCACCAGGAACCCGTGGGCCAACTGCCGCTCGATCGTGAAATTCGCGATCATCGAATAGGGAGCTTTGACCCCTGAATCAATCGTGCTCAATTGGGCCCCACCACCTCCATTAAAAATCGAGGCCAGAGTCTGCGGGAAACCGGGCGCTGGGGTGGCTGGGAAAATGGGTGAGCTGTACGGGACACTGAAGGGACCGCTGAAGATCGGTACGCCGGAAATAGGTTGGTTCGCATTCGACTCCTCCAAATCCGCGAAGCCCGCCACGCCGGCGAACGTGCTCATCAGGCCCTGCCCGAAGACATCGTAGAGAAATGAGTACCCGCCCCGGATCACGGTCTGTCCTCCCTTGCCCAGGATGGACGAGAGCATTCCGCTGTTAGCATGGGGAGCCCAGTTGAACGCGACGCGCGGGGCCCAGTCGTATTCCGTGGGCCAATTCTTGACGCCTAAGTTCTTGTTCAGATTGTAGGTCACGTTCCCTGCATCCAGCTGTGACTGGCCCGAAGCGGCAAGAGCGCCGCGTTCCAGCATCCACTCGCCAGCGGGGACGGTGGGTTGGACGTCATAGCCCTGCGTCTCGTTGACCGGCGGCGCCATGCTGAACCGCACCCCTCCATAGAGGGTGAGATTTGGCTTTACCTTCCAGGAATCCTGGGCATACAAGTCGATATGCTGCTGCGCGAAGATCCGGTCGACCATCGCTCCTTGGGGCAACGCTTGGAGGGTGGCGCTGAAATTGGTCTGGTTGTAGAGCTTGGGGAGCAGGCCGAGAAGGTCCGAGAAGGTTTTCTCGTACGTGGTGTCCTTAAAGGCGGGCGGCGCGCCCGCGCTGTTCCATAGCAGAGCGCCACCGTCGTCCGTGATCCAGTTCCCATCGCCCTCGGCGCTGCTGAATGAAAACGAGTCGGTTTGATAATGGTTGTCGAGCAAGAACACTTCGGCCCCAAAGCCCCAGGTGTGGCGCCCTTTGATCCAGTCCAGATCCTCGCGGATGTCTTGGACCGGAAGCTGGTTGTAAGTTCCGCAGCAGCCCACCTGGGTGCCGCTTGCGCCGCCTTCCGGATAAAGCGGCGTCAGGTTGTCGAGAATGGCCTCCGCCTGCGTCTGCGTTCCGGTGCTCGCCACGCCTTCGCGCGTAAACCCATAATGAATCGTGTTCACCATGCTCTGCGAGACGACCCAAGTGTAGCCCACGGCAAATCCCTTGCTGTTGTTTAGATAGGTGCTGCTGTTGGGCTGCCCGGGAAACTGCGGCGCGCCGTCCTCGTAGTTGTCGTTCTGCAGGCTGCCCCGGAAGAAGATCTGGTGCTTGCCGGCGTTGTCGATGTGCCAGTCCCAACGCGAAATAAAGCTGTCGTATGAAAACGGCGTCTTCGCGTTGAAGGCATATCCGGCGGTGTTCAGGCCGTCACCTTGGCCGGTATAGTTCGGCTCTGGATATGACTGGAGATATGTCAGCACCGCCGCAGGCACGCCGGCGGAGTCGCCAACGAGGCTCCCCTGGTACCCCACCTGAGAAGGCGTAAGTTGCGCCTGACCGTTCGGCGCCGCGCAGCCAAACTGTCCGGGAGGGCACGTAGCATAGTTAAAGTACCCGTTGCGGAAGTTGTCGGTGGGAACAATGCGGTATTGCGTAGTGGCGCTGGCGTCGCGCCGGCCCTCGTACCCCGCAAAGAAAAAGAGGCGGTCCTTCCTGATCGGGCCGCCCAGCGAGCCGCCGAAGACGTTATAGATCAGCGCTTGGCGCGGCTGGCCGCTCTCCTTGGTGATGAAGTTATTGGCCTCGGTCTCGGTGTTGCGGTTGTACTCGTAGGCCGAGCCGTGGAAAGCATTGGTTCCGCTCTTGGTCACCAGCGTCACCTGTGCGCCCGAACTGAAACCGAGGGATGCCGGCGGGTTGCTGGTAATTTCGCGAAACTCCTCGATCGAATCCGGCGTCGCGCGCAGCACGCTGGTAAACGAGGTTCGGTTCAGCTGGTCATTCGCATCCACGCCATCCAAAAGCACATTGGCCTGGTCGGCCTTGCCGCCATTCACCGAGCCGCTGCGCTCGTCGTTCACCTGACCTTCCTGAGGATCCTGGGTGTAAGTCACGCCCGGCTGCAAGGCCAGAAGACTGGTCGGGTTGCGCGCAGCCAGCGGTAACTGCACCACCGGCCGATTCGAAATCACATTGCCCAGGGTGGCGTCCTCGGTGTTCATCTGCGCCGCGCTGTCCGCCTCCACCGTGACCTCTTGCGTCGTCGCTCCCACATTCTTGTAAGCCAGCGGCACCGTGGCGGGCGTATTCACCAGCAGCTGCACATTATTGACCACCACTCTCCCGAATCCGTTGGCCTCGGCCGTAATCCGGTAGTTGCCCGGTTCCACCTGGTTGAACTGATAGTGTCCCTGCTGGTTCGAATGATCCTGCCGCGTGGCTCCTGTGCCCAGGTTGAGCAGGGTCACCGTGGCGTCCACAATCACCGCGCCCGAGGGGTCGGTCACCGTGCCGTTGACTGAAGTTGCTGTTTGCGCCAGAGCCATCGCGGCGCTGCAAAGCCCAAACCCTAACCAGTAAAGTAGTCGTTTCATCTTTCCGGCCTCCTTGGGTGCGCACCCGCAGGTGCGATGCAGAATGGGGATAAGGTTTGATTTGAGCGCCCGCGCGTGCGTTTTGCTCATCTCCGAAGCATGTGCGAGTGCGATGCGGAAGAGAAATAAAATCTGGCTGACATTCATTCGCAGATGAACATCCCAAGAGCCCTACTTCTTCTCACTGCTTAATGGATTTCAGGGGAATCCACGCTGGTAATGTTGGATATTGTAAGGTAAAGAACCAGTAAATCCACGCTGGATCGATGGAAAAAACCGACGCCGACAAAAGATCCACGGAAAATGGCGCGCTATCACCGAAATTTCCACGGTCAAATCGGCGCGGCAAGGATGCTCGCCCGAAGCTGGCTGGGGGTAAATGCTTGTATGTAAGCGGCTTCTCAGCCTATCAAGACAGGGTCCATCTTCAAATTAAGCCGCGACGTCCAATTCGGGCGGATTCGCCCCAAAACCATCTTGCTTTTTTATCCTTCTAATGTTATGAGAGGCCACATCGGAGGGAACTCGGATTGCGCGGCTGTTTTTTCTTCAGGCGCCGCCAGCGCGTGCGCCTCCTGCGCTGACTGCTTCGCTTTCACTCTGAGGCACAACGCGTACGCCAGCACGCCGGTGAACGCCGGAACCACAAACACCAGGATACGCAGCAGGGTGCGCAGCGCCACCACCGAAGCACCGGCCGGCAGTGCAATCACATCATCGCCGCCCGCAACCAAAAGGATGACCACGAATACCGCCAGCGCGCAACCCACCGCGGTGTTGAAGGGCTGCTCCCAGGGAAGCCGAAGCAGGTTGTGCGGGCTCGCGTCGAACGAAACCAGCTTGTCGATCCACGGGTAGATATACAGGAAGAGAAAAATCAGCGCCGGAGCAGCACCGCAGGGAAAAAGACTTCCGGCGCCAAATAGGGTCCGAGGTGCAGGTTGATGCCCGGAAACAGGCGCATCGCTCCCTCGATCCAGCCCAGATACCAATCCGGCTGCGCTCCGGGAAGAATCGCCGCGGGATCGTACCTTCCGTAAATCCACACCGGATCGATCTGCACGAACGCCCCCAGGGCCGACACCACCGCGAGAATAAGGAAGAAGAGCCCCGTCGACTTCAAACTGTAGGAGGGCCACATCCGCGAGCCGACAATGGTCTTCTCGCTGCGCTGCTTTCCGGGATAATTGGTGTGCAACTGGCGCCAGATGATTGCCAGGTGGCTCGCAACGCCGCCCACCCGTATATGTGGATACACCCTAAGCCCTGGCCTGCAAGCAGCCAGATTCATCTGGACGGTGCGGCCGGGACGAGAGCATAATGTCTGGACAAGTGGGCGGGAACGGCGGTCGCCGCATTTTCGGAACAATAAGTGTCCAGGCGCGGAAGGAGGGTTGAATGGATTACGCGCTGAAGCAAATCTCCACGGCCGGGATCCCCGAGGCCATCGCCAAAGCGGAGCTGTATCGCTCCCTCAATGAGCCGGAAGAAGCAGAATCCATCTGCCGCGACATCTTGGCCATCGAGCCCCAGCATCAGTTCGCGTTGCGTTTACTCGGGCTCGCTCTTACCGATCAATTCACGAGCGGGGGTTCCGGTCGTTTCCGGGAAGCAGAGGAGATCTTCCAACACCTCGCCGATCCCTACGAGCGGCTCTACTACACCGGGATTCTGTATGAACGGCGCGCTAAGGCCCAGCTCACCGCCGGAAATCCGCTTCCCGCCGTGTTGACGTTTTTTGAGTTGGCGTTGCAATGTTTCGCAGAAGCCGAAACGATTCGTCCAGCAGGAAACGACGACGCCATCCTTCGCTGGAATCGCTGCGTGCGCCTGCTTCAGAATTCGACCTATAGCCGGAATGAGCTGGAACTGGAACTCGTTTCCCTCGACGTTTTCGATGCCCCGCCGCGATAGTCGTCTTCCCCGGCCTCCGGCGCGGATTGTTCGAGTCAGAGAATGCGGAACAACCGTTTGAGCGGATCGAAATAACGGTCCACGACCCGCTCCTTCAGCGGGATAATCGCGTTCTCTGTGATCGTGATCGATTCGGGACACACCTGGCGGCAGCAGGTGGTGATGTTGCAGTAGCCAATATTATGCAGGCGCCGCAAATCGCTCACCCGGTCTTCTGCGTCAAGCGGATGCATTTCCAGGGCGGCTGCGTGGACAAGCAGGCGCGGTCCGATGAACTCGTCCTGCTTGTGGTGCTCTCGCAGAACGTGGCACACATCCTGGCAGAGGAAACATTCAATGCACTTGCGAAACTCCTGCACGCGCTCGACGTCCGCCTGCTGCACGCGCCATGTGCCGTCGGGCGCGTCGGGCGGCCGAGGCTTGAATTGCTTGATCGTCTTCTTGGCCTTGAAATTCCAGGAAACATCTGTGACCAGGTCACGTATCACCGGAAACGTGTGCATCGGCTCGATCGTGACCGGCTCGTTCAAATCGATGTCGCTGAGCCGGGTCATGCACATCAGTTTGGGCATGCCGTTGATTTCCGCGGAGCATGATCCACACTTGCCTGCCTTGCAGTTCCATCGCACCGCCAGGTCCGGCGCCTGCTGCGCCTGGATGTGGTGCACAGCGTCCAGAACCACCATACCCTCCTCCACGGCGGCTGAGTAATCTTGAAATCCGCCCCCCGCAGAGTTTCCGCGCCAGATGCGAAACGTCGCTGGTGTGGCCATCGGTTTTGCCTCCCGGCTATTTCATCTCTTCGATGACTGCCTTCAACTCCTCCGGCATAGGCGGAAGCAAGCGTTTCTCCACGTGCATCTCGCCGTCTGCGCCGCGTTTCACGATGATATTGTGCTTTCCCCACTCCGCGTCTTTGCCTGGAAAATCTTCGCGGAATTGCGCGCCGCGGCTTTCTTTGCGCAACAGCGCCGCGCGCGTAACAGCCTCCGATACAATCAACAGATTTCCGAGATCGATCGCGGTGTGCCAGCCATTGTTGTATTCGCAATTTCCCCCCACGCCTACCCGCTCGGCTCGGACGCGCAATTGCCCGATGACCTCGAGAGCTTGTTCCATTTCGCTCTCTGTGCGCACGATTCCAACCAGGTTTTGCATGGCCTCCTGCAGATCGTATTGAACCTGGTAGGGATTCTCGGCCGAAGAGCCCCGCTCGAAAGGAGCGAGGGCAGCCTCGGCCGCTGTCTGAAGCCCCGTCTCGTCGACTCCCACTTGACCGTTGGCCTTGGCGAATGCGGCCGCATAGCGTCCTGCGCGGCGTCCAAACACCAGCAGATCCGAGAGGGAATTTCCCCCTAACCGGTTAGCTCCATGCAATCCTGCAGCCACCTCGCCCGCGGCGAACAGTCCCGGGATTGTGGACGCCTGCGAATCGCCATCCAACCGGACTCCACCCATCATGTAGTGCGTTGTCGGACCGACCTCCATGGGCTCCTTGGTGATGTCGAGATCGGCGAGTTGTTTGAATTGGTGATACATGCTGGGGAGCTTGCGCTTAATGTGCTCCTCCGATTTCGGAAGGCGCTCCTTGATCCACGAGATGTCGAGAAAAACGCCCCCGTGCGGCGAGCCGCGGCCGGCCTTGACCTCGCGATTGATGCACCTCGCCACGTGATCCCTCGTGAGCAGCTCGGGTGGTCGCCGCGCCGCCTTGTCGCCTTGCGTATACCGCCAGCCTTCGTCCTCGCTGTCTGCGGTTTGTTCCTTGTAGAGTTCAGGGATGTCATCGAACATGAATCGGCGTCCTTCCTTATTGCGCAAGACGCCGCCTTCGCCGCGCACACCTTCGGTCACCAGGATGCCGCGCACGCTGATCGGCCACACCATGCCGGTGGGATGAAATTGAACGAACTCCATGTCCTGAAGCTCGGCGCCGGCGCGGTACGCCAGCGCCAGCCCGTCGCCGGTGTATTCCCAACTGTTGCTGGTGATCTTGAAGGCCCTTCCGATTCCTCCGGTCGCCAGCACCACCGCCTTCGCCTGCCACACATAGAACCGGCCCTTTTCGCGATCGTACCCGCACGCTCCGGCAATTCGGTTTCCATCGAGCAGCAGGCTGAGCACGGTGCATTCCATGTGGACTTCCATCCCCGCGTGAATGCCGTGGTCCTGGAGTGTGCGGATCATCTCCAGACCGGTGCGGTCGCCCACATGCGCCAGCCTCGGATACTTGTGTCCGCCGAAGTTTCGCTGCAGAATCTTGCCGTCCTTGGTGCGATCGAAAAGCGCTCCCCACGCCTCCAGTTCGCGAACGCATTCCGGCGCTTCCTTGGCGTGCAGTTCGGCCATGCGCCAGTTGTTCAGGTACTGGCCTCCGCGCATCGTATCCGCGAAATGCACCCGCCAGTTATCGCGATCGTCCACATTGGCGAGCGCCGCCGCGATGCCGCCCTCGGCCATCACCGTGTGCGCTTTACCGAGCAGAGATTTGCACACCACGCCTACGGTAACGCCGTTAGCTGCAGCTTCGATGGCGGCGCGCAGACCGGCTCCGCCCGCTCCAATCACCAAAACATCGTAGGAGAACCGTTGGAATTCCGGCATCTAGAGGATTCTCCAGTCATGCCAGAATCCCATCGAACAGAGCCGGACGTAGAGATCGGCAAACGCCACCCAGAACAGGCTCGCCCACGCCCACGACTTATGTCGCGCGTTTAAGCGGCTCACGAACTGGTAGACTCTGCGCCGTCCAGGATGTTCCGAGATTCGGTCGAATGTCCCTCCGATCAGGTGCCGGAAAGCATGGCACCCGAAGACATATCCGCCGAGAAGGAAGACATTCAGCGAGAGAACGAGACTCCCCATCCCGATCCCAAATCCGTCCGGAAAAAAGAAAGACCGCACTGAGTCATAGGCCAGAAAACCCCAAATGACATATGAGAGTCGCAGGAAATAGCGGTGAAGATTCTGC
>JASHOC010000305.1 GCA_030041305.1 Acidobacteriaceae bacterium
CGACTGGCCGCCCAATCCCGCCCGCGCGGCGGCCGCCTCGCCTATCCAAAAGGTTCCACTCTGTGGAATTTGCGGCGCACTTTTGAAAAAACCTTTCCCCTCAAAAACCCGTCATACCTTGCATCGGTGTGAGAATTCCCTTTTCAAAACACCAAGAATCCTCATGTAACACCAAAAGGAAGGCGGGAGCCTGTGGCTCAGTACAAAGGCAAAGTCAAGTGGTTCAACAACGCCAAGGGCTACGGATTCATCGGACGTGAAGACGGGCCGGATGTATTCGTCCATTACTCGGCAATTCAATTGGACGGATACAAAACGCTCAAAGAAGGCGATGAGGTCGAGTTCGACATCGTTGAGGGCCAGAAAGGTCCCCAGGCAGATGCCGTAGTTCGCTTCCGGGACAGCGCTCACAGCGCAGCCTAGCGTCTAGGGCCGGGCGTTTCGAGCAAGAGCCGCCGCCCGGCGGTTGAGTTGGAGTGCGCCCGCAACATTTTCCGCCGTCACAATCCCGCTCCGCGCCTTCGACCTCGTGTTACGCTGCGACTCGCGGTTGAACGATGCGAAGAGGTGTGCAGCCGTGTATCCCATTCCAAGTGGAACGGCAAATCTTTCCCTTGGCGCTGGTGGATCCGGTGAACGATACTGCTGGCGGAGCCCTCGCAAATGGACAATCGAACCATGGCGCGATTGCTCGAAGAAACTGCCGATCTGCTTGAGATCGATGGCGGGGACAGTTTTCGCGTCCGCGGATACCGACGAGCGGCGGAGGCAGCCGAACAGACAACGGTTGATTTAACCATTGCCGCAGCCGATATCGCGCGCCTGCTCGAGATTCCCGGTATCGGCAAGAGCATGGCCGCCAACCTGCAAGCCATCGTGCAAACTGGAACCCTGCCGCTGCGCGAAGAGCTGCTGGCGCGGTATGGAGCAGGCGTCTTAGAACTGCTCAAATTGCCCGGCATGGGTCCGAAGACGATTGCGCTTTTTTGGGATGCGGCGAAGATCGCCAATGTGGATCAGCTTGCCGAGGCGATTGAGGCAGGCCGCCTCGCAAGCCTGCCGCGGATGGGGCCCAAGCAGCTCGACAAGCTGCGCAAAGGCATCGAGGATTATCGGCGGTCGGCGGGCCGGTTCCGCATCGATTTCGCGGAGGAGGAGGCCCGGCGTATTGCCGCCTACTTGCTTGCCTTCCCCGGCTCCAAGGATGCGCGCCCCGAATCCGCGGCTGCTGAGGCCGCAGATCACGCGGGTTTTGACACCGTCACTCCGGCTGGTTCCCTGCGCCGTGGGCGGGAAACGGTGGGCGATCTCGATCTGCTCGTCACCGGCCCGGCGTGCGTTCCAGAACACACGGCTGCCGCGGTCGAATACGTCGCCGGGTATCCGGGCATCCACGACATCATCGCCAAGGGCGAGAATAAGGTGAGCTTCCACGTTCAGGGCGGGTTGCAGGTGGATGTGCGCCTGCTGCCTTCGGCTTCCTATGGAGCGGCCCTGCAGTACTTCACCGGCTCCAAGGCGCACAACGTGGTTCTCCGGCAGCGAGCCCTCAAAATGGGATACACGCTCAACGAGTGGGCGCTCGCCCGGCTCGAGGATGGTGCGATGGTGGCGTCGGCCACCGAGGAGGAGATTTACGCGGCGCTGGGCTTGGACTGGATTCCGCCGGAGCTGCGCGAGAACCTGGGCGAAATCGAGTGCGCCGCGCGACACGCCTTGCCCCGGCTGATGGAGAAGGCCGACCTGCGCGGCGACGTGCACATGCACACCACGGCGAGCGACGGGCGCAACTCGATCCGCGAGATGGCGGAGGCGGCACTGGCTTGCGGCTATGGTTACATCGCCATCACCGATCACTCAAAGGCGCTCGCCATGACAGGAGGACTGGACGAGAAGCGCGCCCTCGAGCAGATCCAGCGGGTGCGCGCAGTGGATCGCGAAATGGAAGGCCGCATCCGGGTGTTTACGGGGATCGAGGTGGATATTCTGGGCGATGGGGCGCTGGACATGGATGACGAGGTGCTGGCGCAGATGGATGTGGTGATCGCCAGCGTGCACTCGCGGTTCGATCAGAGCCGGGAAGAAACGACGGCGCGGGTGCTGCGCGCCATCGAGAACCCTTATGTGCGCATTCTCGGACACCCGACGGGGCGCCTGCTGCTGCGCCGCGAGCCTTTTGCCATCGATATCGGCGCGGTTCTGCGCCGCGGCGCCGAGTTAGGTGTGGCTATGGAGCACAATGCCGCGCCGGAGCGGCTGGATCTGAACGACCGGGATCTGCGCCTGGCCAAGGAACTGGGCTGCCGGGTCGTCATCTGCTCCGATTCGCACGACGCGCGCAACCTGGGAAAAATGGGCTACGGCCTGCGGCAGTTGCGCCGGGCCTGGTTGGGGCCCGAGGATGTGCTGAATACGCTCGGGGCGGAACCATTTCTGGCTGCGCTCAGAGCGCGGCCAGAGGGCTCGGGTTCGGCCTCCGTAGCCGGTAACAACCTATTGGAGCTAAGATAAGACCGCTATGAGTCTTCTTCATCAAAATGACACCGACGCGCTAGATGACGCGGCGCGCGGCGAGTCGTTTACGAAGGGCACGAGCCACGTAGTGGCGGCGTTTGTGGGCGCCGCGGTGGTGGTCAGCATCATCATCGCGATCTATATCATTTCAGGCCAGAAGCCGCCGGCGGCCACCGGACAGGTGGTTTCGGTTTGGGTGCATTCGCAACACGTAGTGACGCCGGGCTTCGACGCCGCGGGCGCACGCCTGACGCAGCAGAGTTTCGACCAGGTGATGGTGTTCGCAGACGTGCGCTTGCACAACCAGAGCAACACGCCGCTGTTTCTCTACGACGTCCTCACCAACGCCACGCTACCCGACGGCATTCACTCGAGCTACGCCGCCAACACCATCGACTACAACCGGCTGTTTGTCGCCTATCCGGACCTCAAGGCGCCGCATGGCAAGCCGCTGTCGCCGCTGGACACGACCATTAATCCGGGGCAAACCGTGGAAGGCGAGTTTGTTTCCGCGTTCCACATGACAGAGGCGGAGTGGAACGCGCGCAAGAACCTCGACTTCACTTTTGCCTTCCGGTATCAGCCCAGTCTGGTGCTCACGCCCCGCGTCCCGATTATTGCCCAGTAGGCGCAGGAGCGGGCGCGTTCTTGGGCGTCGAGAGATATCCAGAAATCTCGTTCTTGGAATTGATCTGGTTCACCACGACTTCGTAAAGCTCCGGCGTCTTGCCGCTGTAGAACTGCAGCGGCTCGTTGACGTTGCGGTCCTTTTTTTCGTAGGTCTTGTCGTCCGCGAAGATGTCGAGGGTGAAGCGGTTGCGCTTCTGGTCGGTCTTGCGCAACTCCATGCTGACGGTGCCGACGGGCTTCTTTCTGCCTTTATCGAGAGTGAACTCGTAGTAGTTGCGGTCGCCCCGGTGCTCGAGCAGCACCAACTCGTCGTGATTGCGAGCGATGATGCTCTGGGTGTCGGTCAAGTCGCCGCGCATGGATTTGAGCTGGCTCATGGCGCTGGCCAGATCGTTCTGGGTCTTGACCACGTCGGTTTTGACGCCGCCCACATCGGTCTTGACGCTGGTGAGGTCGGTCGACACCGCGCTCACCTGCTGCGCGGTCTGTTGCTGCGCGCTGAGGAGCTGCTTGGTGCTGGCTTCCTCAGCCTGTTCGCGGCGGACCAGTTCCTGGGCGCGCTGATCGAGTTGTTTTTGGGTAAGGCCGAGGGAGCGGCCCAGCTCGTCGGTGGTGACGCGCAGGCGGGCGTCGGTTTCGCGCAGATCCGCGGCCAGTTTTGCATTTTGTTGGTTGGCGTCGGCGAGTTCCGCCTGTTGGGTGCTGAGGCGGCTGCCGAGCGTGGAGCACCAGACCAGGCCGGCAATTGCGGCCAGCAGCGATATGGCAATGACTGCCAGTAGCGCCCCCGAATAGGTTCGGGGCGCATCATCCAGTTCGCTCATTCCTTCCCTTTCGTTTCCGCCGCGGTTGGTTATCAAAACCGCGTCAGGAGTGATGGCGCCACTCTGTCGAGTTTAGACGCTGGATACGGGAATTCCCTTACCTGCCCATGAGGAAATTCTCCCCAGCCCGCACAGGTCGAGGTTTCCCGCGAGAAGCCCCAAGGCGCGTTACGAGCCTGTACGGAATCTACAGCATATCAATATACCCGGAACGACCCGAAATGTGCCGCCTGAATTTTCCGGGTGATCGGGACTGCCCTCGAGGGGTTGAGGACGGAGGTTCCGATGATTTTTCCTGGCCCTACCCCCACCCCCCTTTCTGTAAGCAAATATGCTGTTTTCAGAGACTTGCGCGAGGTGAGTCGCCGTAAATATATGGATTCAGGCGTGTTATCCGCAGATTAAAGAAAACAAATGGGTTACAGATTTCTATTTCGGCTTTTGGCCCGGATTTGCCGGTTTTTTTCCCTTGCAATCTTCGATGGAATGCCTGTCCGGAGCCGGTGCAACGGCTATGGATGGGGATGTCTGGCCCCCATTTCCGGTGAAACGCCCCTTTCCGCGTTCCATAGGTTCCATTGTGACGAAACGCGGGAAATAACCTGTAAAGGAAAGCGCTTTGTTTTCTTGAGAATGCAAAAATCTCGCTTGACTTTGGGTGGGGCGCGGTCGATGGCCCCTCGGCGCGCGATTCTTTTTGCGGGTGGCCGGCGAGGGACTCCTCATCGGGGTCGATGGCCTCGCCAGGTCTTAGGGCCCGACTGGAGGGAAGATTTGTGAAAGGTCAGCAATGGCGACAATAGTTTCCATGCTCGAAATCGGCGAGTTGCCCAGGCTGTTTACGATCAACAGTGTTTCGCCCTGGAGTTAAAAATAGAGCTTCGGGTGCGAGAACAACATCTTCAGAGCGCCGATCACCATTTGTGGATCGAGGGACATCTCGCGCGGCGGATGGTACTGGCTGGCAGAAGTGCGTTAGGGGTCTTCCTGGGTATGACCGCTACCTCCGATTTCCTCCGCCACCCGGATGTCCGGGTAGCGCGTGTTCATTGGTGGCGGGATGAGACTCCTTGACGACGTGGCCTCTGCCATCTCTCGCCTCGTTACCGTGAAAGTTGTTATTTGGCTCATCTCCGCGCCCGGGCAGCGGTCCCTTGTATCCGTGACGAGGGTCGAACCGGTTATCGACGTGGCCGCTAAAGTGGGCAGGGCCATGGAACCAGGGACCGGCTCCAATAAACACGCCGCCAACGAACCAATCGGGCCCATAGTAGCCGTAGGGTGCGCAGTTATATGGGGGATACGAGAAGTACCCATAGGGGCAAATGGGGGCCACTCCAATGCTGACGGAGACCTGGGCTGATGTCGCAGGCGCACAGCACACCAGGCCCAACGTGAGAATTGCGAAAAGAAGAAATGAACCTTTGGGCATGGTAACCCTCCTTTTTCGGCTTAACCGGAATTCCCATTTTGCTCTGCGAGCGACAGTATATATTGCACCGATGCGCCTTGAAAAACTCCGACCCTTCGCCTTTCAGGAATAGATCGGAGCCGGCGCCCTTCAACTTTGCAGAACGCGGCGCGGAATGGGCCCGGCGCCCGGGACCGATTGTCGCCGGAATCTGGTGTCGCCATGCACGTAACTCGAGGTCTCGCGGCGCAAAAGCATGCGCTTACGGCGGTTCTCCAATTCCCGTGAAGTTTTGAGGGGCGTGCCGGGTGGCGTTTTCTTGGGAAAAACGCCACTCAACGTTCGAGGTTCTGCTCTACACCAATTGGAGAACCGCTATAGCGGGCCAACGAGCGGCCTATTTGCGAATGGCGGTGGTGTGACCGACTATGGGGAGATTGCTCTAAAAACGGGCCTCGGGGGCTGAAGCCCACATCCTTTTTGCAATGGTTTCGGCACGACTGAAGTCGCGCCCTGACACAAAACCGGATCGCAGACTACGCAGACGTTGTGACATGGCGAGTCATGACCAGAACGAATACGAGGGCGTTCAGGCCGAAGTCGTGGTTGACGGATTGGCGATCGGTTTGGATGAATCCGCCAATTGGGTGACCGATACCTTCTGCCCCGACTCGATCCATTTCGGGGCAGCATCTCGTTCTTCATCGGGACGATTCATGGCGAAGGCCGCCACCAGCCGCTCCTGACGCACCCACCACACGCTGAAACTGCTGCTCGATAAATCGCCACGGTGCGCCACATGGTCCGCACCGGACGAGTCGCCCCAATACTCGTAGGAGAGGTCAAAAACGTCGGAAAAGAAATACGGCACGCGCCTAAACGGGGTTCTTTCTCCCATGAGCGACCGGGCGCAATATTGGCCTTGAGAAACAGCATTGTCCCAATGCTCGACCCGCCTGCGTTTGGCGAAGAGCACATCCGGGTAGTTGGCCACGTCGCCCGCTGCGAGAATACCGGGGTGGTTGGTCTCGAGATGCTCGTTCACCAAAACGCCATCGCCCAGATCGAGCCCACTGTTCGCCAACCCCTCGATCGCCGGCCGCACGCCGACTCCTGCAACAACCAAATCGCAGGGGATGGTCTGACCGTCGCGGAGCACCGCGGAATTGACGATTCCATCGCCTCGAAACTCGGTAACGGACATCGACTTAATCAGCCGCACTGCTCTTGCGGCGTAATAGCTCTCGAAGAACTTCGACATCTCCGGCGAGAACAACCGCTGGAAGATACGGTCGTCCCTCAGAGCCAAGGTTACTTGGATCCCCTTTTGCGCAAGCACCGCCGCCACTTCCATGCCGATGAAACCGCCGCCGATCACGAGCGCATGCTTCGCCTTTTCGGCCGCGGCCCGGATGCTTTTGGAATCGCGCAAGCTTCGCAGGTAAAACAGATTTTGAAGTCTGGAACCGGGGATATCCAGAGGGCGGGGGTGAGCGCCCGTGGCGATGATGAGCCTTTGGAATCCGAACTCATCGCCGCCCTTCAGCATCAGGGTTTTCCGTTGGACGTCCACCTGGGCGACTTCACATCCGAGCCTTAACTCGATTCCTTGCTTTTGGTAAAAGCCTTCTGGGTTGATCTGGATGGCATCTTCGCTGTCCTTGCCGGCCAGAAAGCTCTTTGACAAGGGTGGACGCTCATAGGGAACGGCGTCATCGGCCGAGAGGATGGCTAATTCTCCCTTGGGCAATCCAAGTTCAACGAATTGCTTCGCTGCGTATCCTGCAACCATTCCTCCACCGAGGATGACGATGTTTGATTGGCTCATAGATCGGCGATCCACTCGCAGAAGTACTTTGAACCCGGATGGCGTCTTGGCGAAAGACGGGAAAGGATTCCCGTGCTCAAGCCTTGGGGAATTTCCAAATGCGGAGCGCATTCCTTCCCAGAATCAGTTCGCGATCCGCAGAGGTGTAAAAGTCACACACGCTGTTGACGAACTCCAGCTCTTTGTTCATGGGCAGTTCCCAACGGGGTTTCGGGTACCCTGTGCCCCAGATGAGCTTGCTGGCCCCGAATTCCTCATAGGTCGCCTTGTAGAACGGATACGTGTCGCGATACGGATATTGTTTGGTCACGGAGATTTCGTAAGGCTCGGAAGCGCTTACCCAAACTTGGGGAAAGCGTTTCAGCCGAAACATTTTACGAAAGTCGGTCCAAGGATCGGGAGCTTTCAGGTTGGGTTCGCCAAGGTGGTCCACCACGATTTTGACTCCGGGAAAGCGCCCCGCCATATCTTCGAGCATGGGCATTTGATGGGGAAGGATGTAGAAATTGAAGACGGCGCCCAAGCGCTCGGCCTCGCGCCACAGGGGATAGAGGTCCTTGGAGTTGAGCCAGGTCGAGTTGGGAGCATAGAGGGGACTGAAGCGCATGCCCTGGAAGCCTTGCTCTTCGATCCAGTACCGCAGCCGGCCCGGCGGATCGCTGCCCAGGGGGTCGAGCAAGCCATGGGCGACAAACAAGTGAGGGTACTTGTGCAGCGAGTAGCTGATGTAGGAGTTGTCCCATCCGAAGACGCGGGGATTAATGAGCACGGCATATTTCAATCCGAATTCCCGCATGTCCTCCACTTGGTTTTCAATGGGCGCTTGCACCGGCTCGTGCTTAAACTCCGGATGTTCCGGGTGGTGGAAGGGGAACCTGGGATCGTCGGTCCAAACTTCCAAATGGGTGTCGATGATGAGCGGTTCCGATTTAGCTTTAGCGAAAGCAGGCGCAGCGGCGGCGGCCGCCATGAACATGAATTGCCTTCGATTCACTGCGCGGGGAGTGAGTCCCGTGGGCATCGCGATTCTCCAAGGAGGCTGATTGTATCACCGCTTGGGGGAAGCCGGACCAGGCGCGGGAGGAAATCGCGGCTCTAGCGGTTTAGCGCCAACCGAACGGGTTGGGGGCTTTAGGCATGGGGCCTCTTTCGGCGCGCATAAAACGCCACGCTCAACGAGAGGGCAATTGCGATAACCACGCCGATGATCACTGCCAACCAACGAGCCATTTCATTCTCCATGCTTTCCGTTAAGCATATCGGAAGCGATGGCTGACGGGCGAGGTCAAGCAGGCCGGCAGCGGTGAGCGGCTCTCGCGGCGCGGACGAATGGCTCAGCCATGGCGACGGAGGGCCAGTTGGACGACGCGCTGCATTTCGGCTTCGGGAGCGGGCTTGCCGGTCCAGATTTCGAACTGGCGGGCGCCCTGCTGCACGAACATTTCGAAACCGGCGATGATGGCGAGGCCGCGCGCATGGGCGAGCTTGAGCAGGGGCGTTTCGATGGGGTTGTAGACCATGTCGAAGACGAGCCTGGCGTTGAGCTCGTTTTCTTTGATCGGGAGGGTGGGCTTGACGCCGGTCATGCCGCAGGGGGTGGTGTTGACGATGGCGTCGAACTGGAGCTTGGCCAACTGCTCCTGCTTGACGGATCGGGCGTGGGCTTTGCGGGCCAGAGCCATGGCGTTTTCGTGGGTGCGGTTGGAGACGAAGACCTCAGCCTCGCGGTCGACGAGGCCGAAGACGGCGGCGCGCGCCGCTCCACCGGCGCCGAGAACGAGGATGCGCGCGCCTTTGAGGCGCATGCGCTTTTCGAGGGGGCGAGTGACGCCGGCGACGTCGGTATTGAAGCCATAGAGCTTGCCGTCGGCCCCGGTGCGGAGAGTGTTGCAGGCCCCGATGCGGGCGGTGAGGGGGTCCATGTTGGCGAGGTGAGGCAGCACCTCCTGCTTGAGGGGCATGGTGACGGCGACGCCGCCGAGAGGGAGCTCGCGGGCGAGGGCGAGCAGGTCGTCGAGGATGCGGACCTTGAGCGGGAGCAAAACAGCGTTGACGTTTTCGCGGCGGAAGGCGGCGTTGTGCATCAGCGGCGAAAGGGAGTGGGCGATGGGGTTGCCGGCCACGCCGAAAATGCGCGTAGCCTGATCGAGTTGCTCGACGCGATAGAGGTCGAGCAAAGTGCGGGCGGAGACCTGGCCGGGAGCGGTGGCGGCGTCTGACGTGGAAGCGAAGGTAAAGGCGGCTCCGGCGCGGGGACCGAGGACGCGGCTGACCAGGCCTTCTTCGCCCATGGCGATGCCGACGACGTCGGCGCCAAGGGAACGATCCTCAATGAGGCGGAGGACGGCGAGATTGTCGGCGAGGCTGCGTGCGGTGGAAACCACTTTGACGTAGTCGGGCTCGAAGGCCTGGATGCGCGCGGCGGCCTGGTCGAGGGCGCGGGTGCGGGAAAAGTCGTGAAAGCTGACGAGGAGGGCCGAGCCGGCGGCGCGGAGGGCGACGCGGAACCGGGCCAGTTGGGGATGGGTGGCCTCTTCGGCGGATTCGACTTCCAGGTCGACGATCTGGCAACCGGCTTCGGCGGCTTTGGTGAGGATGTCTAGTTCCGAAGTCAAGGACCCAACGAAGTTGCCGCCGTGGGCCTTGCGGCGGCAGGTGGCAATGGCGATAACGTCGCGATGTTCGGCGAGGAAGCGCTTTAGCTCAGGGAGGGCGGCGGCAGGCTTGGCCAGGGCGTCGAGGCGGAACTCGAGGAAGCGTGCATCGTGGAGGGCGGACTGGGCGCGCGCAAAGAGCTCGGCCGGGGTTTCGGCCTGGAGGGCGATGCAGAGCTTGCCCAACCGCAGGCGGGGCGCGGAGGCCGGAGCACCGGGGAATTCGAGAGTGCTGGCGGGTGCGTGGTGCATCACGTCTAATTGACGCATATTAAAGCCGTTTGGATCGGGATGCAAGCTGGATGGGAGGCGGTGCGGTTATATGGATGCCCTTACAGATCGGTCGCCCAATTTACGGGGGTTTCCAAACCGTCGATGAAGGCGAAGAACTTGTCTCCGGTGACAAGCACGGCGCCGGCCGCAATCGCCTGGGCGGCTATCAGCAGATCCATCGCTGCGACGGTGATCCCGCGGGCTTCGAGGTTGGCTCGCGCCTGCGCGTAAGCCCTCGCCTCGTCCGGCCCCCACTGAAGAATATGAACATTGGCGAACAGCCCTTCGATTGCCGAGCGATGGGCCTGAGACAGCGAACGTTTTGCCATTCCGAGGCGCACTTCCGCTTCTGTGATGACGGAAATGCAGAGATCAGCGTCGGGGTCGCGAGATAGTTTGAGGAGCACGGCGCGAGCGGCCGGAGAAGAGCCTTTGGCGATATAGCTGAAGGTGTTCGTGTCGAGCAGGTAGGTCAAGGCAACTATTTTCTCTTCTTTTGGGCCGCGTCCGGGTTAACGGACACATCATGATCGAAAAGCCGGTCGAGCGCCGGACGATCCTGGGCGGGCCGGCGGTCGCGGTCGGCCTCGCTCATGAAGTCATCAGGGAGTTTGGCGGCATCGAGGGCGGCAAAGACTTCGGAGAGCGGCGGGATTTCGGAAAGGATGATGCTGCCGCTCTCGGGATCGCGGCGAATGGAAACTTCGGAGGAACGGAAGCGAAACCGCGCCGGAATCGTCACATGTTGACTCCTGCCACTCATGAAAACTCTTGCTTTTGAAACGTCAGCCATCGCACCTCGATGCTATATATCCTAGCTATATAGCAATGGTTTGTCAAAAATCCTAGAGCACAAAAATTCTGGAGTAGCGGTTCCCCGGAGCGTGCGGGCGTTGTGAGCGTTCGTTTGGGAAATGCATGCGCATCGAATTCAGCGGCGGAGATCGTGGAGGAGGGCCTTGGCGGCGTTGCGGCCGTTGACGCCGATGACGCTGCCGCCGGGATGGGTGCAGGCGCCGCAAAGATAAACGCCGGGCATGGGGGTGCGGGCGGCCAAGCGATTGGACCACATGTAAGCGGGCAGGCATTCGCCCTGGAAGATGTGGCCGCCGGTGAGACCGACTTTGTGCTCGATGTCCGGAGGGCCGAGGACCTGAACGTCGAGGACGGCGGCGTCGATGTTGGAGCAGAAGCGTGCGAGTGAGCCGAGGGCGAGACGGCGGACCTCGTCGCGGAGGCTGTCCCAGGTTCCCTGTGCGAACCGGTAGGGAACATATTGCGCAAAGACGCTCATGGTGTGCCGGCCTGCAGGGGCGAGGGAGGGATCGTGCACGCTCTGGAAGTAGAGCTCGCACCAGAGATGAGTGGGAAGCTCGGCGCGGCGGGCGGCGGCGAAGGCGGATTTCCACTCCTGCTTGGTGAGAGGCGTGTTGATCTGGCCATAGTGGTGCGGCTGGTTGAGGCCGGGGCGAGCGGTGAAGTTGGGCAAGTCAGCGAGGAGGACGTTGAGCTTGACGGTGCAGCCCTCCATGGGGATGCGCTCGACCTGGGCGCGCCACGCGGGATCGGCAGCGGGCCCGAGCAGGCGGAGGGTGACGCGGGGATCGGCGTTGGAGACGACGGCGTGGGCGGCAATGCGTTCGCCGTTTTCGAGGACCACGCCTTCACTGGGGAGAATTTGGGCGACGGCGACGCCGGCGGCGACGAGCGCTCCGGCTTCGCGGGCAGCGTCACAAAAGTAGAACGAGACCATGCCCATGCCGCCACGGACGTAGCCCCACATGCCGGGCATGCCGCCGAGACGGCCCGAAGCGTGATGGAAGCGAATGGAGGCCGTGCCGGGATCGAAAGGGCTGGCGTTGGTTCCAATAACGCCCTGGCCGAGATAAGCGATCTGGAGGCGCTCGTCGCGGAGGTAGCGCTCGACGAATTCGGCCATGGACCAGCGGAAGAGCAAGCAGCGGGCTTCGTCGTCGGCGCCAAGGCGGGCGTCGATTTGGGCGGGAGTGGGCGGTTCGCCGAGCCAGAGATCGGCGGGACTGTCGGGTCGCAAGGCGTCGCGCAGGCGGCGAAGAACATCGTTCATGGCGCGCGAGCCTTCGACGTCGGCGGGGGAAAGGCGGCGAACCTCTTCGGCGCAGCGGTCGTCGTCATCCCAAAGTTGAATCGAGGAGCCGTCGAGAAAGGGAACGAAGAGGCCGTTGACGGCGGGCGTCCAATGAAAGCCGCGGCGGGGAAGACCGAGCTCTTCAACGACGAGAGGATGAAGAAGACCGGCGAGATAGGCGCAGGGCGACATGCGCACGCCGGGAAACGGCTCCTCGAGGGTGCAGGCTCCGCCGACGCGGGCGCGGCTTTCGAGGACGAGGACGCGGAGGCCGGCGCGGGCGAGATAGGCGGCGCAGGCGAGGCCGTTGTGGCCGGCGCCGACGACGATCGCGTCCCAGGAGCGGGCGGCGAGCTCGCGGATGGACGCGGGAAGACCGACTTCGCCGAGGACCGATGCTGTCGGTGATTGCATTAGGCGCTTCCAGAGAGGCGGGCGGTGGTAAGGCTTGAGAGATGGTCATTTCATTCGTTCTCAAGTGCCTTAGCTTTTGTTCCTAGCTTCTTTTTCCAACACATTTCTTGATTGACGATGTCTCGCTCAGTCTGCGCCGATCCGCTGACCTCCAGGATGGAAACATAGGCATTGCGAGCATCGCGCTCCTCACGTTTCAGCACTGGATTACCGCCGTGCCCGTTTGCGAGGTAGTCACTCCAGCGCTGCCAAAAGCCTTGCTCTCCTGTGGCGGAGCCCACGTATTGCATTCCGTCGTCAAATGTCAGAAGATAGACGCCCTTACGCTCTTTGAGCCGCTCTTGCCAAGATGGATAGATGCTGCTCAGGTCCCTGAGGGGGCGCAATAGGTTTATGTAAGGAGGGAATGGCTCCTCCTTGGCCTTGTCCTGCGCCCGAATCTCCAGAACGACCTTGTTCTGCTTATGC
>JASHOC010000029.1 GCA_030041305.1 Acidobacteriaceae bacterium
CCGTGCGCAGATGGCGTCGATTCCGCACAACGCGCCCACACGCTTTTACGATCTGGTGGTGCAGGTGGCCATCATTCGGCCCGGGCCGATTGTGGGCAAGATGATGCACCCCTACATGCGCCGGCGGCAGCACAAAGAGGCGGTGACGTATCCGCACCCCTCGCTGGAGCCGGTGCTCAAACGCACGCTGGGCGTGCCGCTGTTTCAGGAGCAGTTGCTGCGCATGGCCATGACCGTGGCCAGCTTCTCGGGCGCCGAAGCCGAAGAGTTGCGCCGCGCCGTGGGCATGCGCCGGTCGATGCAGCGGATGAAGGACCTGGAGGGCCGTTTGCGTGCAGGGATGACGCGCAACGGCATTGGCCCCGAAGCCCAGGACCAGATTGTGCAAAGCATCTCTTCGTTTGCGATGTACGGATTTCCCGAGAGTCACGCGGCCAGCTTCGCGCTCATCGCCTACGCCTCGGCTTTCCTCAAGGTGCATTATCTTGCCGCTTTCACCTGCGCCATGCTCAACAACCAGCCCATGGGTTTCTACACGGCGGCGGTGCTGGTGAAGGACGCGCAGCGGCACGGACTGAGGGTGCGGCCCATCGACGTGCAACGCTCCGAATGGCTGTGCGCGGTGGAGATGGAAAGCGATGGATCGCGCTCGCTGCGCATCGGCTTCAATTATGTGAAAGGAATGCGGCAGGCGCTGGCGGAGGAGCTGCTGACGGCCCGCAAGCGGGATGGAGTGTTCGCGTCTGTCGACGATCTGGTCCGGCGCGTGCCGGACCTTGGCCGCGGAGAGCTGGTTGCGCTGGCCCGCATTGGCGCACTCAACTCATTGGGTGAAGTTGAGCATCGCCGTGATGCGCTCTGGCAAGTGGAAGCGGCGGGCCGGCCGGTTGGCCCGTTATTGCGCGGCCGCGGCGCCGGGGATGGCGAAGGCCACGCGCTCACCTCTCCCGATAACAGCGGAGTCCGCAACATGCCGCTGAGGAAGATGACGATTGACGAGCGTCTGGCTGCCGACTACGCGGGCACGGGCCTTACCACCGGGCCGCACCCGATGACCTATCACCGCGCCACCCTGCGCAGCGAGGGCATTCTCGCCGCCAACGAGCTCGCCCATCTCCCCGGCGGCCGTACGGTTCGCGTTGCGGGTTGTGTGATCGCACGACAGCGCCCGGGTACGGCGAAAGGCTTTGTTTTTCTCTCGCTCGAAGACGAAACCGGCATCGCAAACGTGATTCTTACGCCGGATGTTTTCGAACGCGATCGCGTTGTGGTGACGCGCAGCCGCTTTTTGCGTGTTGAAGGCCCCTTACAAAATCAAGCCGGCGTGATTCACGTGAAAGGCGAACGCATCGAGTCTCTCGAGATTACCAGCGCGGCGATTCGCTCCCACGATTTCCACTAAACGCAGGTCTGCGCCTTTGACACCGCGCAGGCCAACCGGGTATAAAGTTCATATCATGAAAATGGCTTTCATGATATAGCGGTTGTCCCCCTCAAAGGAACAGCCTTGTTCATCACCGTTATCGCCAGGACGTTCGGGAAGGCGGTGAAAATCCGCCACTGCCCCGCAACTGTGAGCGCGCCTGCTTCGCTCTCCGTCGTCTAGTTACGTTGAAGCGAAGAAGGATGCAGCCAGGGCCTTCCGCTCAGCGCGGAATTGTCCCTTAGCCACTGGAGCTGAACCGATCGAATTCAGCTTTGGGAAGGCGGCTCGAAAGCGCAAGTCAGGAGACCGGTCCTTGGTCGTACGCCATCGCTTGCACGTTCCGAGGGGAACGAAGGAGCAATCATGCACGTTCCCGCTTTCTTGCCCGCAGTTTCCTGGCGCATCCCGCGGCGCGCCGCCGCAGCCGTTGTGGTCCTTGTGTTTGCGGCCGCCGGCTTCGCCGCCACCATCAGCGGCGTCGTCACCGATGTCACAGGAGCCAGAGTAAGCGGCGCAAACGTCACTCTCATCAGCAACGGAAAGGTGGTCGCCTCCGCCATTTCCACCGCCGATGGCAGGTTTGAAATCCTCACGGGTTTGAGCGGACGCTTCTTTCTCGTCGTTAGCGCGGCCAAACTTCGCCAGCTCCAAACCCCCGACTTCTATGCCGGCCAGTTCGATTCCATCGAGCGCAACATTGTCTTAGAGCCCGAATGGGTCCGCGAATCCATCGTGGTGACGGCGACCGGCATACCCACGCCGCAACCGCAGACCAGCGCCGCAACCACCGTGCTGTCGTCCCAGCTCGACCTTGCGCTGCGCACGGATTTGGTGAGCGCGCTGCGGCTGATGCCGGGAACTCAAGTGGTACAAACTGGCCCAATGGGCGCGCAAACCTCGCTCTTTATCCGTGGCGGCGACTCGGACGATAACAAGGTGCTGGTTGACGGTGTCGATGCCGGCGATCTGGGAAACCAGTTTGACTTCGGCCCGCTCTCCACCACGGCCGTCGAAAGCGCTGAAGTCTATCGCGGCCCCGATTCGGGCCTCTTTGGCGCCGGCGCCGAGTCCGGGGTGGTGAGCCTGACCACGCCGCATGGGACGACCAACATTCTTTCCCTGATCCTTGAGGGGGATGAAGGCGACTTTTCCACCTCGCACGACGACGCGGAACTTGCCGGCGCGCACAAGAAGCTCGACTATCTCGGCGCTTTCAGTTGGCTCCAAACCGCCAACGATCTGCCCAACGATGAGTACCACGTAGCTACGACGGCCGCTAATCTCGGCTATGCTCTCAACGGCGCCACGCAGATTCGCGGCACGATCCACTACGGCGTGGCCGCGACGGGCGTACCCAACGCGTGGGACTTCTATCATGTCGCCGATGACGCTACCCAAAAAGATCAGAACATTTTCCTGAGCGCATCCATCGACAACCAGACCACAGCCAGCTTTCACAACGAGGTCCGCTACGGCCTCACGCGCAAGCGCGAGCAGGAATATCTGTGGCAAATGTCGGGGACGCCCGTTCCCGCCGCCGATTACTCCACCGATTATTGCCTCGGTCCCGAGACGCTCGGCAACACGGTCACCATCGCCGGCGCCAACGGCTACTCGGCAACCGGTCAGGCGGTCCTCGATTGCTCAATCTACAGCAGCCAACTCGTCTCCAACCGCGATGCGGTCATCTATCGCGGCGATATCAGCTTCACGCCGCATCTCTACGGCCTCATCGG
>JASHOC010000306.1 GCA_030041305.1 Acidobacteriaceae bacterium
GGACTGGCCATGCTTTGCCGCCACTGCACTGCGGACAGCGAAAGCCTTCCGGCCAACGCAACTGTGCCAGATACTCTCTGCACGCTGCTTCGGTTGAGAAGCGTGCTTCCAACTCAAGCAGGTCTCGCGGATAATCTTCCACGAGCTGAAACACTATAGCTTGTGGTTACCTGAGTCAAGCAGATACCTATCTTGCAGGATTGTAGGCCGCCGCTCATCAGATGGAGTATAGTTTAGAGACTCCCTAACCCGGCTAAGCCGGAACCAAACAGGGTAGCAGCTATGATTTGCGAATGGACATCACGCTGCTTACGGAACGGTATGGGTCTCAAATCGCGGGTGTGCTGAACTGCTGGGACAGAGTGCTGATCTTCGGGACATTGCCCAAGATTTGCTTCGCCGCCGGAATGACCTCGTATCTGAACGAGCGCAGGGTGCGAATCTTCGACAATCCACGCTTCGCGGAGCGGTATCGGAACGAACTGCGGGAAAACGCCGAGCGGCTGGCGGCCGAAGCCGGTCTGGAGATTGAGTTCATCCGCAAGCGCAATTTCCGAAAAGAAGACCGGATCAAGGAAGTACTGACGCGGCGAGGCGAGAGGGCGGGTCTGGTGCATGTCTTCTCGGCCATGGAGCCCTGCTCGACCTACAAGCCGTGGCACGACAAAGCGACAGGCCGGACCTTCTTGAAGCCCGACGACGGCAAATGCCTGCATTGCTATTTCTACTTCCTCGACGAGGAACTGGGTCTGAGCTATGTGCGCGTGCCTACCTGGCTGCCCTGCCGGCTGCAGATCTACTTCAACGGCCACAACCGGCTGGCCATGAAGCTACGCCAACGGAAGATCGGTTGTACGCTCATGGACAACGCCTTCGCCAGCATTTCCGACTGGACAAAAGCGCAATCGATCGCCGACAGCTTGCGCATCCAGAAGCTGCACCGCAAGCTGGACGAGCTGGCCACTCGTTTCTGTCCCATCTATCGCAGCCTGGGCATGAGCTATCACTGGAGCGTGGACCAGTGCGAGTACGCGACATGCCGTAATCGATCTCCTCCATCAGCAGCCGCTCGCTGCGCACCGAGTAGAGCATCTGCAACAATTGCGCCCGCAGCAGCTTCTCCGGCGGAATCGACGGCCGGCCGCACTCGGCATACATGGCGTCAAACAACGGCGACATATGGCCCAGAATCTCGTCCGTCATGGCCCGCACCGCCCGCAGCGGATGGTCGAACCTCACCCTCTGCTCCGGCAACAAATAACTGAACATGCCCGCTTGCTGATGATCCGCTCCTCGCATGATTCCTTCTTACCCCAATCATGCTGTGGAATTGAAGTGACTTTTTCAGCACCCTGCTAAAGGTTAATGCTGTCTCCTGCAGCAGCTTTTGATTGTGCACGCAATTCGACGTATACGACTGGGCCCAACAAAGCGTGTAGACCTCGCGAGTCCGAAAGATGCAGTAATTTAGAAACCCCGCCCTTGTTGGGCGGTCCAAATTTCAAGTGGCTCTATCATAGCAACCGTTTTAGCTTCCGCATCGAAATGGATGAAGCTTGGCACACTTCGCGCCAAGGCCATCGCAATTGCGATCCTTAGTTTGCGAACAGGGTGATCAACCATTCGAGCAGCGCTGCGACAAATGCGGATCGTCTTCTGGTTGCCCGGCGGCATCGACTGCCCGCACTGCAACTCGCTGCCCACTCGTCTCGCGGGCATCAATCCGCACTGGACCTGTCTTGGAACGCCATCGCAACCCGGCTCCCACCTCCTCTTTCGTCAGCACTGCCTTCCAGACGAGGTCCTCGACTTCGCCGACCCGGAAGTTTCGGCACGACCGGAATCCATAGTCTGACCGCGCCACGAAACAGGGAAGATTCAGCCTTCAAGCGTCTTCACTCACGGATATAGCCGGTATCTCTCCCACGCGCCATCCTTTCTCGTAAACAGAAAGCGATCGTGCAGTCGGTCCACTCCGCTGATCCAGAACTCGATTCGCTCCTCATGGATGTGGAACCCTCGCCAGAACTCCGGCCGCGGAATCTGTCCCGTATGGGTTTCTCTAAATCTCCGGATCCTTTCTTCCAGTTCCTCCCGGCTCCCCAGCACCCGGCTCTGTTCGGAGACCGACGCCCCAATCTGGCTGGCGCGCGACCGGCTGTGAAAATAAGTATCAACCGCCCTTGCGTCCAGTTCCGACGCGGGTCCCTCCACCCGCACCTGCCGCCGCAGCGTCTTCCAGTGAAAACACAGCGCCGCCCTTGGGTTCTCCGCAAGGTCCCTTCCTTTCTCGCTTCCCACGTTCGTAAAGAAGCAGAAGCGATGCTCGCCCACCCGTTTGGCCAGCACCATGCGCACGCTCGGCCTGCCCTTCGCTGTCGCCGTCGCTAAAGCAGCCGCATTCGGATCATTCGGTTCACTCTCCTGAGCCTCCGCCATCCACCTGTCGAACAACCTCAGCGGATCGTCCGCGTCAATCTCACGCGAAAACTTCATGGCCAAATTTTAGAGCGATTCCACAGTACTTGTAGCTATTTCCGGCGGTGGTGCAAGGTGGGTTTTTTCTTGAGGAGAAACCGACTTGGCGGTCGCGGCTTCGGGATACCGCAACTGTGGAACCGCCGTAGCCGCTCGCCTTGGCCGCAACGCGTCGGCGGGGCTCTCGGTCCCGGTCTACGCCCATTCGGGTCGAGTGGTTCCAAAGGGCTGTAGCTCAAAACACCGGCTACGCTTCGCCGACAACTGCGCGGGGAAATGCAGATCACCGCGCAAGCAGCGTGGACGGCAGGGGCATAGAACCGTCCTCCAGTAGATTTCCACGCTTCGCTTCCCGCTTTGCACTACGCAGTGAAATTTCGATGTAAATTGAGGTGGAGGATTGTGTGCGACGGCTGCTCAGTCTCGCCGTATTCTTGAGCGCCAGTTCGCCGCTGGTCTGGGCCGGCGAGCTCGAGGCTGGCGCAGCACGCTCGGCGATCACACCCGAGTTGTCCGGCGGGCGGGTTGTGTATCTGGCTGGATTCGGACACAACCGCGCGGCCACAGGTGTCCACGACGAACTCTACGCGCACTGCCTGGCGCTTGGCGCCGCGCATCGGACGCTCGTCTTGTGTTCGGTCGATTTGATAGGCCTGTTTTATGACGACGTGCTTGCCATCCGGCGGCAATTCGAACGCACGGCGCCTTCGGCATCGTTGCTCATCGTGGCTGCCACGCATACGCACGCCGGACCGGATACCCTGGGCCTCTACGGTCCCAAGCCGCTTCAATCGGGCATCGACCCGCAGTATTTGAACTGGCTGGATGCGCGCATCGCCGCAACCGCTTCCGGCGCCGTGCGCGCCATGCAGCCGGCCCGCCTGGAGTTGGGACGGGACGATCACCCGCTGCTTGGCCTGCTGCAAGGCGAGGATCGCCCTCCCATCGTGAAGGATCCGTTCCTGTTCGTGATGCGCCTGGCGGCGCGCTCCACGGGACAGACGATCGCCACATTGGTGAACTGGAGCGACCACCCCGAAGTTCTAGGCGGCAAGAATACGGAGATTACCTCGGATTACCCGCATTGGGTCCGCACTTATCTGGAGGAGCAACTGGGCGGCACGGCATTGTTCTTTTCAGGTTCCATCGGGAAGGTCTCGCCGCTTCATCAGGTGTCGCTGGTCGATCCGGACACGGGCAAGATCGCCGAGGACGGCACCTGGCGCAAAGCAGAACTGCTGGGGACGGAGATCGGCCGGCTCTCCCAGCGCGCGCTCAAAAACGGCGGGGAGGCAGATATCGATTCGCTCTCCATCCGCAGCGCAACCGTCTTCGTGCCCATGCAAAACCCGCTGTTTCGCGCCGCCGAGGCTGCAGGCGTGTTGAAGGGACGAAAGCCTCTCTACACAAACGGCAAACCCGATCCCCAAACACAGACGCGCAATCTGCCCAACCTGGGGCGCGTCGAGTTTGCTACCGGCAGCGACATCCGCACGGAAGTCGATTACGTTCAACTGCGCTCGCGCGGCGCGGCGGTTGCGGAGATTGTCGCCATTCCCGGAGAAATCTATCCTGAACTGGTCGATGGCGGCATTCAAAGGTACTCCGGAGCCGACTATCCCGATGCGCCGTTCGAACCTGTTCTACGCCCCCAGCTCAAGTCGAAATATCAATTCATCTTCGGCCTGACAAACGACGAGATCGGCTATCTTATCCCCAAGGCCGAGTGGGACGAAGAACCGCCTTGGCTCATGAATGCATCTTCATCTTTTTATGGCGAAGTTAACTCGGTGGGACCGGACGCGGCCGTCGCAGTGCTGCGCGCATTGAGTGCGCTGGTTCGCCAGTGATCCCAGGCAATGTCCTCAGCCCTCGGGCTGTCTGGCAAGCCCAATTCAACCGCACCCATTCGCCTATACGGGGCCCTGATTCATTTGGGCATTTTGAGTCTGTGGTCGCCGATGGGGAAGTGGTGGTGATTTCGCTCACCGCTATTGAAGGGTAGGCGGCGACTCGACAGCAAGCAGAAAAGAAAGACATCCCGGAGCTGGCTCCGTCTGAGAGAAGAGCAAGCGCCGCTCGCCGCTGCTTAGTGGTCGCCGCCGTGGCCCTGATCCCAATCGTAGGGGTCCGGGCCGCAGTTCTCGCCGGATGAGCACGAACCCGCATCGTTGTCGATCCCCGGAGTACCCAGGACGGCAATACTGGCGCTGCTGCTCCCCCAAGCGTGATCGTGTCGGCGACAATCAGCGTGTATGCGCCAGGACTCTCGTCGCTCCCGTCCGAATAGATCAGCGGAGTTGACGGAAAGTAAAGCGCTCCAAACAGTGCCCGCAGTCGTCGCAGTCTTCGTTCCGGTCAGCGCCGGGTTCCCGTTCAGCGTCAGGGTAACCGGCACGCCGCTCACCGGGTCGGTGGCGCCGGTGGCGCTGTTGGTTTCCAACACCTCCACCGTCAGCACCGGGGGTTCGTCAGAATTTGGATCTGCGGGGGTCCAAGCGGGGCGGTCCACCTTTCGCGGCTCCTATCTCCCATCCCGGCTTCGGGATGCGGCACATTGAAATGGTTGTTGATTTGGTGCAAGCTTTCTGGAATACGGGGAAGTCCACATGGAAGAGAAGGAACTGCAGGCGCTCCATATAGGCGCGCATAAGGAATTCGACATGTGGATCAAAAAAAGGGATGGAGTAGGTTTTCGATCTCCTGGAGATGATGTCGCACGTAATCGAATTTGTGGAAGAGTGCATCGCAAAGATCCTGTGGCCGTTCAAAGAACCGATTATGTGTCACATGCTTGCGGGTGTAATTCCAGATCCGTTCGGTGGCATTCAGTTCAGGCCAGTAAGGCGGAAGTTGGAAGACTTCCACGTAGCGGCGGTTGGCTTTGAACCAGTCATAGGTTTCCTGCTTTTTGTGATACGAGGCGTTGTCCTGAATCAGGTGGATCCGGTGGCCGCGTCGATAGTAGGCGGGCACTGCCACTTGCTCCAGGAAGGCCAGATAGGTCTCCCACTGAAAATAGTCCTTCTGATGCAGGTAGACGAACTTGGCGTTGTCCAACTGCACGGCCCCGAAAATCTTTTGGGTGTTGCGCTCGCCTCGCGTGGGGATCTGAGGTTGACTTCCCCGTCTGGCCCAAGTCGCGTGCAGGGTGGGAGTTTGACGGAACGACGCCTCGTCTTCGAAAACGATCACCGCCCCTTCGCTTTGGGCGTTTTTTTTAAATTCGGGTACGTATAACGCACCCATTTGCGGTGTTGCTCGGCATCGGCCTGGACCAGCCGGGTGGTGGGACGTTGCATCGAGTAGCCCAACTGCCGGAGCAACTTGCGCACATGCCCGGCGTGATACCGCTGCCCGAATTCCTCTTCGATGAGGTGGCGTACCAGGGGGCTGGTCCAAATCCCTGTTTCCAGACCGTAAGCCACCGGTCCGCTATCTAAAATGTCGCACAGTCTTTCCCGCTCCTCCTGGCTGAGCCCAGTCGGTCGCCCGCTGCGGTGTCCTTCCAGGAGGCCCTCTTGGCCGTACCGGTTCCATTGATCGATCCACAAGGGAACCGTGCTGCGATGCACCTTGAGATGATTCGCTATCTCTCCGGCCGTGTGTCCATCCAGGCTCATCAGAATCCCCTGGATACGCAGTACCATCCGCGGCTCTTTGTCTCTCTGTGCCTGGCGACGGAGTTCCAGCAGCTTGGCGACGGTTGTCTTCTTGCCTTGTGCAAATGCTGGGCGCATATAGACATCATGGCGCATTTCATCTATGATGTCGAATTATTTATGCGCGTCTATACAGCTCACGAAAAAGTGTGACCAGATACCTGGTGGCCTCGCTTTGCGGTATGGTCCGGATTAGGTTGATCTCTTCTTCGGCTATGTCGCGCACGTGATCCTTCACGTTGTCTGGCGCGTCGTGCACACATCCAGATCAGGGTTACCGCTTGAAAAGCAGAATGTGTCCCCCCAGAATGGCGTGGGGTCGGCCATCCACCTTGATGTGAAGTCGTTAGCCTTGATCGGAAATGTCTCGGGGCAAGTTCTCGCAGCCAAACCCTTCTGCCACAGATGCCGCCCCGGGGCATTTTCGATAAGATTTCATGAGCTTGCGCGCGCCACGTTGGATGAAAAACCGACCACGCATCGCAACCGCCGCGTGGTAGAAGGTTTCCAGGGACGATTGGTAAAGGCTGATTCATCTC
>JASHOC010000307.1 GCA_030041305.1 Acidobacteriaceae bacterium
CCAGCCGCAGATGGTGAACTTCGCCTCCTTCCGTATCCACCATCGCAATCTGCTGAAACCCGGGATGAAAATCGCACCCTATAATCACCATGACGTTGGCTCCTTCCTCCGGGCCGTGGCCTTCACACACAGCCAACTTTACCCGCTCGATCGAGCCAACGTCGTCATGTAATCAACCCTGAGCGCAGAGAAGGGGAAGGATCTGCCCTGAAAATAGCTTCGGACAACTCCTCAGCGCTCTCATCCTGAGCGGGTGATGTGTTTTTCACATCATTTTGAATTTATTGTGGATAAAGCGCCTATTTTTGGCTGTGTAGGAACTGTGCATGGAAATTCTCAATTTCTGTGCATTTCTCGAACGCGAGACGGCATCATTGGAGGGAGTTTCTGCCATGAAAGATGATAGCTAACTGCCCCGGAATAGCTGGCTGATTTTAGCCCAACCGTGAGGTCCGTGTGTCAAGGCTGCCGAAGGCACCGCGCGTAGCGGCTGCGGCCTTGACACGCGGACAGGTTGGGCTACGCTCCCGCTATCCGGGGCAGATAGGGTCAGAGGCTATGTCCCATGTCCAAGCCGTGTTCAGTGACGGGTGCGATTTGCTGCTGCGGCGGCGTGATGGCTTGCTCTGGCTTTATCGCTGGCGTGTGGGCGTTTGGGTGCGAAACATCGTGGCCCAAAACCTGCGGCAGCTTTTCGCGGTCATTCGTGAATATCTGCGCGTCGTGAGCACCGCGTGACACGGAGACATAGGCCATGCGGTTATTGAGCAAATCTTTTGCGCCTAGCTCCGTATCCGCGTTAATAAGCACGCGGTCCGCGGTTTGCCCCTGGCTGGAGTAGCTGGTCACGGCATAGCCGTGATCCAGATGCGGGTGCTGCTGCGGATCGAAGCTCATGCTGCGCTCGTTGTCCAGCTTCAACCGCATCGTGCCATCCTGCGCGATGCCTTCCACGGTTCCGAGTTCACGGTTTGCAATCTTCAATTCCTGGCTGGGTGCGGTGAACTGGATGCGGTCGCCAACTGAAAATGCCTTCTCCTGCTCGCGGTAAACCGAGACACCCATCTGGCGTCGCGGATCGTAGGTCGTCTGTTCCCCGTTCGTCCGCAGCACCGTCAGCGTGTTTTCCCTCGCATTCACTGAGAGAACGCGAGTATATTCGCCCTTCCTGATGCCAGTCTCCTGCGAACTGCGCGAGTAGCGCACGATGTCATTTACCTGGTACTGCTGCGCCCAACTGCGATCCGCGCCGGTCATCTCCTGACGCGGCACGAGAGTGTTGACGGAGTGCTCTTGTCGATTCACGACCCCGCGCGATTGCAACTCATCGTGTATGCGTTGATTGATCTCGGCGCGCGAACGGTTGTCCGGCGAAACGACCAATGTACTTGCGGGAGATTTGGCGTACTCGTGCGCAATGGCCGAGATGCGTTCCTCGTGGCCTTTTACCTCATGCACGCGGCCCTGCCGGTCGAGACTTTCGATTGCGGCTCCAACCTGACCGTGAGCCAACTGCTCGACGGCCTGCTTCAACTCCGGGTCGCGCTGCCGCACGATCTCATCCAGCTTCACCGTCCTCATTCCCGCTTCCTGAAGCTGCGCAAAGGGGCGGCCTGCTTCGACAGCCTCATGCTGGCGCGTATCTCCTACCAGGAGAACGCGGTCATTCGGATGCAGCCGTTGCATGAAGTCGTGCATCTGGCGTGTGGATGCCAGCGACGATTCATCGATTACATACAATCGCTTCTCGCCGGTGTCCGGCTGTTCGCCTCGGGCAAGGTGATGCTGGAGCGTAGAAGTTTCGATACCGGCCTCGGCGAGCTTATGCGCCGCGCGGGAGGTCGGCGCAAATCCTTCGACTGCGTATCCCTGGGCCTCGACGCCTTCACGAACGACAGCCAGCGTCGTCGTCTTGCCTGAACCTGCGACTCCATCGAGGCCAACGATCTTCTCACGGCTCACAAAGATGTCATCGACTGCTCTCTGTTGCGACGGGCTCAACTCCGGGTGCCGGTCTTCTGTCGAGATTCGCAACTGCGGTGAAACCAGCATCGGATCGCTAAAGCCGCGCTCATTGCCCCTCTGCATCTGGCTGACGATCTCTTTCTCCATGCGGATCATCTCGGCGGTGGTGTACTGGGTCGCGGCGCGGCCATCGGTTTGTTCTACTGCGCGGAACTCGCCACGCATCACCCGTTGCTCGAACTCATGCCGCACTTGAGCATAGGTTGCCTGACCCATGCTGCGGTCCATCGCCGCTTGCAGGATGGCTCGTTCGTCTTGAACCGCCGCACGCTCGAAAACATGATTGCGCGAGTAAGTCACTGACTGATGCACAGTCTTCTCCGGTTGTTGCGCATGGTGGTGTGCATGTTCCCGCGCCTGAGCGACGACACGATCCGCCTGATGGCCGAACTGGGCGGCCAGTTCGCGGTGCCGCTGTAACACCTCTTCCGGGGAAAGCTGCTCCTTGCTGTCCCGCGTGCGATGGGCAGCGACCTGCGCTGCGCCCGCGCCGTCCCTGCCAATCTCCTGCAAATGCTCTTTGATCTGTTCCCGGCGTGGACTCGATGCGTCGAGATATTCCTGTGTGTAACCCTTGATTTCAGGCTGTCCGTGCTTGCCGCGCTCGATCTCGTAGCCCAATCCATGCAACCGCATGGCGAGTTCCGAGCGGTACACACTGGTTGCGTATTGCTGGGACTGAAACAAGCTGCGCTCTTGAAGAGCGCGCGTCTGGCCGTTGTCGCGTTCGGTCATATTGAAGATGACAGCATGAGTGTGGAGCTGCGGCGCAGCATAACCCTCGACTGGACGGGCAGTGTCATGCTCGAAGGTGGCCGCAATGAACTTGCCCGTTGTCTCCGGTGCGTGGATGTTGCCGATTCGCGCCTGCGTGTAACGCTCTAACTCGAAGAGCGCAACGCGGACACTTTCGCGGTGCGCTTCGCGCACACGGTCATCGCGTCCTACAAGGGCGGTAAGCGAAACGGATTTCGGAGCGGAGAATGTGGCATCCCATCCCGCGCGGTGTTCCACGCTGGTGATTTCCTTGCCGTACTCGTTTTCATACGTGCGCGCTGGCTGATGCTTGACGAGCTGCAAGCCGCTCTCAGGATGTTGGCCTTCACTCAGGCGGGCGAAGTGCTCGGAGCCAACTTCGCCGTGCAGACCCCACTCCTGCGCGAGCCTCCCCTGCCACTCGCTAAGCGCCTGCTGGTCGCGGCTCCAGTAGTTCTGCTTTTCGGAAGTAAACTCGCGGGAGTGATACGTCCTTGCCTGGCCCGCTGATAGCGATTTGGAGATGGTCAACATGCGCATGTGCTCCAGAACGTGCGCGGCAGCATCTCGCTTCTGGCTAACCAAATTCTATATCTATGCCAAAGAGATGCAGAAGCTCACCAATTGCATGCACGATGTTTGTTAAGGCGAACGGCAAGCCGTGGAAGACAAGCGCGCAGCAGCGGCCAATGGACGATGCTTGCGACACTGCAAAAATCGAAGGCGTGACCTTCCACATCTTGCGGCACACATACGCGAGTCACGCGCTCATGGCCGGAATGACCATCGAAGTTTTGGCGCAACAGTTGGGCCACAAGGATACGCGCATCACCATGCCCACCTTGCCCGACGCTCAAACAGGACTCTATCCGGCGCTATGCCCCGTCCTTTGGCTTTGGGGGCGCGTCTGAGCCTTCGGACGGTTCTACCCTGCCGCGAGTGCCAGCGGGCGCAAGGCGGGCCGTGTGGTGTCGATTGCCGGGGCTACCGAAAGGCGCATCGCATCGGCGTAATCACGCCGGAAATATAGCGGGAAAAGCGCGGATTGGACAGCCCGTCCGAATTCTACTCGTAGCCTCAACTCCGATAGTAGTGAACCATACGAACTAGAAGTAATGGAACGCAGACGATTGAACCGGCGACGCCGATGATTGTCAGCCATAGAAATATCAAAAGCGCGGGGCTACCTCGGTTATCGGCTCCGGCATAAGCGACTGTTCCGTTCATAAATTCGCCGGGCTTAACGTCAAGAGCGGCTCTTCGCATCGCAATCTGCCATTGAGTCGCTTTGTCGATATAGGAATCGGTTAAGTTCCCGTTCGCGTCCCGTTCCACACCTTGCCAGTTATCCTGTCCGAAATACTTCTCGGTAATCGCGTCGAATTTATCGACGGGGCACTGGAATCGTACACACTCAAAGGTCATCACTTCGTCGCTTTCGGGGCGATTATCGTAAGTAATTATGTGCGGGGCCTCTTTGAATGTCACATGGAGACCCGCAAAGTACTTCCAACCAGAGCCTAGCTGCTGTGGAGAAATTCCTGCTGCCGATGCGGTGACCAATACAAGAATCCCCGAAACAAACGTACAGATTGGAACCAACAGGGCAGCGTTCCATTTGCGTCGCATAGGACGATCCACAGCTTCGGTGGTCCTGCGTTGTTCCCCATCCAAATTCAACATTGACATGGCTTCGTTCCTCAACGTCCGCCTTTGCAAAAGCAGTTCCGTCCTTGTGATCTTAGCTCCGTGCTGGACAATCTACGATCAATCGTGGGTTCGGCCCTCACGACTGCGAATGAAGAGCAATGGTAACCAGATAAGTGGACCCACGAGCGCAAGCCAACCACTCCAGCCAACATCGCGCGATCTCTTCACCGCGGATACCGTGAGCAGGTAGAGTGAGAACAGAAACAGAAGCGGCAATAAGGGATTGTCGCTTGCATGTCCTAAATCTTGGTAGGCCCCAATCTCGGTTCCTCCAATGAACATCCAAAGTCCGAATGCGTACAGAAAAGACCAAGCAAATTTTTTGCGATTGATTCTCCCTTTCGGGCTGTACCAGCCGGACCTTGGCAGTGAATCATCTGCCGATGCGGTAGTACCGTTCCGCTCTCCATTCAACCCAAGCATAGACATGGCAGTGTCCTCATATTCTCTCGCCCGGTGACGCCCTGCCTGTTCGAGCCTAGTTCTTTACCCACAGATCCAAATGATCCTTTCAAGCTGCGGACAGAGCACAGGAACAGAGAAATCTCTTTAACCGGGGGTCGCAAGCAGTGTACTGCCCCCCCGCCCCCCAAGTTTTGCAACAAATTTTCTGTGAATAAAATCGGGCGCTGGCGAGCCGGACTCCGGCGTTAGCAAACCGGCCAGTTGACCTGAATGCCTTTGGCCCATGTCTGCGCCAGTAGCCCGTATCGGCAAGCGTCCGCCGCGTGATCCGGGCCAGTAGAATCAACATCTTCGACCCGTTTCGGATCGCGGGTCAGCGTCGGCACAGTGGCCCACCAGTAGACTTGCTTCACGAAACTTCGAATTAGCTGCCTTAAGTCGGCTTGTTGGAAGCCATGAACTGCTCTTGAGTCATATCAAAGTTTCACTCAATCCACTCGGATTCATCCCAGTCATGCGGCATTTCATTTCCGGCCTTCTGCCGTGCCGCACCTGGAAATACCGATTGCTTCTGGACCGGCTTCTTCGGAGGCTCAACTTGGGCCGTAGTTGCCGCCTGTTGCGGTTTGGCCGCTGCCTGCTGCACGGCAACAGAACGCGGCGATACCGATACGGCACGTTCGATGAATCGCGGCTGCTTCTCTATCGCAGCCACATACGGAAAGCGCACGGGAACAACGCAGTTCTCCTGCTTGATGTAGCCGTGCAATGGTTCCAAGCCCGCGATTTCCGAAGCCATGATGAGCGGCTGGGTCGTGATCTCAAGGGTGTAGTGCTTTCTGCCTCCAATCAGGCCAGCATCGCGCGATTCCTTTAGACGCTCAAGTTCTACCTCTCCTATCGCATCGGAAACCCACTTTGCCGAGTGCGGCTCGGAGGTCTTGAGGAACATCTTTGTCGCGGGCTGCGAGAGGATCACTTCGGCGTCCTTGCCATAACGCTTTTCAAGCTGGCTTCGGCCCTGGAATCCAAGTACAACCGGATTGCCGGATTTGCGACTCTCCGTAACAACCGTATGGAGTTGCGGTAGCTTATTCAAACTGGCTAGTTCGTCCAGTACAAACCACACCGGCTTTGCCGGATTCACGCAAGGAGCCATCATGCGAAGAATCAGCATGTCGAGCCATATGCTATGGAGCGGCAACAGCTTCTCACGGAAGGCTGGCCTCGAAGTGAGGAACACCCATCTGTTGCGCTCGAACTCCCAGCGTGAAGTGGAGAATCGTTGCCGGGTGGCATCCTCGCTGGGCAGAAGCTCGAAGCTGTCCGCGATCATGTTGAAGCTCGAAATGATTCCGGCGCTCTGGGCCGGTGCACCGGAATCGAGAAAAGCGGCATACGGAGTTCCCTGCACCATGCGCGCGATCTCTGCCGGATCGCTCATCCATTGAACAATCTGTTGCGGGGTAGGCCGCCGGCACATGAGCCGTGCGAAGATGCGTCGTGGAGCGTCGGTGAAAAACTCTTTTTCGTGATCCTTCTCAGGGAACAATGCCGCTGCCATCGCGGTTGCTACTTCCGCCGTCGATACCTCATCGGCGATGTCCCAATAAGGGCACCGCGTGTCGAGCGGGTTGAGAATCAGATCGCCGCGCTCGGGCGAATAGAATTCCGGCGTAAATTCAAGCGCCGGATCGTAAACAATGGCAGTCTCTTCCCGCTCGGCGATCTGGCGGAGAATCTGCCGGATGGCCGAAGACTTGCCGCTCCCGGAGTCGCCCATTAGGAGAATGTGACTGGCTTCGAGATTGCGCCGTATACGAATGGTTGGTGTGGCCCAAGTGGGCAACTGCTTGCTGAACCAGTCGAGCAGGAAATTCTGCCAGCGCAACTGCCAGCGGATACCATCGGGCTTTAGCTTCCAGTTCCATTGCCAGGACGACAACAATTCCGGTCCTCGCGTGCGGCGACCATGGCGCTGTTCGTGCTTCGATCCGCTGCGCAGCCTTTCTTTTATGTGGAGTGCAACCGCAACCAGAAACAGGATGAATGCGAGGCCGAACAGGATAGGTTCCACCATCAATGTCCACAATCGCCGGCCGTTATAAATGTTGTCTTTTAGGAACTGCGCAAGCTGGGCCGAGTTCACGCGGACTGTGTCGCTCATTTCGATCCCAGTCCAGCCTTCCTTGGTGGAGGACGAGGAGAGCCGGACAGGTAGATTGCCGCCGCTTGCCGAGACCACATCGGGACTCATTGCCAGGGCGTGCTCGCGCCCGGAGGCAATCATATACAGCCATCGCACCGGGGTCGTTGAGCCAGGTGTTGTTCTCGTCTCTGCGCTTTCGACGTATGCGAGCAGATAGTACCGCTGGAGCGGCGGCATCGCTACAGTGAACCATGCCGCCAAGGGGAGCAACGGGAAGCCGAAGATGATCGCCAACACTGCGACAATCCACCAGCGAAAGGTGCCTGGGAAACGCAGCGGTCTCATGGCATATCCTCTGGTGGTTTGGCCCCGCTTCCGGCCCTCAGTTTGGTCAGAAACTCGTCGGCCTTTTGCTCCTTGATGGAGTCGGCGTATGCCTGCATCTTGCGCAGCGATTCGTCCGTCAACGGGCCTTTGGAAGCTGCCGCGAAAAGATTAAGGATAAGGGCGCGAATCGCCATCAGTTCGGCCAGCAGAATCGGGTCGGTGTTTGCCTTCTGATCGGCGCTCAATCGGTCGAGTACTGCCTCACGTATCCAGGCGGAAACGCTCATGCCCTCGCGGGCGGCAGCAGCCTCAGCTTCGGAAAACTCAGCCTCGGTCAGCCGGGTGCCGGTCTGTTTGACACGGTACTTCTCGGAATCCCGCGCGGGAGAAATGGCTGGCGGAATCAGCGCAGTCGGCTTCGGGTCGGCAGTTGCCACAGCAAAATTGACCCCGGCAAGGACTTGGGCTCGCACTTCGTTTGATGCTGCGCCGGTGAGGTCGGTTTTAGTAAAGCGTTCTGAATCATCATGTTTACGCGCGCTAACTTCTTCGTTTACAAAACGCAATCGCTACGTTTTCGCGCGAAAACTCGAAACTGCAAATAATTGACACTACACACGTTAACGGACGCGAACATCCGTATACCAATCAGTACCCCGTTGGGGATGACGTGTCGCAGCGCCAAGAGCCGGTGCGTAAGCACCGTGGTCTTTGAGGGCAGTAGCAACCACAACCTGGGGGAACACGATGTAGACCGCACCACGACCGGCAAGATCTAGCGGATGAAAGAGCGGTACGGTGGAGTGCCTAGCGAGCCACACCGGCTTCGAGTCTTGCGAGCATGACCGCAAGGTCAGATACGAAGCGTAGACAGGAACTACGGGCCAGGTTATCGAGCCGCGAAATACCTCGAACTTCAGGACGCCGACGCCCGGACACGACGCGGAAGGCGACATTCGGTGGAGCGTTATCGCAAGTCTCACCGGGATCCTGCGCGGTCTGTGCCCCTGACACGTAGGGACACATCTTCGACGGAAGTTGGGAGATCCCGGGTTCACCCGAGAGCAATCAGCGCTCTCGGGACGCATCGGGAAGTTCAAGGACAGGAGCCGATGATGAACGAACTCGGGAAGTCGGACAGGCCCATAGCACCGGGGAAGTCTCCGAACAAAGCCAGAGCACCGGTGGCGGAAGATCATCGCGGAATCCCCAAATCTTGTCACCGAGACCGTACCGAGCTAGTGCGTCGCATGCGACGCTCGACATCTCGAAATCAGTCGCCAGGTACTCTTCGCAGAATCTGGTAACAATATCTATCTTTATCTATCTTTCAACTTGGAAACGCTGCTCTTGATTGATCGTCTGGAAACATGAAGAACAGGCTGGGCGGCCTTCTCTGTCCCGGGAGGCGGGGACGGGTTTGGCTATGCTGTCGGCGGCGAGAAGGAAGGAAACCAGAGCAGATAGCCGCCTGCGCCGCCCCCCTTCGTCAATCCGGCACCTGCCCTCCACGGCGGCGGCGAAGTCGCGGATTTCGACAGTCTTGCCCTGCGCCTCGACGTATCCCAGGACAACCCGAATCCGCATGGGCTTCTTCAGCGACTCGTAATCCGCAAACCATAGTGCCCGCACCACACCCGCGTCGTCTACTATGAAACCCCAATTGTCGTTCTTTTCGAGGATGATCCCCATGATCTGTCTTTCCTTTCGGCGGGAGAGCCTAAGGAAGCTCTGCGCAGGTGAATGATTTGACGGCGGCGGAACGTGGGCATCGATCTGCTGTCGGCTTTGTACGAAACAAGGCGGACAATTTCAGTTCTGTAGCTCGGCTTGTTGTCTGCGGAGGCCCGTTTCCAGCCTCCGCAGACACTACGCCTCAAGCGTGGCCAGCCGTTTACGGTGCCGGTAGAGATTCACCAGCGCGAAACCGGTGCAAAGCCGGGTGTGGTTCTTGCCTATCCCCCGGTAGCGTGTCTTCTCGAAGCCGAAGACGCGCTTGAGCACATGGAAGACATGCTCCACCCTGGATCTGACTCGCGACTTAGTCGTGTTCTTACGCCGGGCTTCTTCATCCACATAGTCCTTGTACTTCGTCCTGCGGCAGGTCATATCCTGCGCGTGCGGCGCGGCCCCGCGGATCACTTCGCCCTGCCCCTGATAGGCTCCATCACCCCACACCTTGCGCTCCTCACCATGCAGTAAGTCGGGTAACATATGCACGTCCGACACGCTGGCCGCCGACGTGCACACCGAATGCACCACGCCTTCCCGGCTGTCCACGCCGATATGTGCCTTCAGACCGAAGTACCATTGCTTGCCTTTCCGCGTTTGATGCATCTCTGGGTCCCGCTCGCCGCTCTGGTTCTTCGTCGAACTGGGCGCGTGGATAATCGTCGCGTCCACGATCGTTCCCGTAGTGATGCGGATGCCTTTTGCGTCCAGATGATCGTTCACCGCATCCAGCATGGCACCGCCCAACTGATGCTTCTCCAACAAGTGACGGAACTTGCAGACAGTCGTCTCATCCGGTGCCGGTGCACGGCCCAGGTCCACCCCCACGAAGCGCCGAAGCGCGGCCGAATCATACAGTGCCTCTTCCACCCCCGGGTCCGACAAGTTGAACCACTGTTGCACGAAGTAAGTCCGAAGCATGATCGAAAGGCCCACCGGTCGCCGCCCCTTGCCTGCCTTGGCGTAATGCGGCTCCACCAAAAACTCTAACTCGGCCCATGGCACCACGCGGTCCATCTCCTCCAGAAACAACTCCCGCCGCGACTTCCTGCCGTACCTCTCAAAGCTCGCCTGTGACGCCAGTGTTTGCTGCTGCATCGCCTTCCGCCTCCACCTGCAACTTTATCCAAACACTGCGCGGACACGAAACTTGTTCAGAGCTTCCCTAAAGCGGAGCTCTTGAAATGCCCGAAAAGAAATTCCTCCGGTTCATTTTGCCCGTTACACCACTGTCAGCTAACTGCAATACATCGCCAGGGCAGAAAACAACAGCTTCCCGCACGCCGTTCACACGGTTAAAGTCAAAAGCTCGACAATTCAGAAAGGGCCCGGTCCAAACTGACAGCCTCGATGTTATCGATTGCGTTCTGGACGCCTTGTGACGACGCTCCCGCGGCCAGCCGTGCCTTCTCTCTCGCAATCGGCATCACTTTCGCAACTTGCTCTGCCGTCAAATACATTGAAATGTCCAATGGGTTGGACACTTCTCTGCCGTTTGCGAAGTCCAGAAACCTCCAACGATGAGTCAAGCTGCATTTGTAGCGCATTACGAATTTTGAGTCGTTCGATCCCATGAAGTTAATCCTTTCTTCTCTCCTTGGTTGTAATGCCCGCCACGCCCTAAACCGGTCGGGCATAAGAACTAAAGCCAACGAAAACTCGAGGTAATTCGCGCCGCCGCAGGGGCTACCAAGTCCGCGCGAACACCACGAGCGCAATCGGAACGTCCCACGTTCCATCTGGACCTTTCTTAAAGACTTCGCTCGCAGAGCTATACCACTGGACAGAGTATTTTCCGGCCTTTGCCCGCGCCCCGGCCTGACTTTGTGATAGCCCGAAAGCCGTAAAAACCAGAAGCGCGGCAGAAAAATCCAACTGCGCCTGAGTCGGGACCGAAATACCGATTCGCCCTTGCATCGCTAGGACCTCGGCCTTGCGAACCATCCCCCATTGGGCATTGTCGTCGAAGCGTCCGCCAACGCAGACAGAAGGGTTCACCGAACGCGCCTCGGAAGAAATCGATCCGTAGGTAGCATGGTCAAAGTTCATCTGTGCCTCCCTGCTCACCAGAACGCGCCCAACGCACGAAGTTTTCAGCTTTCCTTCTCTCCATAGCCACTTTCCTTTGCGGCCCTTAAACGGAGTTTAATGGGGTCATAGGCAGACCCAGGCCTTCAGAAATCTCGCGCAGCGCGTTCTCGTTCGGAAGAACGAACGTCGCAAGGCCAAGGTATCCGGCGACTCTATCCTGCTTCAGTCGGGTATCAGCATGCCGCAGCGCATCCAAAGGACACATGAACATGCCTATCAAGTATGGAACAAAGGCCGGCATCCGCCCCGCTGCAAACCCGCGCTGCAAGTCGCCATCTAATCGAGACGCATCAGGCAGAGCGACGAGGGATGTAAGAATTACATGAATGTTGCGGGGGCCGAACAGGTCACCACTCAAAACATGCCAGCCATCGTCGCGCACGTTCGGATGCCGGTCTGCTGCGCGCTCGCAGACCGCCAGTTTCGCGTGCAAGGCGTAGTTTCCTCTTATTCCGCCGTCGTCGGAGTTGAAGAAAAAAATGCCGAAAGCGATGTTGTCCATATCGCTGGCTCACCGTCTCTATTCTGCCTGCGCCGCGTAGTAGTCCGAGAGCGCTTGAGCCAACGAGACGGCTTCCGACGTACATAACTGTGAGTCAGTTGCAATCCCCGACTTCCTGAAGCTCTGGGCCAACAATCGCTGTAGGTCCATTCCCATTTCGACGATCAACTCAGTTTGCCGGCCTTCAGAAAGCTTCCTAAAGAAATCATTGATCTCGTCACGGCCAGAGGCACCGCTCGGACGATCGAGCATGTCTCTGTCCATCTTCAAAAAGAAGACAAGAAGCTTCTGAAACATCTCTGGCCCGGCATCCGCTCGATTTGGGTCCTGTACGAGTGCACAGACCTGTCCTTTCGCCGCTTGTTCGAATGTCAAGTATACGTATCCGGTACCATCTCTGTAACGCACTACCCATCCGTTAGAAGCGCCCTTGGCTACTTCGGGCTTGCCGACGGCCGCCGCTTCCGTCCTGCCCGACACTTTCGCCGCCATGGGCGTTGGCGGCTGCTTAGCATGGATCTGTGATGCAGTGCTGTCTGTCATAGCCTGTTGGGTGGTCCTCTTCTTCTCCCTTTTGAACCAACCAAAAGCGCTCATTCCGGGCCTCTTTCGTTTGAACTGGCGTCTTACACGCGGCTCGCGTCCCCAGGATTCGCCGCGCTTGCGACAGACTATTGTTTGGCTCTGGGCGTAGTACGGAGCGGGGCAAAGCCTGTCTCCGCCACCATCTTTGCGTCGGCCAGTGCCGCGGATAGATCCAAGCCGCGCAGTTTGGCACCGGTTTCACACAAGTAGAAGGGATTGGCGACACCGCCATCGACCAGCAACGCCGACATGCCCATTGTCTTTGCGGCTCTTTCCAGCATCATGTCTCGCTCAAGCAGCGTCCGACAATCTTTACGAAAATCAACTACAGCCTGGCTTATGTACATGTAAGCCGTGCGCCCAATAACGAGCGGTTGAGCATCAGTACAAGGACACGCATTGTCAGAGCACAGAATTCGCTGAGGGTTTTTCTCACCGGTCTCGAATGTCCCCTCGCTGATCGACGTTTGGCGAGCCCGCATCGCCTGCACGATCGAATCAACCATCGCCTCTTGAGAGGCGGGCCGCTGTCGAACCGTGTAGCCTGCAGTCTTCAGCGCGTCAGTAAGAGGGCCGTGGTCCTGCGAAGCGGCGCCGCTCGGTTTATCGGGAGTGCCGACTCCAGATGCTTTCTTCTTTCGGCTGAACCAATTCAAAATGCCCATGAAAATACTCCTCTGCCACGATCCGATACCCGTTTAAAAACTTGTGTCGAACTTGCTAGCCCCGCCCGCACCGCACCGTCCAACAACGAACCGCAGGGTCGAAACTTGCCCCAACATTTCAGCAACATTCAAATCGAGAGACTTCATTCCTCGTTTCGCAGAACATCGACGAACACTTTGCCAGCCAGCGAGCTGCCGATCAACGACATCCCCTGAATGTGAGGGATCACCAACGATGGCGGTTTGTCCGAGAACTCCTTGACGAGAGTAATCAGGATAGCGATATCGCTCTCCATGTTCGCCGGGGGATCGAGAACCGCCCGCGTCACATATTCAGTCAGGCACTTGCGGCAAAGTTGGCGCGCTCGCTCTATCTCGAATTGGTTCGCCAACTGCATTACTTGTTCAATCATTCGTCTGCTCCTTTTCGCTTGCCTGCCTTTCCTCTTGGGCAAGGAAAGGCATCGCTCTGTCGGTCATCCACCACTTCGCTTATTCCGACGGGGACAGCGCCCACGACCTTCTCGTCCATAAGAACGCGCTAGAGGTCGGGTACTTTCATATTTCTTTCGCTCTGGCACGACACGCTCAGACCCCGCGTCAACGGCACCGGGAGCCATGCAGCGTGAATCGACACTTCCCGCCATTTCTACCATCCGGCCCCCACACATTGGAAAGCAGCCCAAAAGACCGGATTGGAGAACGGGCGCTCGCCTAACTCGGCTAAGACAAAGGGAAGGTCACTTGCGGAGGGGGGAGGTCCCGCTTGACGTAGCCGCGACACAAACCCTTTGGCCTGCGCGATCGCGGCATCCGAAAGCATAGGCTGGTTTTGAAGCAGTATCGTCGCTACATCATCGTAAGTCAGCGTTCTGAGCCACTTCTGCGCGTCCGATAATGCGAGGGCCGGAGGGGAGTGCCTCTCGTACAGATTCGCGTGAAACCTCCTGATGAGCAACGCTGTAGAGAAGTCCCAAACTGCCCAGAGCGTAGGGACGACGGACAGCGCCCCTCCCGCGAGAAATGCGGAAGACAAGCCGATATACTCATCCGCTCGGTCGTTCACATCGCTCAGGCCGGTTTCGCAAGCGCTAAGAACAGCAAGTCGCACCTTTCGCAGATCCAGGCCTACGATCTCATTGCGAAAGAGACGATCCGCGCCATGAAGTCGCAGGTGGGACTTCTCCGGCGCGGCCATGTCGAAAAGCCCGTGACACGAGAAATACAGTTCCTCGGCCGCGCCAGCGTTTGCCAAAACTTCGGCTCTTGTTGCTCGCGGCCCCTTTCGTATCTGAGGTCCGCGGAAGAACGTCTTGATACCGTCAACCTCCCAATCGGTAAACTGAAGGGTCCCGTCTGGATTCTGCACCGCGAAAAGGCTGGTCGGCTCGGTGCTCACGGATTTCCGTCGTGCCAGACAGCGACTCAACACCTGACAACTTGGAGCAAACACGATTTCGCGCTCGTCGGTCAGATAGCGGCGCGTCTGTCCCTCGATCCACCAAGCCGCATGGAGAGGCAGCAATGAAAGGCCTTGGCTCGGGATGATTACGAGGCGTCGTATGTTTTTGTGCGGACTGGCATCGACCATCGCGCCAACGTGCTTCATAAGCATTTCGTGGAGTTCGTTGCAGGCCTGGTCAACGAAGCTGAACCATGGTCCAATTACCTGTGTCGTGTTCTGGTTGTAATAGGCGGTCAACCATTTCGCAAGGAAGCCCCGTACACGCGTATTAGTCAACTCGGGAAGAAAGGTAACCTGGGGGGCCGCACCTGTGCCATCGCCCGGTCCGACCAACGACACCAAGGTCCCTTCGTCGGTGACCCTGAAACTGATGATTACGGCCTGGGTGAGGCGGCACAGATACTGAATCTCTTCGGTTTTCAGTGTTGGCGCGAATGGTACGTAGTCCGGGTCGCGCGCCTGAAATGTGGATTCCATGCGCCGGGCAGCATTCCGAAGTTCGGTGATTCGTTCGAGCACCTGGAACCGTTGCGCGCGATTGGCGACAGCGGGCTCCTGCACGCGGTCGGACTGAACAGCCACGATCACGCTGCGTGCCGCCTCGGCGGCGTCTTCCCTTAGACGATGGTATTTAAGCCACTCTTCGGAGGACACGCCGGTGGGGCGGACGTCGCGTCGCCATAAATGGTTACTCAAAGAACGGGTCTTGCCGCCCTCTGTGAGTTCGAGACAGGCCGAGTGTTTTCCAGCGCGATAGGCCGCGAGCACGGCTCGATCGTAGGTCGGCACGGCCGTCGCGATCAACTGACCGCACCGGTCTTCGTCAGTCGAGTCTCTCTCCAATTGCGCGACAACGTCAGCTTCCTTTGCACTCGCCTCAAGGGCGCCCATCCAATCACCTTCCCGATAGAGAAGTTTGGACAGCCGGTTCAGCGTTTGCCGACACTCCCTCGGGAATACGTCGGACGTGAAAACCCGTAGCGCAGATCTATAGCACTCGATTGCCCGGCGAACGTCCGCAGCACTGCGAGCAGGGTGGTCATCCAGCACGTCGCCGAGGCTGCTCATGGTCAAGGCCCATTCGTATGAGAAGGCTTCTTCGGTTTGGACCGTTTGGGCCAATTCATGGTGGGCCACAGCCCGTCGTTGATTCTCAGTCCTGTCGCCGGATGGTAATTGCGCCCACGCCAAGGCAAGATTGTGGTTGGTTCCAGCCCAATAGAACGGGTATTTCTCTCTTGTGTACACTTTCAAGGCGCGGCGGAAGCAGACGATAGCCCGCTTCGTATTCAGATCACGGTTGCCAAGAGGTGTTGAACGCCAAGCGACGCCGAGATTGTTATAGGTCCGGGCCCACTTGTCTGGCTGGCGATTTGGACGGTAGACGCGCAGCGTCATGCGAAAGCATCGGATCGCGTTCTTTAACGACCGGCCGTCATTGGAGATCGGCAACTCAGACCATGCGGCCCCCAGATTGTTTTGAATTCGGGCCCAATGCGATGGAGCCGTCGGCTCGGAAATGACGCGTAATGCGTTCTCCTGGCACTCTATGGCCTGGTGGAGATTTGCGATCGGGTCACCGGTCCGAAGCATTCGGTATGTCTCTCCCAGGTTGGACATTGTCTGAGCCCATTCTTGAGGACTATCTTCTTCAGTCTGGACACGGAGAGCCGCTTTGTAATGACGGATTGCGTTTGCCAGGTTGTCCGCTCGTTGGCCCTCTTTACGAGCACGCCACGCATTCCCGAGGCTGTTTTGCACCATCGCCCATTGTGGAGGGAACTGATCCTCGTTCAGAACAGTCAGGGCTTTTTCAAAGGAAGAAAGGGCCTTGTCGATGCTGGGTACCGCTGCTGTGTCGGCAAGCTCCAGGTAAGCAGATCCCAAACAATGCTGCGTCGCAGCCCAAAGAAAGGGGACTCGATTGGGCGTAAAGACCTGAAGGGCCATCTGAAACTTCTCGATCGCTCGTTGAATCACCGTTGACGAGTCACCGTCGTTTCTTGCGGCTGCGTCGATCCAGATGTTGCCCATCTCAGTCTGTACGGCCGCCCATTTCTCCGGGAAACGGTCTCGCCGATAAACGCGAAGGGCGTCTTCATAGTGGGCGACGGCATCCTGCGGATCACCCGCGTTGAGATCGATCGTCGACAGTTCGCTTAGGGCACCGCCGAGGGCAGCCTTGGTCTCAGCCCAGTCGTAAGGGAACAGCGCCTCAGACTGAACTTGAAGCGCGCTCGATAGGCATTCGATGGACTTCCGTAAAGCCAGCCTGCGCTCGGAGGTCGGCACTTGACGCCAACATCCTCCGAGCTGTGACTGGATGTCCGCCCATTGAAGCGGGAACTGATTTCTGCTGTAGAATAGTAGTGCCGCTTCGAGGGACTCGATCGCCCGCGCGAGGCGAGGCGATGCCGCAGCCGCGCAGATCCTCTTTGTGGCTTTCCCAAGGGCGTACTGAATCATCGCAAACTCGGCAGGAGACCGGTTTTCGGTCAGGACGCAGGCAGCGATCTCAAAACAACGGATAGCTTTCGCTAGGTTGGCCTGTGGCTCGTCCGAAGCAATCTCGCTTAGCGCGGTCCCGAGGTTATAATGGGCCATCGCCCAGGTGTCCGCAGCGTCCGGCCGCGAAGCGAAAACCCGAATCGCGCCTTCCGCGCAGACGATTGCCCTTCGGAGGTTGACGCTTCGATCACCCTCGGCGACGATGAGCGCGCTCGCAAGCAGCGCCTGGGTCAATCCCCATTCGACTGGAGACGCCCGGTCCGTAAAGAACGTCGCCGCTTCGTCGAGATACTCGATGGCCTTTAGATTGTATTCGGGATCATCACATTGAAGCGCGCGCGCCCCGGCGGTTAAAAGCTCCTTCGCACGCTGCTCAGTCGTGGGCACTGGTGTGACCCTCCATCTCGAAGCACATCGTGAGCACTCACTTAACAGAATTCATATACCCGGCAGCCGCCTGCAGATGCGTTCCTACAAGCTGAAATTCGAGAACCTGATCATCGCCACCTGCTTCGCGGAGTGCGCTGAGCAGGGCCCGCACCGCAGTACCGTCCTGGAGGTCGATCATTCCCATGAGTTGGCCCACAGTCTTGGCCTCTTTGCAAATAGATCGGCGCCTCGCAATCGTGACGAGCGTGGTGCGCGCACGAGCGTACTCATCGGCGGATCGCAACGCAAAGCCCGGTTCGTGCAGTTCAATTCTCGGATCGCCGGCTTTCACCCTGATCGCTTTCGCCAACGCATCCAAGCCTTTCCGGTCTCCTTTGTTTGCCATCGCTCGCGCCGAAAGCAACGCCGTCTCACGTGTCCGACGGTCCGACGACAGCAGGTCGTCGACCAGCGAATCCCGTGGCGAACCGTCGTAACGCGCGGCATCCGCAGCGACCGGTGCGCGCGGCGCGGACGGGAACTTTACAAGGTAACCACCAATTCCCTCGGTGGGCAGAACTTCGACATGGCCTGCGTAAAGAGCCAGGGCATCGTCCTCTTCGATGAATTCGCCCTCGTTTCTCGCGTGGGCCAAGACCATCCGCATACGCATCTGATTTTGGGTTGATGCATACTCCGCGAACCACAGGCCCCGTACAACGCCAAGTTCATCCTTGAACAGGCCAAATTTCTCGTTCCCTTCGATCCGTACTCCCATTTCGATCTCCATCACCGCTCTACACCGATTTTGAAGGCGCACCGTCGGCACGCCGGGCATTAGCTGCGAGTTGGCCGGAGCAAATGTCGCAGGTCATACTCCCCTCCGCCGTCCGTCTAACCGTCGTTGATGCTGGCGTTGCTTCCGTGGCTTTTGTGAACATCTTGAACATTTATCACTCGTTTGTTCGATTGGACGATTGGAGTCTGTGAAACAAAGCCCTTAGATCACAAAAACACATCCATTGGGGTTTTCGTTATACAAGACCTGTACACGAACACACCGAGTTAAAGGTTACCGGCTGCGGCCACCATTGCCTAAGAACGGCGGATGGTTTTAGTGGCCGCCTTTCTGACGAAGCAATTGAATGATATGTTGAAATCCTTCGTACTCCGCATACTTGAGGGCAGTCCAGCCCTCCTTGTCTTTCGCGTTTACGTTAGCACCAGCTGCGAGAAGCGCAGATACTAGCCCCTCATTACCGCTCATCGCTGCAAGGTGTAAAGGAGTACCGCCGTGCTTGTTTGTCGCGTTGGGGTTAGCGCCTTTCTTGAGCAACGACTCCGCAGCAGCAGCGCTTCCCACAGAGTGTAGTGGCGTTGCGCGGTCTTCGTCTAAAGACGAGACCAAGCCGGGATCTTCGGCTAGCATTCTGTCAAGCGCAGTAAGATCGCCGTCCCGAGCCACCTCATGGATCGATTTCCTGGGAGCAGCCTTCGGTGTACTGACAATTAGGTCGGCGACCTCCTTGAAGCCCTTCCGTGCCGCGCATTCAGCTGGAGTGGAACACTGCCTGTTATTGCAGTTGATAGCTCCATGCTTCAGGAGTATTGCCACGATTTCTTTGTTGCCCCTCTCGGCAGCAAAGTGTAATGCAGTCCAACCATTTCCGTCCTTAGCATTCGGGTCAGCGCCACTCGTAAGGAGGGTACTGACTATTTGGCTTTGGCTTTGGGTGGCGGCAATATGCAGAGGTGTGGCTGCAAGGTAGTCGTTCTCTCGCATGCTCACGCACTTAGGGTCGCATTTAATCCAGTCTGCAACCTCTTCTAAACTGCCTTTGTGGACAGCTTCCAAGATTGACTTCGTTTGCGGTCCCGCGCTGGCCGCGGGTTTTGGCACCGGTTTGCGGGCCTGCGGTTCAACATCTGAGCGAGCAGGCTCCGATGCGTTGCGGTCAGACTGCGAATACGAGTTGACCGTGTTGCAGTCCTTACAGCTCCAAGTCCGATCTTCCCCGCGAGCCAAGCTCGCCAAGATTAGATCGAGGCTCGGCCGCCCCCGGTCTAGCGCGCTTTGCAGCGCCCCCTTTGGCTCGTCTTTCAATTTCGAAACCAAATCTTCTCGGGATGCCGGTCCCGTCCCGCTGCCAAAAACAACCGCTTTAGAGGCCAACTGGAGGGCGAACTCCATAGAAACGGCGACCGAATCTTCGCCAAGCCTGAAGGTTTGCCGGCAGCCCGTGCACCGTAGGGCTAGCCCCTTGTTGGCAGGCGGCACTGGTTTCTTATCGGCCTTCAATTCGCCAAGAACCGCCACGCTGACAGGTTCACCCCTGTGAGCAGGTGGCGCAGGTTTCTTTTCGGCTTTCTCGGCCAGGTGAACCTCGCCCGCCGCCTTCGGTCCGAAGAGTTTCTTCCAGAAGCTCATGATGTGTCGTTTCAACCTCCATCACCTTGAACGGGACTCCGCCCGTTATTTTTCAGATTTCTTGTCGCGTGGCAATGCGATTAGGCACTCCCCCGCCGGAACGTCGGAAAACAATACTTGATGTATTGGTCCGGCTGGCTCGGGCCGGCGAATGGTCACGGGCAGCGCCTCGTCCATCGGAATGAGCAATACGACTGGTGGAGGAGTACCGCCCATGAACTGCATCTTGATCTGTTGACGCTCGGCATCAGCTGCGATCCTGACCGTGGGCAAATCAGCACCAGACAACAGAGCGGAACTTTGAGTCCCAGTTTTGGATGTGTCCCCCCCGGATCTGTATGCAATGCCGGCCGGATACGCCAAGCCCATCGGAGCCAATGGATCTCTGCAGGCCTCAGCCGGTTCACTCAGGATTCGAGCAACACCATGGGCAGCATCCACTGTGACCTCGACCGCGGCAGCCGCCCCGGCGAGAAGCGATTCCACGCCGCTTATTCCCTTTGCCGTCAGATCGTGTATCGCCTTCAAATAGCGACTGCGCCAGCGGGCGCATTCTTCTGAGAGAGTTTGCTCCGGTCCTTCCGGCGTTGGTGCAGCGGCAATTCGGGAAATCTCCGACAGGGCAGTTCGACAAGACGCACAATCGTCTTGGTCGATGTGTTGGCGGACTGCTTCCGCGATGGGAAGTCGCCCGGCCGCGTATGCGGCCAGGAGCGATCCACCCGGACATTCATCGCCAAACGCCAGGGCAAGTGCGTGCAGACAACGGTGGCAATGCGCGGCATGCTCCGATTGCGACGGGGTCAATCCGTTAGCGGCTGCATCAGCGATAACGGATAAAGACAGGCAGTGCGAAGTTGTACCCGTCACGCGAGCAAATTCCTCACCCGCAAAAAACTCGCCTAAGAGATTCTCTAGTTGATAAGCCACTCCGAGACCTCCTCATCTTCGACTTCTGCTTCCTCCGATGAAGTCATCTCTACAACGGAATCGATTCCCTCCGCGGCGAGGTATCTCTTCATCTTGTGCAAGGCTTTTATCAAGATGCGCCTGGCTCTCGTAATTGCGGTCTCACGCAGGTCCTCGGGCCAACGCTCCGCACCGATCTGCTCCAGAGTCTTATCTTCGAAGAACCTCGCCTTCAACACTGCAATCTCTACCGTGCTGAGACGGCCCATGCAGGCCCTTATCCGCCGCCGAATCTCGTTATCGATCAGGATCTTCTCGATGGTCGCACCCATCTCCGCAATCGGTCCGAGAGAAATGCTGGGGTCCTGTGCGCCGGGCTTAGCTGGGTTCTTGTTTTCCTCTCTCGATCGGTTGACTAATTCGTGCTTTGCAATTGTGTAGAGCCAGGGGCGGAAGGACCCACCTTGAGCGCGAAAGGGAGGCCAATGGGTGCGGCCTCGCCAGACCTTCTGAAACGTGATCTGTGTCAAGTCGGCAGAAGGCCCAGGCTCGCGGGTCTGCCTCAGGAAGTACGTAAAGATTTCACCGCCCCAGCGGGCGCAGAGCGCATCAAATGCCAGGCAGTCGTCGTCCGCCGCGACGCGATCCATCAACCGGTCGCTGTCGATCTCGGCGTCCCCATGTGGCGCTGTAGGCGTCATTTTGCGTTTCCCATCGTCGCTTGACCATTTGTGCGAGGATAGGGCGTAGAATATCATCGTTTCACCGAGCACCGCTGGTGGCGCGAGGGCGTCGTATCCCAACCGCGACGTTGCCGTTGTCACATGGCCTCCATCTCTCTGAAGAATTGAGCCTTCTCCCGCATTTCGACAACGCTCTTGTGGTCCTTAGCCTGCATGATGCTCGCGATACGGGAGGCGATCAGCAGCCGACGTTCGGCACAAACTCAGCCTGGAAAGACTCGATTTGCCGGTCGCAGCGCGACAACGACCACTGCCGCGAGTGCAAGAAACAGGGCAATAGGCTTCGGCATTTTGGGAGACGCCTCCTTGCGTCGTTCTGTTGAACGGCTCCCGTCGATATTTTTGTCAACTTTTTGGAGGCAAAAATGAAGAAAATTCCCAGTTGCTTTGGCGTTCAAGTCCTTGGGCGGCGTTGACGGGATCTGATGTGACGCTTGCAGTCAAGGGGACGCGCTGTGATCGCCTATCGCTCAAAACGACACGCTTTAGGCCGAGTGATCTTGGAGGCGGGATATAAGTTCAACGAAGCGTATGCGAACGATAGCGGTTGCGGCTGCCGTCGCCGCCGGCGTTATTACCGGAGTTAGACGGAACGAAATCTCAGTTTTGTGAAGTCTATCAACGGACAGGAAGGGTCAATCCAAGTCGGGCCGGCCGACAGAATTAGCATGGGTTTGTTCCGGGGTACGGGTCATGCCCAAGACGGCGCGCCACCCCCGAAGGACGAAGAAGCCAACCCGACTAGACGCGGAGAGCATGTTCCGAGTCTCTGTATGCAAGGACGAGAGACCTGATGATAAGAGGACAACGCTGCTTACTTTCGTATGTAAATGATCACCGGTACATGGCCCGGTTCCGAGCTGTATTGGGGCCGGTTCCTGCCCCAATACCATCCTAGCCGCTGAGGAATCAGGGTGGTGCGGGCTGAAGGAATTGAACCCGCATGGCCTTGCGGCGTGCGAATAATGCCAACAGCGCCGCACGAAGATCGCCGCCAGCGGCGGCCCGTGCGCGGGGATTCGCCGCTAAGAACGCCCCGGCGGGGCAGCGGCAAATCAAAACAACGAAGTGCGTCCGGGCCGGACTGTGGGACGATTGCCTCCCTACGCGAGCCTCCGCCAGCGGCTCCGGCAAAGAACGGCTTCGGGAGGTTACCATTCAGCGCGGCCTGTGGCGCTGACCTCGTTTATCTTTATCGTGACTCTCTGCCGCCTTCGACGCCTTGGCTTTGGTATCGTCGGCCTGCGGCAGTTCCCATCCCGCCATTCCCTGCAATACGCGGTCGGCGTGCTTGATCGTGTTCACGTGTCCGTAGTGGCTTTCAATCATGTGGACCGATGTTCCCATCTGCTCGGCAAGGAAATACACGTCTACGCCTTCCTGCAAGCGCAGCGTCGCATACGTGTGCCGGAAGCAATACGTCGAACGCGGAACACCCTGTGTGCCTTCGCGCAGATTCGCTTCGTTCAGAAGATCGGCAATCAAGGAACTGTACAGCATCTTCGCAGGCCGGCCTGTGATGGTGGTGAACACCCTGTCGTCCGGTGCCGTGGCTTTGGAGATTGTGCGGATGCGCTCCAAATAATCTCCAACGCTTTTGGGTGCGACCAGCTTGCGCGATTTGCCCTTGCCCTGCACGAACAACACAACGATCTCGCGGCCCTCACGGTCTTTCGCGGGCATGATGTCGCGCCAGCGGAGATTCTTCATCTCCGCTGGTCTCATGCCCGTGTTGCAGGCAATCAGAATCATGTTGTAGGTGACGGTACGATACCAAACGCTTGAAGGCTTGTCCGCCTCGCCAATCCACTTGCGCCCGATTGTATGGAGTTTGCGATACTCCTCCAGAGTGAACTCGTCGCGCCGCATCGTCTTGAGCTTCGGGCGCTCATCGAAACGCTGGCTTGCAGGAACATACCGTTTCTTGACGGCATAATTCATCACAGCCCCGAAGATGGACATCTCGAAGCGGATGGTGGAATCGCTGATGAAGGGAACGGCATGAACGTCCTGCGGCTTGACTGCAATCGGCTTCAATACGCGTATGCGTTTGGTGTGCTGGACCTTCGTGCGCCGTGCGGATTCGTGGTCCGCGAAGGATTGCGCCATCTCATCGGTAACTTCCCGAACGCCGTTGCGCCGGTTGCGCCCCGCGCCGTTCTCCCGCCGCCATGCCGGATAGCCACCCCAGCGTTCGTCGCCGATAAGATGGACCTGCGTGGAACC
>JASHOC010000308.1 GCA_030041305.1 Acidobacteriaceae bacterium
GGTCGATCTGCAGTTCGGCCAGGCAACCGAAACGCTGCAGGGCAACCCTGCGAACGAACCCCGCCCGGACATCTATCGCAATATTTTTCAGGCCTACGGCTCCTACCTCCTGCCCGTTGGCCATGGCTTCCGGATCGATATGGGCAAGTGGGCCAGCTCGCTGGGCATCGAGGGCAACTACACCAAGGACCAGATGAACTACACGCGCTCCTGGTATTACTACTTCCTACCCTTTTATCACGAAGGCTTGCGCACCAGCTATCAGGTGAATGAGAAGCTGGCCGTCAACTATTGGGTCGACAATGGCACGAATCAGTCGGAGCCCACCAACGGTTATAAGGATGAGCTCTTCGGCTATGTCCTTACACCGGCTAAGAGCCTGAGCTGGACGGTGAACTACTACTTGGGCCAGGAGCATCCGGACACGACGCCGGCAACGAACTGTTCGGTTCCGGTTCAGCCCGGGTTGTGTGAAGCGCCGATCACGCCCGCACCCAACGGCAAGACAGAAATCTTTGACAGCTACGCCACCTGGCAGGCGACTTCGAAGCTGACACTTGCGGGCGAGGGCGATTACTACATTACGCGCGAATGGGCCAATGCCGCGCCGGGCGAGTCCTCCGCCCCGTCGCATGTCGACGGCGGCGCCGCCTACGTGCAATACCAGCTCAATTCGCGCACGGCGTTGGCGGCGCGCTCGGAATATCTCTCCGACACAGACGGCCTTTTCAGCAATGCTTCACAGGATCTGAAGGAAGTCACGGCCACGTACAAGTACAACTTCGCCGACGGCTTCGATGCGTTTTTGGAATACCGGCGCGACTGGTCCAATATTCCCTATTTTGTGACGAGCAATCCTACGGCCCCGGCCAACCATCAGGATACGGCCACGCTCGGCCTCGTCTGGTGGTACGGCGGCAAGGAGGGATCGTGGTAAGAGGAGACATTAATGGCTGTCGCTTTGATGGCGGGTTACAGCATCGCATTCTTCGTCATCGCGGGTCTGACGTCGAACCATCGTTGTCAGGGAAGCTTATACCCGTCTGGCGCGAAATTCCTACGCAATGGCGGCGATGGCTCCGGCATCGAGTGTTTGCACGGCATACGGGAAGACCGTCTTTTCTTCCACCCGAATATGTTCGTCGTAAAGGCGCTTAAGCTGCCCCGCGGCCGATCGAAGGCGCGCTTCCTCGTCTGGGCTCAGCCGGCCTGTTGCAATCCAAGCTGAATAGAGATCTTCGACCTGGCCATGTAAATGGTCGGCGGAGCGGTGGTCGTTCTCCAGCGTGGCCAACTCCGGCTCCTGCGCGGAGGCTGATTCTGCGCGAAGCCTGGGGAAGAGGGATTCTTCTTCGTCAGCATTGTGCCGCTTTCCCCCCTCGCGAAAGTATTGGAGCGCCGACTTCACGGCTTCCGTTTCGTCGTCCGCTAAAGCCCTTCCTTGCGCTCGATCGGCCACCACGCACAGGATGTGGAGAAAGCGCTCGATCCTGCGATGACAATCCATAAGCATGCCGATCGGATCGTCGAATCCGCTGTCCGGTTTGGCGCCTATTTGAATTCCCATCATGTTGTATTCCGTGGCAAGGTTTCCTTCATCACGGAAGGCGCAACTCGCCGCCGAAAACTCCCCAATCGAAATTCCTGCGGAAAGATCCCCGCCTGCCGGGACTCTCACGGTCCGTGCGCTATGGAACGAGAGGACACCCCGGTTCGACGATCATCGGTGAGGATGCGGAAATTGCCCCTCGATTCAAATTGCCCGCGCATTCCCAGGCAGATTGCGCGGGCGGCCCAGAACAGGCGGCGTCCTCCGCATCTCACTTTTCAATGGGTGCGCCGACGATGCTGCCGTATTCGGTCCAGCTCCCGTCGTAATTCTTCACGTTCGGGAGGCCAAGCAGATACTTGAGCACAACCTAGGTGTGGCTCGACCGCTCGCCGATGCGGCAATAGGCGATGGTGTCTTTTTGGGGATCCACGCCCTTATCCTCCAAATAGATCTTGCGCAACTCATCGGCTGACTTGAAGGTGCCATCGGGGTTGGCCGCCGTGCTCCAGGGAATGCTTTTGGCACCGGGAATATGGCCGCCGCGCTGCGCCGTCTCGGTCATTCCGGGAGGCGCGATGACCTTGCCGGAAAATTCGTCGGGGCTGCGCACGTCGACCAGGTTCTGACGCTTTTCCGCCTGCACCTTAAGCACCTCGGCAAGCAGGGCGCGCAAGCTCAGATCCGGCTCGCTGGCATGGTACTGCGTCGGGGTGACTTTGGTCGGCTCAGCGGTCAGTTCCTTATCCGATTCGTTGAGCCACTTGACGCGGCCTCCGTTCATGAGCCGCACATCGTTGTGGCCGTACATTTTGAACAGCCAGAAAGCGTACGAGGCGAACCAGTTGTTGTTGTCGCCATACAGGATCACCGTGTCGCTGGGAGAGACGCCCGCGGCGCTCAGCAGTTTTTCAAATTCTTGCTTGCTGATGATGTCGCGGCGGACCTGGTCCTGAAGCTGGCTCTGCCAGTTGAAGCCAATGGAGTCCGCGATGTGGCCCGCGTCGTAGGCTTTCGTGTCCACATCGACCTCAATAAGTTTGATCCCGGGTTTTCCGAGATTCTGTTTCACCCAGTCGGTATCGACCAGGATTTCGGGATGCGCGTAATTTGTCATAAGCTCCTCACCTTTTCTCCTGAAGCTCAAGTGCGGGGATATGTTTGACCATGTTGGAGGTGTATTTGAAGATGTTATCGGGGAAGATCATGACGCCGAAGCCGCGCTGATCGCGAGCGGCGATCTGCAGCGCGCCTTCGAGAATCAGGCCCGAACTCGGACCGGCCAACAAGCCTTCATTTTGGCACAGGTCCAACGCGCGCGTGTAGGCGAGGTTGAAATCCACTTCGAGTATGTCGTCGATGAGCGAGGAATCGAAGAGCTTCGAAACCTCGAGCTGGGAAACATTGCGCAAGCCCGGTACATCGTGACCCTCCGTGGGTTGCACGGCGATGATCTTGACTTTCGGATTCTTGGCGCGCAGAAACCGGCCCACGCCAGTCACCGTGCCGCAGGTGCCCAGCGAGGTAAACAAATGCGTGACGCGGCCTTGTGTCTGCTTCCATATCTCGGGGCCCGTGGTTTTGACGTGCGCCTCGACGTTGTTCTCGTTTTCATACTGATTGGGCATGACGTACTTGTGGCTCTGTGCTTTGGCGTAGGTTTTGGCCAGGTTGATCGAGCCGTCGCCCAGGCCAGGCGCAGGGCACAGTTCGTCGGAGACGATCTCCAGGTCGGCGCCGGCGATCTTCAACAGCACTTTCTTTTCGTGCGGAACCTTGTTGGGCACAATGGCCAGCAGGCGATGTCCGCGCGCGCGCGCCAAAGCCGCCAGGCTGATGCCGGTATTGCCCGAGGTCGGTTCGACGAGGCCGCGGCCATTGCTCAGTTCGCCGCGTTCTTCAAGGTCGCGCAGCAGCGCCCAGGCAGCTCGGTCCTTCACCGAGCCGAAAGGATTCATCCATTCAAGCTTCGCGTAGAGCGGAAACTCGGTCTGGACATTCAGGTGGTTGATGCGCACAAGCGGGGTGGGGTTCTCCTCGCTCGGCATCATTTCGAATACATTTTCGTAAACCCGCGTTTGGTGCTCCATCGTCGTAGGCGTCCCGGTTCTATGAGCGCCAGCTCTTGGCCATTCAAGCGTTCGAGATCATCTTTCCGAAACCCTGCGACAGCGGCAGCTTCCGCATGGATTCCGGCTCCTGAACAGCGCTATCGACATCGCTGAGAAACGCTACGCATAAGTAAAATCCCTTTCCGCGGGTGTTCTTCAATAACTATCAAATACTCGAGCCAATTATATTCGACAACCCCCTCCGTAACCGAATTGTGGCGAATTGCAGCGGCGGCCAAGCAAAATGTAACCAGAAAAATCGGTTCTCGCAAACAAGATAGTCTCCGGTTAGCGAATAATCGGGCGAGCCCGGCCTATGGGGCTAACCGAGCTTGAGGCTCGGACTTTCTTTGGGCTTGTCCAGAGTTTCCCGCCGCATTTCTCCAGTCTCTTCCACCAGCAGCCAACGCCGCAGTTGCAGGATGTCATTGGCGCGCACTACTCCTACAGGGCGCAGATCGCGCTGGGACTTCACCACTACGACATTCTCCGCGTTTTTCAGCATCATATTGCGATGTACCCGGTCCACCGTCTCGCCGGGAAACGCCAGCACGTAATCCTGATGCGCTAACTCCTTCATCGTGAAATGGTGATCGGGCGGTTCGATGCGCAATAGGTCGTGCGCCTCCACGATACCGATCAAGGCGCCATCGTGATCAACAACCGGGATGAAATTGACATTGCTCGGAGCCAGCTTCTGAACCACCGCGCGCAGCTCCTCGTCGGCGCCGAGAACCAGAAATTCGCTGCGCATCACCTGGTCAATGCGGGCCCGCATGAGCACCGGCACCGAATAGTCTTGCAACACGATCAGGCCGCGCTTCACCAGCTTGACGGTCATAATCGAGTCGCGGCTAAACAGCCGTACTACCCCGTCGGCAATCATGACGCAGACAATCAGGGGCAAAAGCGAATTCGGATTGTGGCTTAACTCCAGCAGGAACACGATGCTGGTGAAAGGCGCGCGAGCGATGCACCCGAACACGCCCGCCATGGCCACCAGAGAGTAGAAAGCCGGATCGCTGACCAGATGCGGAAAGATATGTCTGCATCCGACGGCGAACGCGGCGCCCAGACCGCCGCCGACGACCAGGGAGGGGGCAAAGACTCCGCCCGTTGTTCCTGAACCCAGCGAAATCACCAGGGCCCAGAACTTTGCGAAGCCGATTCCCAGAAGGCTGCCCACGCTAAGCCGGTCGTTCAGCATGTCGCGGATGGTGTCGTAGCTGGTGCCGAAAACCTGCGGACAAAAGTAGCCGATGACGCCCAGAATCAGCGCTCCAATGGCGGGGGACCAGATGGCGACGTATTTGATGGGCAAATCGTCGAAGAAGTCCTCAAGCCAGGAGAGCACCCGGATCATGATGATGCCCACCACGCCCATCAGAACGCCCAGCAACGCAAAGAGCCATAACTCGTTTGTGCCGGTAATTTTGAATTCCGGGGTTGGAAAGAGCGGCGCCCAGCCGACAAAATAAACACGGACTCCTGTGGCTACCGCAGAAGCCAGCGCAACGGGGATAAAAGACCGGGCGCGCATTTCGAATAGCAGCAATTCCACCGCCACCAGAATGCCCGCCAGGGGTGCCGTAAAAGTAGCCGCCATGCCGGCGGCGGCCCCTGAGGCGAGCAACACGCGCCGATAGTAGGGGCTCAACCCCAGCGCCTGCCCGAGCAGCGAACCGCACGCGCCGCCGGTCTGGATGATCGGCCCCTCCGCGCCGAACGGGCCGCCCGTGCCGATAGCCAGCGCCGTCGCCAGCGGCTTGAGAATCGCCACGCGAAGACGCATACGGCTGTGACCGAAAAGCACCGCTTCCATTGCTTCAGGAATGCCGTGGCCCTTCAACGTCGGCTCAAAAAAGTAGATGAGCAGGCCAACTACCAGGCCGCCGACCGTCGGAATGAGCAGGACCCAGAGGTGAAGATGATTGTGCGCCGGATAACTAATTGCGGATGAGATGCGACCGTAGAAGAAGAGATTGGTGAAGAAGTAAATCAGTTCCAGCAAGCCCTGAGCCACGAGGCCGCCGATTAAGCCCACCAGCAGGGCGTAGATGCAGATCTTGACCACCTGCGGCTCCAACGCAACGCCGAACTGCCCCTTTTCTTCGGTTGTCAGTTCCAGTTGGTCGTCGGCTTCTGAAGCGGATAAGCCGGGCATAGGGAATCTCCCATATCAAGTTTTACTTGCCTCACGCCGGTCTCGGCGCCGCCATCTCCTCTTCATCGGCGCTCTCAACGTGAGGGAGCATCAGCGTTTGCAGAATGTCGCCCTTGGTCAAAATACCCACGACCTTGTGATCTTCTTCCACCGCCAGCAGCGTCGGTTCGCTGTCCTCTCGCAAGATGATCCGCAACGCCTCGGGCAAGGGCGTGTGCGGAGAGATTCGGGCCACGAGGGGCCGCGTAATATCGCGTATCTTTCTGGTGTGCCATTCCTGCGGCGGCACATGGCTCAATGCCCAAACGCTGCAGGCGCCAATCAGGGTCTTGCCGTCGAACACAGGAAACACTTCGTGACGCGTGTGCGGCGAGAGCGTAGCCGCAAACTCTCGCAGGCTCAGCCTGGCCGGCGCGGCGAGTATGTCGCCTTGCATGACCTCGCCTACGCTGATGCCCTGCAGAGCATGCACTTTCACGACCTCATGCAGCCGCTGATCGCCCGACGCCGAGGCGTCGCCCGAGACCGCATAGGCAACCGCCGCCCCGATCAGACTGGGAATGATGAAGGCATGGCCGCCGGTGGCTTCGGCTACGAAAACCACGGCCGCCAGCGGCGTCTTATAACCCGCAGCAATAAACGAAGCCATGCCCACCGCTGCATACAGCCCCAGCGCCGGGCTGTGCGCCACCGATTGCGCAAACGCCACGCCCAGCGAACCGCCGGTCAGAAACAACGGCACAAACATGGCGCTCACTCCGCCGGCGCCCAGGGTGAAGATGGTCGCCGCCATCTTGAACAGGCCAAACGTGACCAGCTCCGCCGAGCTGTAGGAATGCTGCAGAATCAGTCCCACGGCTTCGTAGTTCGGTCCCAGAGGGATCAGCGGCCCGTTATAAAGATGTACGAACGCCATTCCGCATAGGCCTGTCAGCGCGCCGCCCACCGAGAGTTTGACCCAGTGCGGCGCGCTCCAGTTCACGGAGAAAGCGCGCACGCGACGAAATGTCGTGACGAACCCCATTCCTACCAGGCCAATCGCCAGCCCCAGCAGGGCGCACCAGAGCAGATCGCGATGCGTAAAGGATGGCTCGGCGGCAAAGTCGAAAAGCGGCGCGCTGCCCAGAAACGAGCTGAGCGTCATGAACGACACCACCGACGCAATCAGCGACGGCAGCAGCGCCTCGTGCGCCAGATCGTCCTTGTATGGCATTTCCAGCGAGAACACAATGCCGGTAAGCGGCGCCCGGAACACCGCCGACATGCCCGCGGCAGCGCCGCAGATCAGCATGATGCGCCGGTCGCGCGCATCCAGGCTGAATCGTTGCGCACGCCGTAATTGCTTCCACAACCACGACCCGATCGCGCCCCCGCCGTAGATGCTCGGCCCTTCGAGCGCCGCACTGCCGCCAAAGCCCACGGTTGTGGCGGCCGCTGCCAGTTTGGCGAGGAACGGCCGCATATTTACGTCTCCCTGGTGCTCGTGATAGCTGCGGATGATCTCTTCGGTCGAGTGCTCATCGGGGTCGGGCGTGAGGTGTTGCATAATCAGCCCGGTCGCGATGCATCCCAGCAGCAGGCCGGGGAGCATGGCCCAGTGATGGCGCAGATAGTAGCGGAGAATCGGCGGCCACATGCGATTCAGGATGACGATGGCAATGGCGGTGGTGAGCAGGCCGGCGATGACCCCAATGATGGGCGCGATCACCAGCCACTTGCGCAGATCGCGCGCATAGACCGCCGTCAGATCCTCGTGGATGAGCGGCGCATACCTGCGCACCAGCGGATGGTGGAGAAGTCCCTTGCCTCTGTGCGCCTTTACCTTTCTCTTCTTTGATCGCTTTGTTGTCCGATCAATTAGCGGAGTGTTCAACACTTCGACTTTGCTCCCGTCCTCGGCTGCTTGTCCGCTCTGCGTGTGGCTCAGCTTCCCCACTCAAAAAGTCCCGGCGCAGCCGCTTCACTTCCTCGTGATGCAGCAGCGACAGCCTCTTGAGAATGTCTTCACCGCGCTGCGTCAGCGTTACCACGACCACGCGCCGGTCTTCTGCATCCTCGGCTCTCCGCACCAGTCCGCTCTGCACCGCGCGATCCACCAGCCCCACCACGGAATTGTGTTTCTCTTGCAAAAATTCGGCAATTTCCGAAATGTTGGCCCTGCTCGTGCCCGTAAAACCGGCGATTCCCAGCATGAGCTGGTGCTGCTGCGGAGTAATTCCGCAGGTGCGCGCCGCATCCTCGCTGAAGCGCAGAAACTTCCGCAGCTTATGGCGGAAATGCGCCAGCTCCTCAAACAACCCACTGGATTTGTTACGTCGCATTGCTCTTCAGCCGCCGGCGTGGCCGGCGCCTCGATTTGCATCCATTTCCATTATATCTCTATACGAGCTAATCGTGAAGCGATATAAATTCGCCTAACTCAACTATTCCTATGCGAGAATCGGCCGTAAACCGAGGAGCCATTGGCGGCGTCCAGAGCTGGTCAGCGCCAAGGGCGACGAAACGTGAATGCGAGTTTTTTGCCCCGCGATACCTGGTCTCGAAAAATCAGAGGATTTTGCTCAGGAGTTGTGAGTGGGTGTGGCGGGCAGGTGAGGGAGACCGGATCGCAGAGGAAAGGGCGGGCCGTCGTTTCCGGAATGTCAGGCGCAGGAAACAGTCGCGTCAGGTGCTGGAGCGAGTTTGAATCGGCGCCCACGACGCCGCGGGCGTCTAGAGACATGGTCAACGGTTCCCTTCGAATTTCCTCGTGCGCCTGCGCTGCGCGGAAATGTCTCCCGACAGCTCAAGGCCCTTTCTCGACTTTCGGAACTCCGTTCGGCCAACAGAAGAGAAACTCATCTCTGCTACATTTTGGTTCTCAGCACCTGTGCCCTAGCCTCTGCCCGGCAAAGACTCCACGCTAACCTACCCGCAGCCGGATGAC
>JASHOC010000003.1 GCA_030041305.1 Acidobacteriaceae bacterium
TCGCCAGCGCATCCTGGACAGCGAAAACCCGTCGGCCAACGCAGCCGCTCCAGATAGGCAACGCACGATTGCTCGTCGGGAAACCACGCGCGAAACTGCTGCCAAGTGCCTGGATAATCAAGCTGTTTTGAAACTTCAGACGCGCGAACCACAATATCTTGAGTCTACTGTATTAAGGGAGCTACCCCACTTTCTGATTTCTACGAGCGAGGAGAGACGCATACCGGGGCCCCCACGGTCGTGCTCTTCGTCCGTGGGGTGGATATCGGGTGTCTGCTAGCGACGAGCGACAACGAAATCGGGAAAATTGGCCCCGTCCCGGAGGGTTGCGGCGAAAATCCAGTCATACGTCGTTCTCGCCCTTGACCTTGGAGCCACCAAAGCCTGCGGGCTCGGCCTCGTCTGGCCGAATTTTCGCTCGCAACGCGGCCTGTCCCTATAGCGGTTCTCCAATTGGTGTAGAGCAGAACCTCGAACGTTGAGTGGCGTTTTTCCCAAGAAAACGCCACCTGGCACGCCCCTCAAAACTCCACGGGAATTGGAGAACCGCCGTAAGTTGATTACAGGCTCTGTGTTGGGCGCCCTTCAGCGCCGAGAAGTTGGGGGGCGCTTTTTTGCCGAGAGGAACGGAGAGCGGCAGCCTGAGGGATCCGCTCCCGGGCGCATCGTCGGCTGAGCTCCACGCCGCCCGCCCTCGCCATGTCAAGCCCCTCCGGGCCGACCTGCTCTTCCAAGCCATTCATCCCTAAGCATTTGCGCCTCAGCTCCAATTTACATGCTATTTCCGCCAAATTGCTATTCTGATCTTTGACCGACGAAAAGCCGCCGCCTTCGCCATTTAAGGGCTGGCAGCACTGAGATGTCGGTTGGCGGCATAAAACGACCGGCAATTCGTCAACAATCAGCCGGCTTTTAGCCTCGATAAAATGCGCGGTTTTCGGCGCAAAGGCTGGGGAAAATCCCATTAACTCTTTTGTTTTCCTTAATCTGTGAGTAAATGACGTGTTTTCCTATATTTACGCGGGATCGCGCTGCGCAAGTCGCTGAAAACAGCATATTTGCTTACAGAATGGGGGGTGGGGGGTAGGCAGTGGATTAGCTATTTCTGGTTTTCAATAAACCCATCGGGTGCAGCCGCCCGCATTGCGCCCCCCAAGTACAATGGCAGATGTGCCGTCACCCCCATCGCCGCCGATCATCGTCACCGAAAACCTCACCAAGGTCTACGCCTCGGGCCAAGTCAAGGTGGCTGCCCTGCGCGGCGTCTCCATCGAAGTCGAGCGCGGCGAATTTCTCGCCATCGTCGGGCCCTCCGGCTCCGGCAAATCCACCCTCTTCTATCTCCTCGGCGGCCTCACCCGCGCCACCCATGGAAAATTGATCATCGACGGCGTCGACTTCGCCAGCCTTAACGACGCCGAGCGCACCCGCCTTCGCAAGCAGCGCATCGGCTTCGTCTTTCAGAGGTTCAATTTGCTGCCCACCCTCACCGCCATGGGCAACATCGAGATCGCCTACGCCGTCAGCGGCCGCAAGGAGACGATGGACCGCTCCTTCCTCGATCACCTCACCGAGCTTCTTTCCATCCGTGGCCGCCTCGAACACCGCCCCGCGGAACTGAGCGGCGGCGAGCAACAGCGCGTCGCCATCGCCCGTGCCCTCATCGCCCGTCCGGCCATCGTTCTCGCCGACGAGCCCACCGGCAACCTCGACAGTAACAACTCCGATGCCGTGCTTGCCATGCTGCTCAAGTTGAACCGCGACCTTGGCCAGACCACTCTAATGATCACCCACAACCCCGAGGCAGCGGCCATCGCTGACCGCATCCTCCACCTGCGTGACGGCGAGATTGTAGGTCAGGAAAGAGGCCCTCGCGCCCTCCCTTCCGCGCCCGGTTTCGGGTCCTCCGCCTCCGTGGCCGAACCCCCCTCCGCCGCAGATTGACCCCGTTTTGCCCGCCCGGTATACTCGAACTTGCTCTAAGCGGGAGTAGCTCAGTGGTAGAGCATCGCCTTGCCAAGGCGAGGGTCGCGAGTTCAAGTCTCGTCTCCCGCTCCAATCCGCTCCACCCCCGGCCGCCCGGTAAAATCGCACATCGCGTTTTCCCGGTCGGCCCACGTTGCGGCATGCAGCCCAGGGCGCGGTACCCAAGTGGTAAGGGAGAGGTCTGCAAAACCTTTATGCGCCGGTTCGATCCCGGCCCGCGCCTCCAAATCCCTCAACAACTTAGAGCAAAGCAGCAAACGTATAGCTGCCGTTTAGCTGCCGTTAAGCGGAAAACCGGTCATGCTTCCACCGGATTGACCGCAGATGCGGCAGGAATTTGGCACCCAAGCTGATCGCTGACCAGGCCGGCCGCCTGGTCAGCCCTTTCATCGAGGGCGTGAGCATAGTGCCGCATCACGATGTCCGGGCGCGAGTGGCCCAGCCGCTGCTGTACCACCTTGGGGTCCACTTTGTTCCCGATCATCTGCGTCGATCCCCAGTGCCGGATCAGCCGCCAGGTGATATGCGGTAAGCCGAGCCGGTCGGCGACCGGCTGGATCTTCCGCGCCAGAATCTCCTCATACCGCATCGGGCCGGGCTTCATCTTCTTGCCGGCTTTCTTGATGCGATTGGGAAACATCCAATCGTCATCCAGTGCGTTCCTCCTCCGCATGAGGGAGAGCAGACGCTCGACGTCGGCTTCCGTCAGCCGGATGGGGCGCGTACCCCGATGGTACTTCGGCGTGTGGAGCTTGCCCTTGTTCATGGCCCGCACCACTTTGAGGTCCCTGGTTTCCGGATTCAGGTCGTGCCACTTAAAGACGAGTTCCTCCGGACGGATCGAGCTCACCGCAAACAGGTACACCATCGTGGCATACGGCTCCTCCAGACTCTCGATCAACTGGGACAACTGGTTCCCAGTGGGAAGGTCGGGATCTTCCTTGACCTCGTCGGGAGGAAGATCTGCATTTGCCGCAGGATTTGAGGTGACATACCCGTGTTTGATCGCAGACTCGAAGATCGAGCTGAGTCCCCACTTGAGATTTCTCAGAGTTTGGACGGCCTTTCCTTCGAGCCTCTTCTGGTTAATGAAAATCTGCACATCCTCGGGAGAGATGTCGGACAGTTGCCTGTCGCCGAACTCAGGAAGGTAATGTGCGCGGATATTGGTTTCGTATCCGTGCACGGTCGTGCCCTTCTGATTCGCCAGCTTGAGAGTGCGGTACTTTGCGATGAAACCTCGAAAGCTCATCATCATCTTCGGACTGCATTTCGCCTTGTTAATCGGTTCAAGGATGACGGCCAGCTTCTGCAGGGCGGCCTTCTTCGAGCGAAACTCCTTCACTGTGCCGAGATTTACGGCGCGGCGTCTCCGCACCTTCTTCCCCGCCTCAGTGACGATGTCCTCTCGGTAAAAGCCTTCCCACCAGGCTGGATCGCCGTCCTCACGCAACCGGACACTGCCGGTCTGGACTCGTTTTCTTTTCAATTTGAAATGCCCCTTTCCTTCGATTGGGGCACTTCCGCTGGGTGATTCCAGCGTAGCACTGACGGGATGCCGTTCCCGCTGGCGGATGTAAGTGGAAATCTTGTCCGGATCGAAGCGCTTCCCGCGCAGCCCGAGGCGCACCGCCGGCAAGGGGTCGATCGCATCCCTCTTGGTCCGCGTGTAGACCCAGCCGGGCGTGACTCCGAAGACCTCGCATAGATCCCGGACGGTCAAAAGTTTGGCCGGCCCGGTGGGTCGGGGTTCATCGCCCGGCGGGGTGCTTGGGATGGGGAAGGCGCGCATCTCGCTCTCAAATCCGGTGTATGGGCTTCCAGACGCAGGCATGATGGGTCCCGACCCGAAATGGGTCAAATTCGCCGACATTTCATGTCTGGCGGCAAATCTTCGCCTGTATAGACCGCAGATTTGACCGAATTTTGAAGCCGCCTCATGCTGACTTGGCATTCGAGGAGGCCCGAGTGAAGGGGCGCACATGGTATCTCATCAGCGCGATATTGCTGACGCTTCTCAATGCGGCCGTCACTCTGTACTCAAGCGCCGCGATCTGGAAGACATGGTCTGGAGACATCTGGGACTGCGGACTGTTGGTCCTCTTTGCCACGTTAGGGGCTACATCGCTGGCGAATGTTTGGGTCCAGGCAATCTTCGGATCGCGCGTTTCGGTTGGTGGTCGAACAGTTGAATGCGGGCTGGGCGTGACATCAATTCCAGCCGAAGGGCGAGGGCATGGCAATGTTTGATTCGATCACCGATCTTGCTGGCAAACTGGCCGCAACGGGCTACTTCATCGACCCGGTGATGGTCCAGGTGGTGTTTCTGGCGGCGAAGCTGCGGAAGCCGTTATTGCTTGAAGGGCCTGCAGGCTCGGGGAAGACCCAGCTAGCCATCTCGGTCGCTGCGGCGGCGAACACCCATGTCGAGCGGCTCCAGTGCTACCGCGGGGTGACCGAGGACAAGGCCATCGGCAGATTCGACGAAAGCCTGCAACGGCTCTACATGGAGTTCTCGCGGGGTGAGCACGAGAGCTGGCAGATCGTGCAGGCGAACTTGAAAGGGCGGGAATTCTTTCGCCCGGGTCCTCTTATGCGCGCTCTCGAATGCGAACGGCCCTGTGTCCTTCTCATTGACGAGTTGGACAAGGTAGACGACGGTTTTGAGGCCATGCTGCTTGAAATCCTCTCCGCCTGGCAGCTGTCGATACCCGAATTCGGTACGGTCTCAGCAAGAAGTATTCCCTTCGTCGTGCTGACGAGCAACGAGGAGCGAAGGCTGGGCGATCCGATCCGGAGGCGCAGCCTCTACGTTCGCGTCGAACACCCCACTCCGGAGCGGGAAGCAGAGATCATCGCTAGCCGCACATCGAAAGCTAATCAGAAGTTTCACCGCGAGATGGCCGGAATCGCGCTCTCATTCCGCAACTACTCACTCGAAAAGCCGCCCTCGGTTTCCGAGATGATCGATTTCGCCAATGCACTGCAACTGCTTGGGACCGATCATGTGACGGCGGAACAACGGGACGTACTGCTTCCGTTCCTGGCCAAGACGGAAAAGGATCGGAGGCACCTACTGCTTCGCGAAGGGTTCAAGAGCCTGCTCGACGATGGTGCGCGCATCGCGGACCGCATGGCGATGAGAGAGGAACCGGCGGCATGAAACAGGCTTTGCTGACGATCGTTCTTCTTTTCCCCGGGCCTCGTG
>JASHOC010000309.1 GCA_030041305.1 Acidobacteriaceae bacterium
GTCAGCCCTTCCTCGAGCGAGACCCGCGGCTGCCATCCCAGAAGCGCGCGCGCTTTGGCAATATCCGGGCAGCGCCGCGTGGGATCGTCCACCGGCAGCGCCTCAAAACGCAGTTCGCTCTTCGATCCGGTCACTTCCAGCACCGCCTGCGCGCATTCCAGGATCGTGAACTCGGCCGGATTGCCGAGATTGACGGGGCAGGTATACGCGCCGGAGCAAAAATCGTTGCGTCGCGCTAGCGGCGTAACGTGGCGGAGTAAAAGTAGGCCGCCGCCACATTCTGGTTTCGCGGACAACGAGGGGCTTTGAGAAGTAACGGACAAGGTTCACTGCCGAGTTCGGTACCCAAGGAGACCTGTTTGTCGTGGAACACCGGAGGCATGTACATGGTGCAACTGGATACGCGTAAGCGGCGGGGCGGTCCTTTTTGAAGGCAAGAACCGGCGTGCGGTAGCCGGGGAGTCCGGGCTGGCGCGGAAGACCGTCAGGACGATGCTGGAATACTCCTTGCCGCCCGGATTTAATTTTCTGCGCGAACCCCGATGGTCTGGGGGGAACAGCAACTCAAATGGCCTCTTCCTGCGAAGGCAAAGGTCGACGAGTTCCATTGTGTGAGCTGATAGCCAACCGACGTGTTTCCTGCCATCGGCGCACGCCAGCGTTATGGCGCCGGATTGGTGAATCCCTTTGGCGGGACCAGCGACGCACCGGGAATGATCACCGGCGTCACGCCCGTGTCCTCGCAGGTCATGGCTGGTGGAAAGTGATTGACCACGTCATCTGGAATCTCCGCATCGGAGGCCGGTATCGGCGCTTTCGTCCCATCCAGGCGCGCCTGGTCGAATCCTCCCAGCAAATCAGTCAACCTTGGATTCGCGTCGCGCGGGCCCTCAGGCAGATATGGCTTCTCATCGGGTAGTGAGGCCAGCGGAGGAAGGTCGAAGAGCACGTCGAGAAACTTCGCGAAGGAAACGTGGTCGCCGGGATCTGAAACCACCCCGCCTGCCTGGGCATAGGGCGATATCAGAATTAGCGGCACGCGCGGTCCGTCCCCACACGGGTGCTTATCCGGGCAGGGCTCAAATTGCGGCGGCGGAACATGGTCGTAAAAACCCGCCGAATCGTCCCACAACACGATAATCGCCGAATCCTTCCAATACGGGCTCCGCGCCACAGCATTCACCACCTCCGCCACCAGTGACTCGGAAAGCTGCGAATCGGAGTAGCCGGGGTGATCGTCGTCGCCGAGAACGCTTTGTGCTAACGGGTTCGCTGGTTTCCATCCAAACGGGTTTCTGCGTCCGCCTTTGATGAAAGCCACGCTCTTATCGGGCAGCTTTGCCTTCTCCATTACCTGGAAAAAGTCCAGCAGGTCGTGCTCGCCGCTCCACATCGAAGGATTCTGCCGGATATATCCGAAGTACTGCGGCGCGTTGTGATGGGGAATATAGGCGGGATGGTTGTTGCCCTCACCGTTTCCGAAACCTTCCTGATACCACGCCCAGGGCACGTCCTGATGATTCAGGTTCGCCAGTTCGCCAATATCCTCTTTCACGTCGTTCGTGTCGGCTTTCACCTGCGACGCATTGCGGCCGCTAAGCGAGAGCATAAGCGTCGCGTAGGCCTGGTCAAGCTCGTGAACGTCGCTTGCCTCGGCTGAAGACGAATACGGGCCGAAATTCGGCGCTACACTGTCCACAACCGGCTCGCCAACCCCGGAGGTTGACGACTTGAAAGTTTCGTCGGGATGGCGCGCCGCCTGGGTTTGACCGGTCTGGCCGGCGATCAGATCGATGTTGCCTGGCGTCGACGGCCCATACATGGCTTGAAAGATGTGGTCGTAAAGAACGAACCGGTGCGCGTACATCCACAAAAACGGAATCGTGTGGCAATCCTCGTGCGCCATGGTCAGCATGGCCGCCTGCCGGGCGCGCTGCCGCCCTATAGGTAAAGCGGCAACAGCTCTTTCTTCCTCCCAGGCCACAAAATGGTCCATGCGGCCGCCATCGCTCTTGGCGATCAGCGCCGGGCGTGAATGATTCGCGTCGCCCGTATCGGCGGCATTGAGCAGGAAGGGGGAGATCCAAATGTGACCGATCGAGTCATATTGGCGGAAACCGTGCGCCCGCGCTTCAGCCGTCGTCAGATTGTCCGTCCCCGGAAAGGAGCCGAAGTAGGAGTCGAAGGAGCGGTTCTCCTGGTAGATCACAAAGACGTGGTGAATGTGCGCGCGAAGATTCGCGATTAAATGCTGCCGATTTTCCGGGGGCACTTTTTTCGGCGCCTGGGCTCTTACGCTCAGCGAAAATCCGGCAATCAACATAACCACAAGAAGCATCGAATGGAAATCCTTGAGTTTTGCCCTTCTCTCGATGTTCGAACGCTGCAATCGATCCTCCTCCAATCATATCGGCGGATGACCTTCCCTTACGTTTTCATCGTCCGTTCTATCACATTCGGGGGTGCAACTTCGTAGACGAAGCTTGCCGCTTCGACTCGCGTGAGGGCTCGGAAGGCACGCGGCCGCATTCAAAATCCGCAAAGACGAATCCGTCGCGGTCCACAATCTCGCCCATCTCCAATGCCAGCGGAGCCTTGAATATTGGCCCCGCATACACGCAACTGTGGAACTCGCCGCGCTCGCCGCAGGCGTCCACCCCCACCGGCAAATCGCGCAGCAGGTTGGCGTCGAACTCGCGTCCTGCGAAGGAGGCCGGCAATTGCCTGGAGTCGACGCAGGTAATGCGTGCGCGCAAGCCAGCATTGATCATTGCGCGCGCCAACAGATCGGTGGGACTCTTCCATAGCGGAAACAGCGGCTCCAATCCCGTACCCTTAAGCTGCCTCTCGCGATACGCCCGCACCTCTTCGAGGAACAGGTCCCCGAAAGCAATAGCGTCGATGCGCTCGGCAATGGCGCGCTCGCAGGCCTCCCGCATGCGCTGCTCGTAGACCTCGTTCGGGCACGGCCAGGGAAGCGGCGCGATCCACAGAGGCAGCTCGGCGGCAGCCGCCTGGGCCTCGAGCACCGAGCGCCGCGTCCCATGCATTGCCACCCGGTCGAACTCGCTATTGAGCGTGGTCAGCAGCCCGCAAACTTCAATGCCCGGCTCCTCCCGGAGCCTGTGCAGGGTCCAGGCGCTGTCTTTGCCGCTGCTCCAGGAGAGCAATACCCGCCTCATAAGACGATCATAGATATCGAGCGTTCTCGCCATCGCAGCTGGCGGCTGAAGAATGCTGCGGCAAAGTCAGCCGGGCACGCCTCCTCATCCGCGAAGAATGCGCAAACGACTGATCCGCGCACGAAAAGATCCGGCTTTTTGTTCAAAATATGGCGGAAGGCGCCCACAATCGCGCCCGTTCCGAATCCGCCTCATTGGATCTCCCGTCAGCTCAGGCGTGCTGTCAAGCCCTCCCCGGCCGCCTTCCCATTCAGCTCATAGATCTCAAAGCCCTTTTCCGCAACCTCGCGTTTCATGGAATTTCTCTCGAATGGGTATGCTGATCTTTGAACAGGAAGGCGCCGCACCCGGACACTTCAGGCTGTAACCCTGCAAATGGCAGTTTCCAAGTGCAAACGAGCGCAAATCCGTCGAGTTTTAGGCGACTTCCAGATCCGAAAATGCACCTTTTCCGGTGCAAAACACGGAGAGGAATCCGTTTATCTCTTTTTTTTCAAACACTTAGAAAACAACAACTTTGTTTTCAAACACTTGCATAGTCGACATTGACAAGTGTCTGAAAACAAAAACACTTCGAGAGGAGGGGAAGTGGGACGTGGAAACGCTGGGCGCGCATGCCGAACTCAGAAGTCGTGGTGACGATCGGCCAACGCGGTAATGATGTGGGACGCGGGATCCGGTGGCGCGCCTTGATCGGAGGAAGCCGGATTAGCCGCTTCAGCTTGTGCGCGGAGGGTGCGCACCGTCATCCAGTTGTCCTTGTGCGGATGGTCGGCTATCCAGGGCGGTAGCGGCATAAAGAGATATTGGCTCAGCGCCTCGGCATATCCTTCATAAAGGCTCCGCATCTCGCGCAACCGCTCACCGGAAAAGCTGTCGCGGCAGACGTCGACTCCGCTTTGGCACAGTTGATCGTATAGTCTCTGGTAGCGGTCGGCAGACAGGCGGTCTGCGGCGTTATTGGCCGGCTGCAGCCCAAGAGTCTGCGTCAAATCGACCAGCGCGTGCCGGGCCATGGCGAAGGTCAACTGTGCCTGCCGTGCTTCTTGTGCGCGGACACCGGAGATCAATAACGCCGATGTATCGAGGATTGCGGTCAGCGCGCTCAGCCAGCTTTGATTCGTGTGCTGCGAACGGAAGTAACAAAGCAGTGGATAGGAAATGTGGCTCTCCAACAGTTCCGCGGACCAGCGCTCCCACTCCATTAACAGCACGGCAAGAGACTGCTCCGCATCCTGATGCGAATGACGCCGCAACAGCTCTGCGGCGGTGGGCGGAGAGCCGGCGCGGGCGTCAAGCAGTGAAATTGAGACTTCCCGTCGCGAAAATGCGCTATAAAGCACCGGAAAGTAGCCCATGACGACGGCTAGAAATCCCAGGCCCGTGCCCGACTCCAAAATGGTGAGCGCCCGTGCCCCCTGCGTCTCCGGCGTCACGTCGCCAAGACCCAGCGTGAATAGCGTCGTGCCGCTGACGTATAGATCCGATCGGAAGTCCGGCTGTTTCCCAGCCTCGTTGAAAGGGCTGCCCAGCGCGTAGAAGACCAGCCCAAAGCCGAACACCATCGCGGCCGCCCAGACCACGAGCAGAAAAATCAACGACAGGGGGCCATAAAAACTGAACGCTGTCTCGCGCCTGCGGGAATTGCCAACACGTCTGGCGAAAAATGTCCACGGCCTCCATGTCGAGATATAAAAAATGCGCGTGAGGCGAAAACGCCCCGTGGCGCGTCGCGGCAAAATAATGGTCTGGAAAGCGTCGAGAAGCACGATCCACAGGCAAATGATTCCGGCGAACATGGCGAAGATGCGCATCGACCTTCCTTCCAACCGTGAATTGGACTCTGATATGGACCTTCACTTTGCCGAATAGAGATTGGCTGGGCGCCAAGAGCCTATTATTTCCAGATTGAACCCATTCCAGCTCTTAATTGGACCAGATTTGCGCCGATAGGGAAACATCTCACAGCTTGGCTCCATAATGAGCCGGCGCGATCACTTCAAGCGGAAGTTTGTCCCCGCGATTGATCCGATCCGATGAAAAAGGGCCCTTGAGATCGACGGAAAAGAGGGTGAGTCAAACGCGACCTTCGTTGTCGTGTCACGAAAGCTGGTGTCGGGCCACGCTATCGTATGCCTCCAATATGGCAATATGGGTCGATGTCATAATAATTGAAAATTTGGCCCCACAAGGTGAAAATCCGCGTCTCGTAAAATGCATGCGACAGCTGCCGCCTCAAGCAAAGCCGCCGCAAGCGCAACCCGCCTGCAGACCGCTGAACTCTGCTCCACCCGAACGCGCTTCGGGGGAGAAAAGGCTCTTCCGCTATGCTCCAGAGCCTTTTCTCCCCCGAAAACCCATCCCTTACTGATGTTCTTACTGGCCCTTATTCCTCCGCCCGGTGGTCCCCTTTCATTTCGCCATTGACAGCCCAGCCAACTGCGATGGGAGTCTTGTTTCTAAACGGCTGTTTCTCTGTTACTTCCAGCACCGACTGCGCCACGTAATGCAACTGATCGTTCGATAACTCCGGATAAATCGGCAGGGCCAGCACCTGGTTGGCTGCGGCTTCCGAGTGCTCCAGCGAGCCCACCATTCGGCATCTTCCTGCAAAACACTCCTGCAAGTGCATCGGCGCGGGATAGTAAATCTCCGTCCCGATCCCCGCCTCGGAAAGTGCTTTGCGCAACGCATCCCGGCCGCGCACCCGAATTGAGTACTGGTTGTAAATGCTCACGCAATTGTTGTTGATGTGCGGCGTTACCACAGAACTGCCCGCAAACAGCGAATCGTAAACCGCCGCGTTACGCCGTCGTGCTTCCGACCATCTATCCAGGTGCGGCAGCTTGACCAACAGCACGGCGGCTTGCAGAGGGTCCAGGCGGAAATTACCGCCCACATACTTGTGATAGTACTTAGGCTTGGCTCCGTGTGATCGCAGCGACAGCAGCATCTCATGGAGTTTCGCATCGTTGGTCACGCACATTCCGCCGTCGCCTGCGCCGCCCAGGTTTTTTGAAGGGTAGAAGCTGAAACAGCCGATGGCGCCGATACTGCCCGCCTCGCGCCCTTTATAAGTGGCGGAGATGGCTTGGGCTCCGTCCTCGATCACCGGAATGCAGTGCCTGTTGGCGATCTCCATGATCGGGTCCATGTCGCACATTTGGCCAAAGAGGTGCACCGGCACGATGGCTCTCGTCCGGGGCGTGATGGCGGCTTCGATGCGGGCGGGATCGATGTTGAAGGTGCGCGGGTCGATGTCCACGAACACCGGCAGTGCACCGACGCGGGAGACGCAACCGGCGGTGGCGAAGAACGTGAATGGGGTGGTGACGACTTCGTCGCCGGGGCCGACTCCGAAGGCCATAAGGGCGGCCAGCAACGCGTCAGTCCCGCTTGACATGCCCACGGCGAAGCAGCAATCCGACAACTCCGCAACCTTCTTTTCCAGTTCCTCGACTTTTGGTCCCAGGATGCATACCTGCGAGTCGAGCACCTCGCCGACGGCGCGCAGCACTTCGTCGCGGATGCCTGCGTACTGGGCCTTCAAGTCGAGCAATGGAATCTTCATCGTTCACTTCCGTCTTTCGCCAATATATCGAGTCATGCCGCATGACGGCTGAATCATCGCCGCACTCGATGCGCGGCCATTTCCTTGGGCCGCGCATGGACTCCTCCAGCCGCGGGGGTGAGGTAGCATACACCGAACCGCGCAAACACCACACGGCGCCCGGCGCAATCACGGCGCCCCTTGTTCCACTGCGGCGGTGGCCTTGAAGTCATCGTACGATTTCGCGCTCCTTCTCAGCTTGATTCTGGCCGAAGACTTACATCCGAGGTGGTTCAAAAATGCCGGGGCCGATCACCCGTGATGCTCACCGCGTGGCGGCCCAGACGTGATAACTGTTGAATAGAAACCATCCACCTAGAATCAGCAGCCACACCAGCAGCGCGAAGCGCAAGGGACGGCGCGGAATCCGCGTGCTCAGAAGCGTTCCCGCCACAGCACCAAAAATGCCTCCGGCGATAAGTTGCAGCAGCAGTTCGGGTCGGTTTGCGAGAGAGAACCAATGGGCGCCGCTGCCCAGGAGCGAAACCAGGAAACCAAAGGCAATATCGGTGCCTACCACCTGCGTGGGTTCAAGTTGCGTCAGGCTCAACAGGGCGGCGCTGCCCAGCGCGCCTGCTCCGGCTGAAGAAAACCCGACCTCAGCGCCCACCGAGAACATCAGAGCTGCAAGTAAAGGGCGGCGGTCGCGCTTCTCGCTGCGCTGCCCGATTCGCTCCAGCGGTCGAAAGGAATAGACGATCTGCCAGAGCGCTGTGCCGATCAGGATAGCGCCAAGAATCGCGTATAGCGTGTTTTGCGCGCCCGCAGTGACGAGATGCCGCAACAGAAGCGCGCCCAACAGCACGCCCGGCGCACCGCCCATCAGCATGGTTCCGAGTATCCGCCACGCCACGTTGCCACGCGCAATCTGCGCCGGAACCAGGATCAGCTTAACCGCGGCAGAAAACGTCAATCCGATGCCAACAGCGATGGGAGCCGGCACTTCGAGGAACAGCACCAGCACTGGCACTGTGAGAGTGCCCGCACCTACGCCTGTGAGCGCGATGAACAGCGCGATGAAAAAGCCGATCAGATAGGGCATGTGCGAATGCTCGTGGACCGATGGCTACAGAGATGGCGCTGGTTGGAAGTGGATGTCGCACTCGATCTTGAGGCAGTCGCAACGGCTCGAGCGCGGATTGGCCGGATCGAGCGGCGCCCTAGTGCAGGGCTCGCAACCAATCTAAGAATCGCCGCGCTCGTAGAGTGGGAGCAGGGGGATAGCAAACTCGTGGCACGCATGCCATACGTTGCGCGAGGTCCACGCAGCTCACGGCGTCAGCTTCAGCACCTGCTTCCGACCCGCCAGAACGAACATCGCGGTCTCTTTCAATGATGTGCGGGTGCGGTGCGAGCCTGTTCACGCCGCTAAGGCCTTTGCCAGATGTACCTTCACCTGCTCAATCTTCTCGCCTATTTCCCTCAATAAGGATTCGCTCATCGTTCCTCATGATTGCAGAATTCCGTTGTTCCGCAGGTGCTCCAAAATTAAGGCAACTGCAGCATCAATATCGTTGGCATTGATCTCCAGCGCGGCGGCATCGCCTATTTTCAGGTGCGCAGGCGCAACTTTCGCACGGGCACAGTGTGGCTCGTATGCTTCAAAAGATAGCGACGCTCCGGATCCAGCGGATGCCGATCCATCCACACCAACGAAGCCGCAAAGCGCCTTGAAAGCTCTGCTTCTTTGCCGCTGCGGACCAGGAGATCGCCCCGGCTGATGTCCAATTCGTCTTCCAGAGTCAGCGTCACGGAGAGTGGTGCGGCTGACTCCTGCAAATCGCCGTCGAAGGTCACAATGCGCGCAACGCGCGACTTCCGCCCCGAGGGCAGCGCCGTGACTGGGTCGCCTACAGATATCGACCCCGAGGCGATTTGCCCAGCGAATCCGCGAAAATGCTGGTCCGGACGGACCACACGCTGAACCGGGAAGCGGAAAGCCGCATTGCCGGTATCTTCGACGCTCGGTAGCGACTCCAGCAGCTCCCACAATGACGGCCCGTTGTACCACGGGGTTTCTTCAGAACCCTTGGTTACATTCACGCCCAGCAATGCGCTTACCGGCAGAGAATACAACTCCATCAGTTGCCCGCCGTCATTTACAACCCTGAGAAACTTCTCAAACTCGCGCTGGATTTTCCGGAAGACCTTTTCGGCGTAATCCACCAGGTCCATCTTGTTCTCCGCAACATTCACATGCCGCACGCCCAGCAGCGACGCGATGTAAGCGTGCCGGCGCGACCGGATCTGCACTCCCTTGCTGGCGTCGATGAGCACGATGGCTGCATCCGCCGTCGACGCGCCCGTCGCCATATTGCGGGTGTACTGCTAGTGACCCGGCGTATCAGCGATGATGAACTTGCGCCGGGCGGTTGAGAAGTAGCGGCAGGCAACATCGATGGTGATGCCTTGCTCGCGTTCAGCGCGCAGACCGTCTGTCAGCAGCGCAAAATCGATCTGTCCTGGCGCCGTGCTGCCCTTGCCCCTGATGCAACGCACCTGGTCTTCATACACGGATTGCGTGTCGTACAACAGCCGTCCAATCAGCGTCGATTTGCCGTCGTCGACGCTGCCTGCAGTGGAGAAGCGCAGCAAGTCCTTCTCGCGCTCCTGCGCCAGGAATTGCTCGATTGGAAATGTCTCGGTGGCAAGCGTCGCCATTTAGAAGTAGCCCTCCCGCTTCTTGATTTCCATCGAGCCTTCCTGGTCGTGATCGATGACGCGGTTGGCGCGTTCGGACGAGCGGAACGAGATCAGCTCGGCGATAATGTCCGGAATCGTCTCCGCATTAGAGCGGATGGCCCCCGTGCACGGGCTGCAACCCAGCGAACGCAGACGGCACTTCACCATCTGCGGCTTCTCGCCCGGCAACGCCATGAATTCCTGTTCGATGGGCAGAAGCACGTCCCCGCGCACGTACATCGGGCGCTCCTTGGCAAAATACAGGTCCACCACGGGAATGTTCTCCTCGTGAATGTATTGCCAAACGTCCATCTCCGTCCAGTTCGACAAGGGGAAGACGCGGATGGTTTCGCCAGGATGGATGCGCCCATTGTAGAGGTTCCACAGTTCCGGCCTCTGGTTTTTCGGGTCCCACTGCCCTGTGCTATCCCGGAACGAGTAGATACGCTCCTTCGCGCGCGATTTCTCTTCGTCGCGCCGCGCGCCGCCGAAGGCTGCGTCGAAACTATAGTGCCGCAGACCATCGAGCAGCGCCTGGGTCTTCAGTAGTCCGCAGCAGCGCTTCGTGTCGAGCTTGATCGGATTCGTGCCCGCTCGAATTGCGGGCTCATTGCGCCAAACCAGCAGTTCCGCACCGATTGAACGCGCCACCTCATCGCGGAAGGTAAGCATCTCGCGAAATTTAAATCCGGTATCGATGTGTAGCAAGGGAAAGGGAATCGGTCCGGGATAAAAAGCTTTCTGCGCGAGACGCAGCATAACGGACGAGTCTTTACCGATGGAGTAGAGCATCACGGGCCGCTCAAACTCCGACGCAACCTCTCGCAGAATATGAATGCTCTGCGCCTCCAGCAACTGGAGATGGCTCAGGCGGCATCCCGCCGGAGTTCTCGCGGCCCCGAAAGTCATTGTTGGGGTGCTGCGGGAAACTGTCGATGACGGATTGTAGATGGCGGGATTCATTGTGGGGTAGAATCGCCAACCGGGGCCGATACAAGGTCTAACTGTTCGGGCTGGCCGCGGAAACCAGATCCATGCATCGATACTGAGGCAACTGAAATCGGCGCCGGCAAGATAACACGCTTTAGTAAATCCGTACTGGGATTGTAATCCAAAACCATTTCTTTAAGTGCCACAACCAGACGAGCTGTGTCGCGGGCCGTACAGATCTCGTGAAGAGACTCTAACCAGCTTTGGATATCACTCGCCGGCATGCCGTTTCCTACGAATATGCGAATCTTATCGTGTGCCGTGGGCACAGTATCTTCCAGCATTGAACTTAGTTCTTCATAAAGCTTCTCGCCCGCGCGCATGCCCGTGAATTCAATCTTGATGTCTTCGTCAGGGCGTAGCCCCGAGAGCAGAATCAAGTTCCGCGCGAGGTCTACGATCTTGACAGGCTCGCCCATGTCCAGCACGCAGATTTGACCGCCCTGCGCAATCGCCGCCGCCTGGAGTACGAGTTGGCAGGCTTCAGGAATCGTCATGAAGAACCGCCGCATCTCTGGATGGGTAACTGTGACCGGTCCTCCGGCCGCGATCTGCTTTTTGAAGATCGGAATGACGCTTCCGTTCGACCCAAGTACGTTGCCAAAGCGTACGGCGACGAACTTGGTGCAGCCGTTCTGCAGACCGAGGAGCAGCAGTTCGGAAATTCGCTTGGTGGCTCCCATAACGTTGGTGGGACGGACTGCCTTGTCGGAGGAAATCATAACGAAGTCTTCAACGGCGTAACCCATTGCCGCGGCAGCCACGTTGAAAGTGCCGAAGACATTGTTCGTGACAGCTTCGAAAACGTGGTTCTCCATCATGGGCACGTGCTTGTAGGCGGCAGCGTGGTAGACGACGGAGGGCCGATATTGACTGAATACCTCATCAAGACGTGGGCGGTTTTGGATGCTGCCGAGTTCTGCGTGGAATGGAATCTGAGGGTGCCTCTGCCTCATTTCTCGATTGATTTCGAACAGAGGTGACTCGGCGGCGTCAAACCCTACGATTCTTGCAGGGTGGAATCGTGCAATTTGGCGGCAAAGTTCGGAGCCGATGGACCCCGCCGCACCAGTCACCAAGACAACTTTGCCCCCGAGCGTGCCGCGTATTTGATTCTCTTCCAGTTGTACTGGAATCCTGCCCAGAAGATCCTCTACGGACACCTCTCGGATTTGATTCGCGAGACCGTCGCCTTCAATCACTTCATCCAGGCCAGGTATCGTTTTGCATTCCGCCCCGGCAGCGTGGCACAAACGAAGAATCCTGGTCATGTCGCTACCAGTAGCAGACGGAATGGCGACGAGAATCGTTTGGATGCTGTACCTCTCCACTAGCATCTTTACCTCGCCTCCGCTTCCGCGCACCAGCACACCGCTAATGCGCAAACCTCGCTTGTCTGGCCGATCATCTATAAAGCCAACTACGTGGTAGGGCAACTTTGGATTGTTTCGAATATGGTGGAGAAGAATTATCCCGGCGCTGCCAGCACCGTAGATGAGTGTGCGCTTATCATTTTCTCCGCTGACGCTCGCTCGACCTTCCCGCAGGATGCGGACAGCTGCGCGGATGCCGGCAGTGGCCAGGAAGCAGAGGATGAAGTCCAGCAAATAGATCGCTCGCGGAAATCCTGGGGAGCCCAAAAAACGGATCGCAAAGAACGCGGCAAGAGAACCGGCGAAGTTTCCAACGGCGATCCGGACCAGATCGTCCATCGAGACAAACCGCCACCAGCCGCGATCCAGCTCCAGCCATCGGAAGACGACCGACTTGGATATCAGCCATACTGCCAGGGCAAACCACAGATGGTGGAACTCCGGACCCGGAATGCGCAGGTCGAAGCGTAATGCGAAAGCCATAACCCCGGAGGCCGCGAAAAGGCACAAATGGGTAACCCAAATCAGACACCGGCGAAGCCATTCGCGGGATTCTAGAACCTCTGGCAGCGTACAGATTTCTCTATTCATGGAGATCAAGCCGCCTTATACTCTGCGAAGAATCACGAGAAGCGTTTTGAACAGAATGAGACAATCGAGGCGTAGCGAGCGCGTCCTGATGTATTCATCCGCTAAGTCGAGTTTGAGCGGCAGGACGCTTTGTACATACTCGCGCAGCGGCTCCGCGCCTTTTGCGAGCAACTTCTCCTCGTCGCGAAAACGAATCGATGCGATATCGGTGATCCCGGGCCGGACTTTAAGAATGCGCTGATAGCGGTCATGGAACATGTCCACATATTCGGGCGCCTCGGGCCTTGGTCCGACAAGACTCATTTCGCCGATGAGCACGTTCCAAAACTGCGGCAGCTCGTCGAGCTTCGTAGCGCGAAGCAACTTGCCAACTCGTGTGATGCGGACATCGCCTGCGACGGTGATGGCGGGTCCGCCTACTTGAACTTGCATCGTTCGGAATTTCAGGATTTGGAATTGGCGGAACCTCAGCCCTACTCGCCGTTGACGAAACAGAATGGGTCTTCCCGAATCCGCCCAGACTCCGAATGCAGCAATTATGAGGATTGGGCTCATTAGCAGAAGTGCTAACATACTCAACACAATGTCTATGCACCGCTTCAGGAGCATTGGCTCACGCCTCAGCGGCGGCATTCTCCGGAAACACCTCGAAGCTCCGATGGCGCCGATGGAGAATGGAGCGTATGGCGCAAATGACCCGATCCTGATCTGCGTCCGTCATCCGCGTATACAACGGAAGACTCACGATATGATTGAAAGCCCGCGTGGCGTTCGGGAACTGTTCCGGGCGCAATCCATACATATCTCGCCAGTAGGGATGCAGGTGAAGGGGAATGTAATGCACGCTCGTACAGATTCCTGCGGCAGCCATCTCGTCGATGAGCTCATCTCGCGAACTGCCAGCCGATTCGAGTAATTGGATCACGTACAAGTGCCAGGCGTGGGCGCTGCGATCCGTCGGCCGCGGCGGCAATACCAACGGCAGGTCGCCCAGTGCCTCATCGTATCGAGCGGCAAGGGCCATGCGTCGCGCGTGAAATTGGCGCACCTTCTTCAACTGCTCGATCCCGATTGCCGAAGCGACATCGGTCAGATTGTATTTGAAGCCGGGGGCCACAACCTCATAGCGCCAGGCTGGCTTACGCGAGCTATAGCGGTCGAACGCATCCTTGCTGATACCGTGTAGTCGCATCACGCCTATCCGGTTCGCAACATCGGGGTTGCGGGTTACCACCATCCCACCCTCTCCGGTCGCCAGTGTCTTGGTGGCATAAAAACTGAATACCGCGGCTTCCGTATCCAGCGTGCCAATCAACTGCCCGTCGCTTCTAGTCGGCAGCGCGTGCGCCGCATCCTCCACCACTTTCAAGTTGTGCTTCTTGGCAACCGCCAGGATTGCATCCATGTCGCAAGCCATTCCGCCATAATGAACCGGAATGATCGCTTTGGTCCGGAGCGTCACAGCAGCTTCAATCTTTGCTGGATCGATGCAGAAAGTCTTTGGATCGATATCGACGAAAACCGGGTGAGCGCCCATGTATCGAATCACTTCGGCCGTCGCCGTGAAGGTGTGCACCGTAGTGATCACCTCATCGCCCGGTACAATCCCGATCGCCTCAATTGCAAGATGCAACCCGGCGGTGGCGGAATTTACTGCCAGAGAATGAAGGTTCCCACCGAGAAAAGCCGCAAACGCGCGCTCGAATTGCTTCGTCTTCGGCCCGGTCGTGATCCAGCCGGAGCGTAGCGTCTCCACTACGGAATCAATCTCTTCGTTGTCAATGTCAGGCAAAGCAAACGGAATGAATTCGCTCAACTCAGTCCCTCGCGAAGAACTGCGCCTTCGATCAGCGTCGGCGCGGGCGCTATGAGAACAGACAACGTTAGAGCCTCTCGGCGCCTTCAATAGGAGCGGCCGGCGCTGGAGCTTCCGGATTGTCATACGCTATGATCTGCTCGCTGCGAAGCACCATCAACAACCCCCCTAAAAAACCAATGTTTGCCAGGCAGAAGGAAAACGGGAATCCCAATAATCCCCCAGAGCCTCTTGTGCGGAACCGCAGCCAGCCAACATATGCCAAAACATAGAACAATACTTGCGCGCCAAAGAGGGCCTGGTATTCACGGTTTCCGATGGTCGCGCCATAGACGGTTGCAAAAAACAGAATCATCAGAAACAGGGGAGTTAGCCAGCGAAGCAGCTTGTGCGAAATAAGTCCGAGCGCCGTTCCTGGATAGCGGAGTGGATTCAGGATCTCCTTGCGGCTCAGGGTGCCGGTCCAATTGCGTGCGGTCATCCGAATGCGCGCCCTCAATTCGCCTTCAGCCGAGTGGGGCATCGCGTCGTAAGCTCGAGCGCGGCTGTTGTGCAGAACGCGATAGCCGGCGAGCCGCACATCGAGAGGCAAAATACAGTCCTCACCGTACATCGGATCGAGCGGCCGGAAGAGCGATTTCTTCATCGCCAGGGCCACACCGCTTCCCGTGGCAAGCACGCCTAGATCCGACTCGGCTTGACGAATGAATAGCTCATATCGCCAATATAACCCTTGGCCCTTCGAGATCGCGTCCTCAGAATCCACTAACTCGAGGGTAGCTGAAACCAAGCCGGCCTTCGGATCCGCGAGATCCGCCGCTAAAAGCCGCAACGTGTTGCGATCGAGCCGCGATCCAGCATCGGTCATGAACAGCAGCTCGCCGCGAGCTTCCTTCACCCCCAAATTCTGCGCTTTGCTCTTGCCAGCTCGTCCACCGGTCCGCAGAAGACGGATACGGCTGTCATCACCAGCCAAATGTTCCACGATTCGGTCTGTATTGTCAGTGCACCCATCAGAGACCACGATGACTTCGATTTTGTCGGCAGGGTAATCCAGCGCTAGGCAGTTCTCAAGTTTGTCCTGTATATGGCATTCCTCATTGTACGCTGCAATCAGGATGGTAAAGCTAGGAAGCGCCGCTGCCCGATGGACCTCACGCGATTTTTGCATGCGTAGTATCCAGAGAGTCAAAGGATATCCGATCCAGGTATATGCCACAACAATCACGCTGCTGACTATTACGATGGCCATATGCATTTTGTTTTTAGAATGCCGACCTAATTAGGTGCGCCGAGTTCGCCTGGGGCCGCGCTCCCATTGGCACGCCTTGCGGATACCCGCACAATCGATTCATTGTACGTGTTGCTTGCAATAGACCTGTGTCATCTAGCTTGGTAAGTCTTTTCTTCGCGTTGAAGTAAAAACACATTGTGGGTTCGTAACAGAGGACATAGTGCCTCTATCACCACCGCGAGCCATGGTGCGACCGGAGCAAGCCGGCGTGCGATTGGCGGAGCAAGAATCAGTGACTGAGCGTATTGCCGAAAACCGGGAAAGAGGCGGCGTATTTCCCGTCGTCTTATGCCAATTGTATCGGGATTCAGCGGGTGGCTGATTCGAAAATCAAAAATGAGAATGTACCCGTGCGGATCGAGCACGCGAGTCATCTCGGCAGCAACACCCGCCCGTGCATGCTCATTCAGAATAGAGGAGAACACGGTGTGCGCACTGACAAGGTCCATGGATGCGTTGGCGTACGGGAGTTGCCATCCATCGGCTTGGCGGTAATCGACATCGGGTGCGAGGCGCCGCGCAGCGGCAATTCGATCGGCGAGGAGATCAACCCCGTGCAAATTCTCCGCCCGCCCGCCCCAAGCCAAAAGCTGGCGCAGCCATGCCCCAGTGCCGCAACCCACGTCCAAGGCGCGTAGGTGAGAAAGCTCATTCCACCCGGCGCGGCGAAGACAAGCTGCGGTAACCGCCTGGATCCGGTAGTAGCTGAGCAACACATCCGGTTGCCACCAGGAGTAGAGCCCCCGTTTCCCGCTCTGATCACGGTGAGCATAGGCCGTGCGAATTCGCGCCTCTTCCTCTCTATAGCTCGCAACTTCTGCGGCCACTCCTGTGAACATTTCTGGTTTCATGGCAATCTCACCCAAGAGAGGATGCAACTTGCAACACGGAAGCTGAATGTATTTGCGTTCGACCAGTGCTTCTATCCGGTCGCCGTGGTCGCGGCAGGACGTACCATAGTCGTGGCGCTACCTGTCTTTTCTTCATCCTTGGCCCATTCGAGATAGCGCGTCAACGCCTCCCGGAACGGAACCTCAGGTTTCCAGCCCAGCACAGCTTGTACTCTTTCGGTTGAGTAGGTAGCGCGGTTGCGCTTGGACTTGGTCTGATAGCAGACATGCACGGGCTTCCTCTGGATGAACCCTAGAGCTTTTTCCGCAGCCCAGAAGGCCGGCGTCACCATAAGCAACGGAATAAACAACCCCAAATACCTCTTCCCACCCATTCTGCCCAGTAAATGCAGGTATGTTCGCTGGGACGGATTATCGAAATCGACAATGTTCATTGGTTGCGAGTCCGACAATTGTGCATCGCCGGCTCTAATCAAGGCGTCCACGAGATTCTCCACATATATAAGCGGCAGGCGCTTTCTCGCTCGGCCAAGCACGATCAAAACACGACTGCCGAGCTTAAAGTGGGTCTCTAGAAGGAGTTGCTCTGAACCTGGACCCCATACGATACCGGGACGGAAAATAGCCACCCTAATGTTATGCTCTGTCGCAAAAGCCCGCACCATCTCTTCCGCCTTTAGCTTGGAGTAGGTGTACGCCCCCCGTTTGAGCGGATGAGCCTCCAAAGGAAAATTGTCGCCCACAATTCCATGGCCGGGAAAGTTCGTCTGGTCGAGAACGCTTACCGAGCTGACGTAAACAATCTTGTGGACGTCATTCTCCTTTACGGCCCTCAGCAGATTCTTAGTACCGATACAGGTTCCCTCCGTCTGGAAGAATAGGTCGCCTTTGGTGCTGGCTGCAAGATGATAAACAGAACGCACTCCACGGCACGCCGCAGCTGCAAAATTACGATCGGTCAAATCGCCTACGCATATCTCCAGATTATGCCTGCCGCAGGGACCGAAGTGGTCCTCGCGCACTGGCCGCCGGACCATGGCTCGTACTGTTCTCCCCTCATCGAGCAGACGTCGCACTAGGTGCCTGCCGATAAAGCCACCCGCCCCTGTCACTAGGTCCACTGCCGTATCAGATTGCCGATTTGCCGCTACAGCCGCAGGCATTCGGTTACAATCGGGTTCAGCGAAAGAAGCGCGCACAGTCTGCTCGCAAAGCTCCACAACTTTTCGCATGGCCGCCATAGGTGATGGGCTTTCACCCTGTTTAGCGACAGCTTCGTAAAACTGCTCTATGAGCGCCCCGGTTCCTTCGTGCGGGTCATATCTGCCTGCGAGTAGCGATAAAATGCTGCGGCTGTTGGCCAAGGCGATTCTTGTTGCTGCCGAATAATTGATGCTTAACCGCTCAACGAGCTCCGGTAGTTTCGATTTCTTTAGGACATACCAGAACTTGTTCCTAAAGTTAAGGACGATAATCCCCTTCTCACACTCGATCTGATAGTAGTTCTGAAAAAACTTCGTGCCGAAGGAGATATGAAAACTGCAGGTGACCGGAGATGAAGTGGAGCTCAGGAAACCGTGCATCTCAGCGGGCCTCTTCTGGTTGTCGTTCCGAATGAAGGCGTGCTCCAAGCTGAGATCGTTTACAAGCTCCGCAAACACACTCATGATATGGGGCAGGAGATCCAGAAACATGCCACCCGTAAACTCTTTCCACCACCCCTTGGCGAGCCCCTGGTCCTCCATCTCAAGGTACGGCCCACTGTCGTGCGCATGAACATGAATGATCCGCCCAAGTGTCTTCTTCGCGACAAGAGCCTGAACTTGCCTGAATTCTTTTTCAAACAGTCGCTGATGACCTGCGCAAACCAGCTTGCTGCACTGGGCGGCTGTTTCGTGGAGTTCGTCAAACTCCCTGACAGTCAAGCAGACGGGCTTCTCAATGTACACATGTCCCCCTGCACGCATGCACTTCACGGCCAGCGTCTTATGAGTGGCGGGGGGGGTGACGATGTGATAAACGTCAGGATGAAACTCCTCTATTACGCGATCCAGAGAGTCATGAACGTTCGATATGCTGTACATTTCGCCTAGCAATTGGGCCTTTACAATCTCCGTGTCGCATAGGGCAATGCTCGAAGGCGGCGCCTTCCGCAGCACTTTATCCAGATGGTTGGAAGCCATTTTTCCACAGCCGACGATAGCTACTTTCACAATGTGCGTTGACATGGGAATAAATCAGTCAACCTCTCCGGAACTTAGGTTGTAACTCAACAACGTACCTGCTCAGCATTGCCTGATGGACCTGATGGCGACCAATGTTCATTGGTCGAAATAGTTTAGCCATTGTGATGCCGAAGAAAAAGTATAGCCACGGAATAGGGTAGATCAAGTCCAAAAAGCCGAAGTGGATCAGGTTGGCCACAAAGCCGGCCGAAAAGCCAACTAATAGGATACGCTCTTGTGAGCCATGAGGCAGACTTCGGATTGTGCTTACGACCTCTCTCACAATTACCCAAAAAACCCACAGCAACGCCAGAAATCCAAGCACCCCAGTTTCCGCCAACATGCGAATATAGAGGTTATTAACCCCCATATTACGAGAGAAGAACCTTTCACCTTCAGTCGGGACGTAGTCCCAGAAATACTTCTCAGAGTTCCTGATCCCCACGCCAATGATGGGGTGATCCGCAAATTCATAAAGTCCCATCTCAAGCATGGGAATCCTTCTGGGATAATCCGCCTCATTGTCCAGACTTACAAACCTGGAATGCACCATGGGAATATCGGAGAAGGCCAGCACGGAAATAGCGGCCACACATATCACGCCCAGGATTAACTTTGCTTTGAATTTTCCTCCCCTTATACCTGCAAACATTAGCACAATTACAAAGCCGCCGGCGCAACTAATCCAGCCACCGCGGCTTAGGGAAAAAATCATGCCCAATAAAAGCACTACAAACGAAACAAGACAACACAGGCGGATTTTGGCAGAGAAGGAGCGTGACAAAGATATCAGAAGCGCTACAAAAAGGCCCTCCTCAATTATAAAAGCCAGATGATTTTTCTCCAGAAACCCCCCCGATCCCTCCTGGAAGGCGTTGGCGGCGACCGCCGCCCCGCTTGCAAGTTTCAACACGCCAACGATAGCCAGGCACGCAGTGGACCAGATATACATGTATATGAGCTGTTTTAGTGTTTGTTTGTCGTCTAGCGTGTTAAATGCGGTCAAGTACAGGAGAATAATGAATCCCCACGCGGCAATCACCACGCCCTCGAAGAGTATATCCCGCCCGTTAATCAAAGAAATTATGCATGCCGACAACAAAGCCCCTAGCGGAATCAGAAGAGGCCCTCGACGCACCCGAATCCTCCTTAAAGTCGTGCCCTTCAACAGCCATGTGAAAAAAATCGCAATACCGAGGACGAGGATGGGCAAAAAAGCAACGGTATAATCATGCCTCTCGCCCGCCCCGGAATTCATTGGAATTACCTGAAAGTAAAGCGGCAACAATGCCAGAATGACAGGGTAGAAAAGCCAGCCGCGTCCCGGCCTCTGCAAGGTGACGCTCGTATAGAATACGGCGCATGCGCAAAGGAGTAATACGACAATGGCGAGTGCAATTGAATTCATTTGGGATTGGAAGCTACGGCTGTAATGCCAGGCGCCTGATTTTCACGTTCAACTGGGCCAAGAGCATTTCCCAGTCGAGGTGTTTAACGCTGCTTCGTGCGTTGCTCTCCAGTTTCTCCCGCAACTCCCTGTCCCGATAAAGACGATAGAGCGCGTTACACAATTCTTCGGGAGAGTTGTTCGTCGTTAAAATTCCATTCTCCTCGTTCCTGATTAGTCCACGATTACACTCTAAGTCGGTTGTCACAACGGCCTTGCCCATCGCCAGGTACTCGGGAATCTTCAAGGCATAGGCATACTCCAATGCGGGTAACCTAGGAAACGGACAAACACAGACGTCTGCGGTTGCAATGCAACGCAGACTCTCATCATGTGTTACGTGACCCCTGTACTCCAGTAAGCCAGATAACTTCAACTCCGTCACCAATAAGTCAAATGCGTGTCGCTCCACCTCATCAAAAAATGGCCCGAGGAGAGTAAGCGTGATACCGGGAACCTTCTCGCGCAGCTTTGCTAGCGCGATGAGCAGATTCTCCAATCCACGGCCTCGGCGAATCGCTCCGGCGTACACAATCTCGAATCTGGCTTCATCGTGCGCATGAGGATACTTGTCGGGATCTACGACCTCACTGATAATTCCGACTGGCATCGGATGAATGGCTGTAGGCGGCACGCCGTATTCGGTGGTCAGGCGTCGTGGATACCCTGCATCGAGCGACGCCCCAAGACACACCACAAGATCCGCGCGACGAATCACCCGCCGCATTGTCGCTAATTTCAGGCGGTACAGTAAATCTTTCGTCACGTTATGGCGCTTTTCAGATCGCATCCATTCCAACTGCAGTTCCGGCACTTCGTTGATGTCTACGATCCACTTGGCGCGCCTTAAGAACTGCACTAACGCTCCAAGGTACAGCGTCCAGTCAGAAGGCGTATATAGGATGTCGCAGTCCTCCACAGTAACGATAAGCTTGCACAGCAAAAGCAGGCGTCTTAGCGTCATTGCCCGACGCCGGCCACTTAAAGGAAGTACAAGTGCTTTATGACATACCTCACGTTGTATTGCGCTGTTTATGTCCGGCGAGTGAATCGTCGAGAGCACTACCTCATATTTGTCCGAGAAGTACTTTAGCTTTTGATATCTCCCCCCACTTCTCTGCTTCTCGGATAATGTCGTGCTCTCCAACCAATATATGCGCATCTGTTGCAGCCCTCGACTGGATGTAAGATTCTTACAGACTTTCCAAAACCATATTCGCGATGTTCAGACCTCCTCCATCCATGCTGGCAGAAAGGTCGAGGACCGGAATCGCACCCTTCATCGTGCTTTCTATGGCGAATCGACCACAAATCAACATTATTTCTTTTCTATTATAAAATAGGCGTATAGTCCTGCTGGACACACTCTGTCGATCACAGATAAGACCTGACCAAAGAGACGATTGACTTGTGACGGTAACGAAGGAAAGCCGTATAGACGCATAAAAAAGGTGCCTTTCTCCAGTGTTAACATGGAGCTCCGCTGAAAGAGCATGGATAACTTTTTCATCGGCACAGGTTCATCGTACCACTTGCTCCTTTTTGTGATGCCTATGGCTTTCAAAGACTTCTTGGCCACAATTCTCAGCCATTGAGTCAGGTTATGGTAGTTCGGTGTGGTAACCAGTAAAACGCCTCCTTTTTTAAGGCACCTAACAGCTTCAAACACGGCTTTGTCGTATTTGGGAACATGTTCCAGCACTTCGGAGCAGAGCACAAAATCAAATGCTTCGTCTGGAAATGGTAAGTCGGTAGCGCTCGCCACTTGAAGCGTCGCATTTGTTAACCGACTTTTCGCCAGTTCGACTCGTTCTTCTGACAAGTCGACTCCTGTGTACCTACCTAAATATGGTTCGATTGCTTTTCCAACGCCCCCATCGCCGCAACCGATGTCCAGAAGCGTGTCGGGTCTTCTCTTCTCGACAGTCTTTCTAATTAGATCCATCCGTTGAAGCGTTCCCTCATTCAAAAACATTTCAGGGTAGGCGTCAAAGAAATCCTTGTTCATTTCTCCCCCAATCTTTCACTACTGTCCCGTTGAGGTCAAGGCGACTCGTGGCCACCCGTCTATGGGGATAACCCTCCACCGACTGGTCTCAAACGTACTCGCAACCTAATTTCGTCCCGGCTTTACCACTTCTGCTATCAGAATGCTGCCTACGAGAGGCGAGATTTTCAGAAGAAGATTCCTAAGTAGCCCGGGCCTCGTTAGCGACCATGTTCCGTAAGTTTTAACCTCCGAGAATCCAGCCGTGTGAAGTGCTTCCTCCAGATATGCAGCCGTCCACAGGCGTATATGCGCAAAATGCGTGTACCACAGCGGCATTTTGCCCACCAACACCTCATACCGGTGACGAATGCAAACCATATTCGGAGTTGAAATAAACATGCAGCCGCCGGGTCGCAAGACGCGAAAACACTCCGCGAACAACGTTTTGTAATCAAATACATGCTCAATAATTGCACCCATGTGCACCCCGTCGACCGACTCAGAAGCCAGCGGCCACGCACTGGTCGCGTCAAAAACGTACGACCTTCTAGCCCATCGCTGCGCAACCGCGCTGAATTCCTCGTTCAAGTCAACCGAGTCAACCAGAATCGTAGGGTCTGCCTTCGTAATAAGGGAAGCGAATAGCCCTTCGTTTCCTCCAATGTCAAGGAGTTCTCGGCAACCCTTCTTATGGAAAAAGTCGGCCGCAATCTCAAGCCGTGGCAACGCTTCCTCGACCACGCCAATACGATTCTCCTGATAATATCCAGTTATGTTCACTTGTCTCCGCTCCCCAAACTCCACAGAACATTGCGTGTCATTGTCATTGCTTTCCGCCCACAGTAAAATATGCCTGCCATCGCACACATCATTGAAATATCTGCGATAACTATCACACGGGATGCTCCCGCCACATTGCTCATAGGCACAACAGTTACCGCTATACCTAATAATGCCCCGACTCCGAGCAAGGCAGCTATATTATGGAACTTCTGCATGCCACTCGAAAACAGCGCGAGGCCGTATGAAGACTTCAGCAGATACAGTGGAATAAGCCACACAAGAATCTTGAAGAGCTGTACTGCCGTTGTGTATTGTACTCCAAACAACGTAAGGATCACTTTGCTCCCGTAGAACTCGCCTCCAAGCCCCATACACACAGCGAGTGTCGAGAAAATAATGATATACTTTCTGAATACCCGTCTGAACGCGGTGGGGGACTTACAGTGAATATCGGAGAGCACTGGGTATGCTGACAGAACAATCAACGCCAGCGCCGCATTAGCTGTCAAGACGATGCGATACGCCGCTGCAAAGACCCCCATGTCGAAGGAACTAAAATAGCGGCTCACGAGCAAAAGGGGCAGGTATTGATATAGCACCAAAAGGCCGCTCGAAATGGAAAAGGACAACGACTCTTTGAGATGAGTCCACCAGATCTTCCAGTCAATTATAGGTCTGAATCTGATGCCTACGACATAATGAAGGACAAGGAGGAGGGATAGACTTCCTAAAAGGAATGAGGTCGACCAAAGCAGCGCAGCCGTTGTCAGACCTCTTGGGCCCTTGACTAATATGAGCGATCCCATCAGGAACCAGCAGGACGAGATAAGACTGCCAAAGGCGAGAAATTTGAAGCGCTCCAGGCCTTTGAAAATCCAATCGGTGTAAAATGCATACGTCAAAAGATAGAGACCACAACCCAAAAAGGCCAATCTCTTATTTGGGAGCATGGGGCGGCAAAAAAGAAGGCCGGCAAATATGGCAAATACAAGGAGGCCGGCGACCACACGCATTGTGAAGAGCTGATTAATGATTTCCCTCTCATGACCGCGACGCCGGGCAATTTCGCGAATTCCATAATTGACAATACCGAGATCCGCAAGCAACCAAAAATAGTAAATGGTTGTTTGGGCGAGAGTAAAGAGACCGAAGTTAGCCGGGCCCAACCTTCTGGCCAAATGGATAAAGGTGAGGAAGAATAGGCCCTTACCGGTGGCTTCGCTCAGCGCTGACCACGCAAAGTTCGTTGACATGCGGGCGGTAATGCTCCTGGCGGCGCCGCTAACCGATATCGAAGGCTTGGTCAGAGGCGGACCAGAGTACGTGTCAAGATCTGGGGGACGGCTAGTGAGCATCTGGGTTCCGGTGGAATGCGGTCGCTGTGATCAGTCTGGCCGCTTGGCTATGATACGCGGATGATATTATTCCGTTCGGGAAAAACGAGGCCTTCGATGAAGAGCTAGACCTCATTGATGAGTGCCGGTACTGCGTAACGTGTTCATTACGTCGCCGATGGCGCCGTGATAATGTGCGGCGTTCTCCGGGTCAAAAGGAGAATATGGCGCCGCGCCGGCGGCGTAAATCCAGACGTAGTTGTACGAGTGCAGCAGTTCTGAAATCAAAGGTTCGAAGTCATTGATGGTGCTCAGAGTGGAGCTGCCGCACTTGCCCTTGAGCATCCAGCCACTGCGCAGCTTTGCGTCGTACCAAAGGGAAATGGGAGCCCCCGCCCGCAGATTGGGGTAGGAGGCCAATGCCGGCGCAAGTTTCTCATTTCTACCACGTACGCTGTTTCGCAGGTCCGTCAACGACTGGTAACAATAATAGAGCGACATCTCCCCCCCGCTGACCACAATCACTCGGGAGTGTTTTTCTTTGGCCCGCGTAAGCAAGCCTTCGACTACATATGTCACAGTTCTATATTCCGCCGCAGCCCAAGGATTCAGCCTGCGAGCGGGGATGTCTCTGTCTAGACCGGTATCCAAGCACCAGATGACAGCACCGGGGTAGGTCTCATCGACAATGTCCAAAAGCCTCGCGCCAATTTCTTGGAGACGCCGCTCTACTTCGTCCGCGGATTTACCTTGTTCGCGCGCAACATAGTTGAGATCGTAGGCAAGAGGATTCCCATACGCCTCATGATCCAGAACAATCCCGGGAGAGCCGGTCTCTTTCGCGACTTCCAGTGCTATCCTCCAGAGGTTGAAAAAATCGTCCAAGGCCCCGGTCTGATTGTATAAGTCCATGCCCTTAATTTTGGTGTAATACTCCACCATGGCGTTCTTGGGCAGCGCTTCTGCTGATTGTTGCGGGCTACCGATAAACCGTTCCATGAAGACCCAGGGCCAAATATCCTTGTCAGCATGTTGTTTAACGAGTTGTATGCTTCGTTCAAAGTCTTGTTCGCTGTACTTGCTTATATCAAAAGGCCCAACGAGTGGAACAGCAACTCCACGATAGGGAAAAGAGTTGATTTGTCCCAGCTTTTGTAAATCGAGTTGCTGCATCACACCTGAGGTAAAGGCTACTAAGAGTAGATAGGGTAATACCATGGAGTTCATTCCAAATCTCCCGCAATTAATTCCGCTCGAGCTCACAGACTGTCCCCAACTTTAAAAACCCGTGTGCATTTGGTCAATAACTTCCCTGATGATCCACAAGACAAGGTGCACACCCTTTGGGCAGTCACATTACCGACAAAGACCGCTCTCGCTTAACAGGCACACACAATATTAAGTTTTGGTTGGCAGTCATCAGCCCGGGCGAAATATTCAACACCGATTAGTACGGCTGCTGGTTTGATCCTTGTAGCTTGCTTCACGAGCCAAGATAAGAGTTCCAGTTATTGCGCGGCTTCCGCAGGCAAGTCAAGGATTCCCCAAATCCGCGCGCTCCGAAGCGTCATCTCAACACGACCAAACCCCCTGGTTAGGATTGGCCATTCGATAACGCGTAATACCCTCGCCCATTCAAGTTACCTTCTTATATTGCCGGGCGGTCACGGCGGATTGCATCATAGCCGCCCGTCCCCAACTGGTTCAGACTTTTCACTGTTCGAGATCCCCCAGTATCGCGCTCACGACCTCCTCCTTTTGACCATTCGTTAAGAACCAATCAAGAGTCCGGGAAATGCCTTCATCTAATCGAACCTGTGGCCGCCAATTCAAGAGTCGAAGCGCCTTCGAGGTATTGGAAAAGTTCCGCCTCACATCGCCGACCCGCGAGCCGATATTTGTGGTCAGCAGGGCGCAGCCTGCTTTCGTTTGAAGCTGGTTTGAAAGAATGCGAACCACTTCGTTTACAGTGTGCTCTTTGTTGGTGGCGATCTGGAAGGTCTCTCCGGCAACGTCGCTCCCCGCGGCTTTCACGACGGCATCCACCAGGTCTTCAACATAGATGAAATCGCGGGTCTGATCGCCGTCCCCGTGAATTTCGCAGACTTCCCCGGCAAGCGCCTGCCGGATGAACTTGGCAATAACGCTTGACTTGTGGCTGGAAAGGGGTCCGTAGACGTTGCCGAATCGCAGGCAAACCGTTTCGCGGCCGAAGGTATGGTAATAGGCCGAACAGTAGCCTTCGCCGGCAAGCTTGCTTGCCCCGTAAGGCGAAACCGGGTGGGGAACGAGTTCTTCATGGATCGGCGGCTGGCACTCGCCTATAGTTGCGCCCGAGGAGGCGAAAATGAAACGATTTGTGCCATTTTCCCGAGCCGCTTCGAGCATGTTCAACGTGCCAACGACATTTATTTCCATGTCCAACCGAGGATTTTCCACAGACGGGGCAACGCCGGTGCTGGCCGCCAAGTGGACGATGACGTCCATATCCTTTGCGGCATGAAGACACACGGAGGCGTCACGAATGTCGCCGACAGTGAGGTGAACGGGTGAGGAGGTGTGAAAACCTCCGGAAGAAAATTGATCGGCCATAGTCAGCCGTGAAAGCCCTCCTCGGTGCTCCGTCGACCTCCTTCTGTCTCCCGTCACAGGAGTTACGAGTGAGGAGATTTCAATTTCTGAAGAATTGCAAACGCGATTAAGATCTTTGCGAGCGCCTACGGACAAATTGTCCAAGACGCGGATGTAAGGCACTCCGTCGGCAAGGAGGCGCTTGATCAAATTACAGCCGATGAAGCCGGCGCCTCCAGTGATCAACCACGAGCCCCGAGGCAATGAGTTAGGGATCGTCGAGGACGGCGAATATTCACGCTCTTCCGGTATCGAGAGCTTATGCTTTTCTCTCATTTCACTCTCACTTCCAATTGCCGCTTCCCCTGGCGCCGCAGCGTTCACTGGAGCGCTGAGACAGAAGCCGGCAGGTCCAACTGCTGCGTTTCGGCCGCATTCTGCGCGTGTGCGAGAGGGGCGTGCCTGGCTGTCGCCGAAGCCGCCCCGTCAGACTGGTTCCATGAAACCCGCGGCAGGATCTTTCCGGCGTCGATCTGGTCCCTGTAGCGAATGACTTCCGAGAGCATCCCGGCCACGACCTGGTCGGTCATGTAATGCGGTTGCAGGCCCAATTGGAGCAAACCGCTGTGCACGGGGTTATAGTAGTGCTCTTCCTTTTCCTTGCGAGGATTGGCAATGGCGCGGACTTGTACGCGGAGTCCCATGCCGTTGCCAACGCGCTGTACCCGCTCGGCCAGTTGGTTGACCGAGAATTGCTCAGTAAATTGGTTGAGGATACGCATTTCGCCGTGTCGGGGCGGATTCTCTACTGCAATGGAGAGACACTGCAGGGTGTCTTTCAGATTGAGGTAGCCGCGAATCTGCCCGCCACGGCCATACACTGTGAGTGGAATGCCCGCAGCCGCCTGCACTAGAAAACGATTGACCACGGTGCCGAAGATATCGTCATAGTGGAAGTTAGGCATGAGCCGCTCATCCAGGTCAGCTTCCTCGGTGGAAATGCCGTAAACGGGGCCTTGCATCAGATCGGTCACGCGCAGGCCGTGGGTCCGCACATAAAACCACAACAGGTCGGTATCGAGAACTTTGGTCGTGTGGTAAAGGCTGCCGGCTTGGCGCGGATACAAGAACTTGTCCGCGCGGCCATTGTGCTCGATCTCGATCCAGCCTTCCTCAATGTCGATGTTCGGTGTCCCGTACTCGCCCATGGTGCCGAGCTTGACGATGTGGCAGTCCGGCGCATGTGTGAGTACCGCCCATACGACATTGAAGGTGGCATTCAGATTATTATTCAGCGTCAACTTCGCCTCAGGAAAGCCAATCATCGAATACGGCGCCGAGGGCTGTTCCGCATAATGGATGATGGCGTCCGGCACGAACTCGCTGACTACCTCTTCCAGGAAACGAAAATCGGCGCAATCGCCGATCCGTACCTCGATGTGGCAATGGGTGAGGGCTTCGAACAGTTCTGCCCGGGCGTGGAGGTTCGGATTAGCGATCAGAGCTTCCGACCGAGTCTGCTGGGCGATTGTGCGCCGCAGATAGTTATCCACGACCAGGACCTCATGGCCATGACATGCAAAGTGCATGGAAGTTGGCCATCCGAGATAGCCGTCGCCGCCTAAGACGAGAATACGCATAGGATCACCTGTCAATCTGTGGCGTCGGCTGCTGTGAGCGACGCTTCGTTGATCAATGCTTGGTCGTGAAGACCATCACGCAACAGCTCAGACTGAGCTGTCGCCGGGCTGTCAGGGGTCGCTATCGTCATGGGCGGCTGCGGGTCGGTCACGGGGAGCGACTCCAGGGCTTCGTCCAGCAATCCGCGATTGACGAGCAAGCTGCGAAGCTCGTGGGGGGAAAGGGCCGGTTCGCTGGCGGAGTTGTACGCGTGATCCATCGAATCCCGCACCGTGTGCGGATACTCGTACGCGACCACGTTGTAGATTGGCCGAAAGGCGGGAAGAACAACGAAGTAACTGGACAGTTCGATTGTCCGCCGGGTCTCCTCGTCGCTCATTAGCTCCTCGTAGAGCTTCTCGCCGGGAATCACACCGATATGCTTGATCCTGATGTCCCGCGGATAGCGACCGAAGCGAGGCGCCAGTTCTTCGATCATCACGGTCGCAAGATCCCGGATGCGCGCGATCGGCATCTTGGTAATGAATACTTCACCACCGCAGGCCAGAAACACAGAATTCATTACCAGGCGCACCGCGTCCTGCAGCGTCATGATGAAACGCGTCATTTGCGGATCCGTAAGAGTGACCGGTCCGCCATTCGCAATCTGCCGCGCGAATAATGGGATTACCGAACCGCGGGAGCCCAGAACATTGCCAAACCGGGTGGACGCAAAGATAGGCTTCCTATTGCGGCGAGTCGCGTTCGCGGAAGTGATCAGGCGCTCTCCCATCAGCTTCGAGGTGCCCATCACACTGGTGGGGTTCACCGCCTTATCCGATGAAGTGAAAATGACTCTCTCTACATCCTGGGCGGCGGCCGTATCGATGATGTTCTGGGTCCCCAGGATATTTGTATGCACCGCATTGCTTGGGGCCTGCTCGCAGAGAAATACATGTTTGTAAGCCGCCGTGTGCAGGACAATATCGATCCCCTCCATGCGCCGCGCGAGCTGGCAGGCGTCGCGAATATCGGCGAGATAGAGCCTCACGGTCGGGAATCGGGCAAATTCCTGTTGCACAAAAAAAAGCTCCGACTCGTTGCTATCGATTCCGATGATCTCGCTGGTCTCACACCGCACCAGTTGCCGAAGAAGCTCGTGACCGATGGTGCCGGCCACTCCGGTGATAAGCACTCGCTTGTTATGCCAAAGATTCACTGCAACCCTCCATCCTGCAAAGCTGGCTTCCGAGGGGGAAGCTACGCAAGCCGCGATTCATGGAAACGCTGTGAAAAGCCTTCGCTGGTCTATTGCTCTTGAGTTCGGGTATTCCGGTAACGGCATCGGTAGCGAACTCGGTTTCTTCCTGCTGCCCGGTTCGTTCCTGCATTCTCAAAATGGGCGGGTCGAGGCCTGTATCTCTTCAGACGCGGACCTCTGGAAGCGCTCCCGGAAGGAAAGCTCTCGATTCGGGAAATGTCGTTCAAATGGCAGCCGAACACGGTTGCGGCGCCGGCGAAATCACATCATGATCGCCTTGGGCCGCCTCTCTTCGCGTCCGCCATCCAGCGCGACAAGGAGTGACGCAGCAACTCTGTCTCTCTGGCTGCTTCGGGCCCCGAAACCAACCGCGCCTTCACCGATTCGAATTCGAACGCAGCGCCTGAAGCAGGCTGATCAATGAACACCTGCGTATATCGACGCAGAACTCACAGAAGCCAGAACACCCTCAGAACTCATCAGTGTGATCTTGAAACGGCTAGTTGGGACATAGACCACATCGTTCACATGGAGCTGCACATCGGCAACCTTTCCTTCCGTCATTTTCTTATAGGGAAGTTCAAGCCAGACGGTGGTCTGATCCTTATTCTTGCGCATAATGTAGATCGACTTGACGGCAGCGGTCATTGCAGTTCCTCCGGCAATCGAAATAGATTGGAGGACGCTCAGATTCCCACTCTCCTGCATAACATACCCGCCCGGCCGATTCACCCCTCCTAGCACATAGACAACTCCGGCTTGCGTAACTTGGACCGTATCTCCAGGCTGGATGATGGTGTTGTTCAGCAGCTTGGTGTCCATCCCTCTCGAGTAATGCACGGTTTGGGGCTCGCCCCCGCCGTTCGGGGTTGTAATCTCGATCCGGTCGCCGGCAAGAATCGTTGTATCTCCGGCCAGGGCCAGAACGTCATCAAGCCCTTCCGGCGCAAGCAGGGGGAAGACTCCAGGCGAAGCCACTGCTCCAAGAATAGTTACTTGCGGAGCCGTATATTCCATTACGTTGAGTTCTACCTGTGGATCTTTGAGGATGCCCCGCTCAAGAAGATCTTTGGTAATTTCCTCACGCACGTCTGGAACTGTCTTGCCATCAACATGGATTGAGCCGAGCTCAGGCAGGACCATGTTGCCCGCTTGGTCCACCCTGAACGTGCCCATGAAGTCCGGATCGTCCAGCACGTTAAGACTCAGTAGAAATCCTTGCGCCAGCTTCAATTGCGCGAAATGCGCCGGAACCATCTCCGGTCCCTGATGCAGGATGCTATTGACATTGAGATTGTTGCTATTGGCAGCGGCGTTTGCCACTGTGGATGTTTTCGTGGTTTGGGCCGCGGCAACCGCTTGCTGCATATCGATCTGTGCCGCCAAGCGCGCGGAAAACGACGCCGCAAGTAGAGCAAAAAGTGTGACCGAAAGAATGTGGTTATGTGTCGTTCGCACGATCCTCTCCATAGTATGCTCCATATCGCTTTGAGTTATAGCCGTAGTAGCTATAACTGTATCCGTAGGGATCGATCCGGGTGTCCAATCCGTTGAGAACATATCCGATAAACGGCAGTCGGCTGCGGCGAATCTGCTGCGCAGCGCGCACAAGGTGAGGCCGCGTGGCTGCTCCTGCCCGGACTATCCAGACTACCGCCTCGACCTTTAATGCGATCGTGATTGCATCAGTCAGAATCAAAGCAGGAGGGCTGTCGATCAGCACAACGTCATACCGGGCGCGAAGCTCCCCCAGCACCGAATCGAACTTCATGGAACTCAGAAGCTCTGCAGGCAATGGCGGCACCGGCCCTGCTGGCAGCACGTCCAGATTCGCGGTGCCGACTCCCCGCACGATTGCCTCGTTAAGCGAGACAATCTCGGCCAAGACGCTGCTCAGACCGATATCGCTTCCCAGATTCATAAACCGCTTCATCGCGGGCCGCCTCATATCCGCTTCAACGACGACTACTTTCCTCCCATTCTGAGCGATGGCAACGGCGAGGTTGAAAGCCACTGTGCTCTTACCCTCGGCGGGAACGGAGCTAGTGATCAGGATCGTCCTGGGGACCCCCCCGGGACGCGAGAGGAAAACACCCGTGCGCAGAGTGCGAAATGCCTCCGAAGCAATCGAGGTGGGGTGAGCGATGATCCATGCTGTCGATTGTCCGGCCGCCAATTCGTTAGCTTCCGCCCGCTTCTCACTATCGCCCTTCTTTCTAGACAGCGCCCTCTTGAATTCGGGAATCACTGCGATGACCGCTGACCCAGTGATCTCCTCGATCTCCGGCAAGCTAACGACTGTGGTATCCATGGCTTCCATCAGATGTGCGGCGCCGAATCCCAGGAAAGCTCCGCAAAAGAGTCCCAATCCGAGGAACAGAATTGGTTTGGGGAGCACCGGCTTGGCCGGTGTAAATGCTGGATCGACGAGATCAATGTTAGTCGCCTTCTCACCCGCTGATACGTTGGCCTCTTGAAGCCTGGTATAGAGGTCCTCGTAGAGCTTCCTTCGCGAGAAAGCCTCCTGGCTCAGAATAGTTAGTTGAACGTTCTCATCATTCAACTTGTCAGCTTGGCCTTGTGCGTCATTAAATCGCGCGCGGATGGCGCCCTCCGTTTGTTGGGCGACCTTTAAGTCCGCGCCCGCACGATCAACGATTTTCTTCATCTCATCTTGCACCTGCCCGTTGACGGTGTTGAGCTGGGTTTGAAGGTCCTTGAGATGCCGGTTGTTTGGCCCGTATATGGCCTCTCCTTGGGCCAGTGCGACCTGCAAATCTGAACGCTTCGACTCCAAACCCTCGAGATTCATGAGATCCTGTTGTCCCCCGCTCGGCGCCAGGAGTGATGATCCTTGCGCGATTGGATTCGTTGTTAGGCCCAGAATCACATCTGGATTGCCAGTCACGGCAAGCCGATAGATCGCCTCCTTTTGGATCCGATCCGTCTCAGCCGCCGTCAGCTCGCTGTTCAGGTCAGCGAGCTTTTGAATGACAGGGCTTAGGATCTGGATCTGGCCCCCTCCCGTTTCTCCTCCTTCAACTGGCTCCGCGGTCTCAGTCGGAAGGGCTAAGATTCCGGACTTTTTTTCAAAATCAGCAAGCTGTTTCTCCGAGCTTTCAACATCCGCCTTGAGGTCTGCCAGCTGTTTGGTCATCCAGTCAGAAGCCTGACTTACCGCCGCGTAGTGCGACTGAAGATACATTTCCATATAGCTATTGATCATTGCATTTGCTACGTCAGCCGCCTGCTTGGGATCGTGGCTGAGAAAACTCACCTGGATCAGCTTTGTTCCATTTACAGTCTCGACTTTCAGGTTATCACTGAAAATCTTGAGAAGGCGCGTTCGTTCCGAGGGACTTTCACTTCCCGGACTACCCAGCTGGATAACGGGATGCTCCCGGTCCACAAACGGCGGCTGGGCATTCAGATTAAGCTTCCTGATCACCGCCATCGCCAGGGAATCGCTCTTAAGGACTTCGGCTTCTGTTTTCAGGTCGACTTCCAGGTCCCCTCCTCCCAGGCCGAGCGAGCTCACCGACGAGCCACCGAGGTCCAGATCGATCGAGTCGCTGTTTGATTTGTTGAGCTCAATCGTCGCGGTCGATTGATAGACCGGCTTCATGAAGGCGATGAGGAGCACCGCGCACATTGCGCCCAGCGCGATTGAACCAATGATCAACCAGCGGCGCCGGGCCCAGATTTTGAAGACGCCTCGCAGGCTAAGATCATCGCCTGCTCCATCGGCGACTATTGGAGAGGAGAAGGACTCAACTGCCTCTTTTTCGACCGGACTTAATTCGTGATTCATAATTTGTTCCTAATCATCTTTGCAATACGTTTGGGGTAAACAACTTTACCCATTGGGTTTGGCTTTGTGGCTGAGCCAGTCAGCGAGGTTCCAGGAGCTTCGGTGAAAAGATCAGCGTGTTGAAAACCGGCTCGGCTGTATGGAGACGGAAACGTCAGGAACGGTCTCGCGATCGTTTCAGAAGTTCGCCTTTCGCTGCGGGTGCCAAGTGACTTGTATGTTGGTGGTGGTAACTGCGTTATTGCCCGGAAGGTAGATCGGTGCATTCCATCGCTCGTAAGTGAAACTTCCATTGATTTCAAGATCGCGCCCCAGGCGCTTCACGGCCTGAAAGCCGAAGTCGTTGAGCGTCGTGCCACCGGGAATAAAATCCCTGTCGGCCTTTTGGTGTCGCGCGCTTACTTGAATCCACTCGTTTCCGCCTAGGTGGTAGGTCATCCAAGCCTGGCCGCCTTTGTCCTGACGTCCCATCCAGTCGCCGAAGATCTGACCCTGGTTGGTATACCCTTGTCTCTCAATTTCCTCCCAATACATGAACTTTCCACCGTAACTCCACGCGCCGTCAGGATCGGTCATGGCCGCCTCGAATCGGATATCGAGTCTTGGCGCGCCGGGCACGCGGGTGAGATAAAGGCCCGGACGCCACGCGGCGCGGCGCGGCGCATCGATTGGCGATACGTCGTCGTGTACTTCGCCGTCGGCATAGAACGTCAGCCAATTGCGCACGAACGGCAGGCGGTAGGAGACGTCAACCGAACCGAAGCGTGCGCCCGGATCGTTGCGGCCACGTTTGTCGACCACAGCACCTGAATTAACGCTGAAGAAGCTCTTGAGAAAGGTGTGCAGCGTAACCGGCGAGTGGCCCTCGCCCCCGAAAAGCCCCGTGCGCTCGAAACCGAATTCCACGTTCGCCGTGGGTTTGAAGTTGATCTTCTCCACGTGTACCCACGGATCGCCGGGGGTAATCACGTTGGGAATGCTGGGTGACGGGTCGGCCTGATATGCGGGATTGGGGACCAGCGTGTGGCCGCGTAGCGCCCCCAGCAGGAATTCGTAGCGGAAAGGACCGGTGAGACGCGAGAGCAGCGGAATGTGCCACGGCTCGATGCGATTGATGTGGAAGGCGTAAATGTTTTCGGCGTTATTGGAGTAGGCAAAACTCGCCCCTTCGGCTGGGCCCAACCACTCATCCATCTTGCCGAACGAGATCACTTCGTTCATCACCTGCCCGGAGATGTAGGCTTCCAGAAAGCGTCCCTGCGTCGCGCTCCCGATAGACCCCATAGGGATAGTGGCCTGAGGATAGGGCAAGTTCGTAACAGGGTTGATAAATGGCGTGATCCCGTCAACGCTCGTCGACAGCGTCTGCGCCAGCGCCATGGGGTAGCCCGATCCCGATGGCGCTCCCTGAAACTCGCCTCGCGCGTAGAGTGTGAAGCGGCCCGCGGTGGCGTAGCCGCTGATCCCCGAGAAATTGTTGTATCCGTTCTCATAGGGGCGGCCGTAGTCGTTAATCACAGTCGAACCCAGATGAAAACTGTCGCGCAAAGGCGTGCCGCTCATGACCCTTGATGTCGAATAGATCGACTCGATGCGAACCTCGCCTCGCGCTGCGCGGCACGGCCCCTCCACGTCGGGAAGGAGCTCGTGGTTTATCGCGTCATAAATCTCCTGCGCTTCAGTGGCGATGGCGGCGTTTTTGGCGCCGGCGCTTTCCAAACGCGCCCCAGCCTCTTCCATCATGTGACCGACGCTGGCTCGTGTCCAAGGCCGCATTCCCAGGAAGACATCGTCCACATAGCCCAACGCATGGAGCCGCCACACGGCAGGATAGATCCAACTGTCCACCGGAATGAACGGCGAGGCCAGCCGCCCGGGCTGGCATACCGGGCCGGGTTCACCGGAATTGCCTTGAGGGCCCGTCGTCGCAGGTGGGGTCTGCGCCCAAACTCCCGGGCCGCTCAAGAAGCATGCGCCCAAAAAGATGGCTGCAGTCAGAGTTACAAGGGCACTTCGTACCTTAAGGTTCATCTTGCTTGGTTGTATTGCCCTTTTCAATTCCCGGAAAGCTCCGGGTAGAATAGCAATGTCGTCCAGGATCAGTATCTCCTCAATCTTATTGGACCGCCTTCACCACTTTCAGCTTGGGGGCCTTGACCCGCGAAGTCACGGCCTTGATGATGTTCCCGTTTTTATCGAAGGTCAATTCCCATGCGGTGAATCGTCCGGGCGCTTCCTCGACTTCGAATCGCGCCACGGCGCCACCGTCGTCCTCGGCGTGCAGCGACGGAGTTGATACCCAACCCGCAGGACCGTCGCCTCCCTTATCCGTCTGCACCGAGGGAAGGACCGCATGCGCTCCGTTTAGCGCTGCATAACAGGCTGAGACCGACAGCCAATACGGCTTTTCATGTGCGCGTTCGCTTGCCAGCGCCCGGTTGAACGCAGCCATCGCCACCGGATTCTCTTGCGGCGTGGAATACGGGGAATAGCCACGCCGCAGAATCGGAATCACGTGCAATGGCTCAGCGCCTTGCCGGGAAACTATCGCCGAAAATTCGCTGCGCTCGCCCGAGGAGCCATCGTGCGAAAACAATAAAAGCACATGCTCGCTGAAGGCCGGACTAACAATCTGCTCATAGTTCCAGCCATTTCGGTTGAGGTCGAAACCGTTCTCCGCCGCTTTCTTCTCCATTGCCCCCCATGCTTTGCTGATGGCTTGGCGGTCTTCCGGCGTCATCGCTCGGGCGGTTCGGAAGTCAACCCCGTCAGCGCCTTCTGGCGCCGTCGCATCCAACGCAAAGGGTACGAGGTTGACTGGGTCGACCGCATGAACGACCTTCCCGGAGTTGCCCCCAGGGTTCTCGCTCGTCGCCTGGGCCGTGCCCCGAACTCCCGTAGCAATCGCGGCAATCAGGCCCAGAATCAAAATCCACGTATTAATGCGCAACATAGCCATTAGTTGGCGAATAAACGCGCTAGCAAGCCTTTGCGCGCTGCGGGAGTTGAAGGATGGTCCGCGGCGGGCGCCGGCGTCGCCGACCTTCGCCTGGTTTCGGTGACATAACGCGGCCGGTCGAATTTCAATGAAACCCCTTCCCAAAGACCTTCCGGCTCCGGCTGTGGCGGCATAGGCGCTCCGTCCATTGCCGCCTGCGGGTTGCCGATAAACAGCCGTTGCGCCGCTTCCTCACCGGCACGCTGCGCCACGTATTCGTAAGCCTTCTTCAAGTGCGGCGGGCGATGGGTGACGCCATGCGCATCGGTGGCGATAAAATGAACCCAAGTCCTTTCCAGCAGCTCGTTCGCAAGGTCCTCCGCGATTTTTCCAAAACGACCGTACAACGATGCCGCGGTGACCTGCATGAGGCACTCATGGCGCATCCATTCCGCGAGGAGCTCCGGCTGACAGTGCACCGCCGGGTATCGCTCCGGATGGGCAACGATCAGCCTATAACCCGCCAACCGCAGTTCGAACATGACTTCGATCATTCGCGGCGGAATTACGCAAGTGGGAAATTCGATGAGCAGGTAGCCCTTGCCCCCGATCGAATAACGCAACGGATGCTCCTTTGCGTCGGCGATGTTCTCGGCGGACATGTGGAATTCGCAACCTAGGCTCAGCCCAATGACCCCACTGAGGCGCTCGCGCAATTCCCCCAGCCGCGCTTCGACGAGAGCCTCCCGATACGGGTAGCTGTCGCTGGCGTGCGGCGTACACACCACGTGCGTTACGCCCTCTTGGGCGGCTTCGTGGGCCATCGCCAACGAAGTTTCAAGATCGGGCGAACCGTCATCTACTCCGTAAATCAAGTGGTGGTGAATGTCGATCAAGGAGAGTCCGTTTCTCGCCGGCTCCAACAGCGGACAATGTTCGGGGCCTCGTTTGACGGCGTGCGGTTGCGCGTGTCGACGCGCAGCTTCGCCTCCCTCACCATGCGCTTCTAGTCGCAGTCGCTATGATCGGTGACGATGACCACGCAATCGAATTGGCCGACAGCAATGCTTTAACGCACATCTGTGGTGTTGGAGCCGGTTAGTTTAATCGGATGCCCTGGTGCTATATTTGCTGATGCGCGTGAGTCGCCGGCGCTAGCGCGTCGATCCAAAACCTGCTCAATGCGCGGATCGTATCCCGGTTTTTGGAGGGAGGCGCTGCGGCGCCGTTGATGAATTCGGAAACCACCGGATACATGAGCGCCGTGGTCACAATCGCCGCCGTCAGAAGCGATGGGTCCAGAATCCGAAGCCGGCCGAGTTCGATATTCGCGCCCAGGTAGCGGTTGATTGTGGCCAGTATCGGCGAGAGATATTCCCCGCAAACGATCGTAGCTTTCCCGCGCATCTCCATGGAGGCCACCGCGATCAATCGCAATATCTCGGGGTTGAGGATTGTGGTGTCTATCACTTGGGCGACCAAGCGGGGCAGAACCACCTCCGGACCCCGGTTGGCTTGAAGGTCTTCGAGTAGATCCGGGCTTATTTCCCATCCCGACAAGCCAGATCGGAGAGCCGTCCAGAACAGATTCTCTTTGCTTTCGAAATGGCGAAAAAGCGTGTTTTCGCTAATCCCGGCAAGGCGCGCGATTTCGCGCGTGCTGGTGCCGTGATAGCCTTGGCGCGCAAACAACTGGGCTGCCGCGCGAGCGCACTTCCTCGCCCGTTCCTGCTTCTTGGCCGAAGCGGTCATTATTATTCCTACCTCCTTGCAATCGGCCCTTTATCTACCGAAGCTACGCACTCTTCTGGGCGAGAGCTGCTTGGAAGGAAGGCCGCCGCGATGGCGGAGGGTGGATATATTGGGGGGCCAATCCCTTGCGCTCCATGCGCAGGTCTTATCGCGACTGGGCCGCCTGAAGATGCATCGATCACCAGCGTTCAGGTACGGGCTCAAGGCTACAGGCATCGATCTCGATGGCCACGTGGCGCTGAAGCATCTCCACAGAGAGGATGAAGCGCAGTTTGTTGTTCTTGCGGACAAGGGTGCCCTCGACGCCGCGCATCGAGCCATCCCTGATGCGCACTCGCTCTCCCACTACCAGCTCCCGGTAGGGTTCCGCCCGGCCCAAACATAAATCGGAGCGGAGAAACTCGATAATCTCGTCGGCAATGGGAATCGATTCCCGTTTCGTGCCTACGATCCGAACCACTCCTGGAGCCGAGAGAACTTGCGCCCGCTCCCTCGGGCTGATGGACACAAATAAGTAAGAAGGAAAGAGCGGCAGTTGAAGCCTCACGTGTTGCCGGTTTCTCCACTTCCGCATCGTCTCGTAGGTGGGCAGGTAGAACTCGATATCGCGGAGAGCAAGGTGCGCCGAGGCCGACCTTTCATTCTGGGGAAGCGTATACACCGCGTACCACCGCCGGACGGCGCCGGTCGCAACGGGTTCTAAGTACTTTTCTCCTGGTATCGCGGCAGCGTGACATAAGCCGGACGCGTTCAAATTCGCCATCTTGACTCTCCAACATGCCGCCGATCACCGGCTTCAGAAAGCAGACTGAGTCGTTGCGCGAACACGGCGCGTGCCAGTATCACCAGAAAACGCGCATGGCTTCGCCCAGCCGACTTAGCAAGGCTGATTCCGAGCTAAGCCACTCCGCTCTATCCACAACAAAAAGAAAGGATCTACTTGGGGAAATGAAAGCGAAACAATCGACTCTCGAACAGACTTCGTGTCACCTTCGTTTGGCGACCATTGGGGGAGGCTCCTGCACGGCAACCGATTGAAACGCAAGATAAGTGTAAGCAGTCACCTCAAATTCCGCAAGAGGTTCACCGAAGATTTATCGCCTTGTGATGGTTATTGTTCGTCTCCCGAAGGGGGACTTGCTCTGCGTTGGCTCTGAAGCCGTTTCGTGATTTCCATGCTGATTCCGCAAAACGACGGCGACTTAAAAGGTGCAGCGATTGCATTAAATTCCGCCGGCCTGCGCGATGAATTTGGACAAGGCTTCGCGATCGCCAACTTGAGTGAGCGTCTTCCACAGATTTCGGCGGCGCGAGAATTGCCCTATTCAATTGCAAACCGACAGTGCAAGCGAAAACTCGACTAGCGGGAGGGCTGGCAGTCGAGAAAGAAGAATTCAGGCATGAGTATCTTGAATTGGGGGATCCCTTGAACTCGACCATGACTCCCATCTACTCTACCTCAAACGGCGGAAGATGCAATGTGAAAAATCTTCATCATTCGCGTTTGCATGTGTGTACTTGCTTCGATCTGAGGGTAATAGGGCTGATCCTATGCCGGCGAGCCAGTCTTCTCAGGCTCGCTTAGGGCCTGTTAACGCTATTGGGGTGAACGGCGTTCGGAGCCAAAATCGGGCCAGAACCGGAGTCCTCACGGACGGGTTTTGGTCCGTGGGGTGAAAACGAGGCCGAGCCCGAAGGCTTTGGCGGCTCCAAGGTCGAGGGCGAGAACGACGTATGGCCCGATTTTCCACCCCAGCGACCAAGGCTGTCGCCGGGGACCCCGGGATTTTGGCCGCAACCCTGGGGTCCCATCCCGTGCATTTGCGGGATGGGGTGGAAGTCGAAGGGACAGGGCCGATTTTCCCGATTTCGTTGTCGCTCGTCGCTAACAGACACCCGGTATGCGTCTCTCCTCGCTCCTAGAACTCGGAAAAAATCGGCTCCCGTCGCCTCCATCCCAATCGTGTTTGCAGCCCCTAGCTATGTTCTTATCGGGTCGCGGCGCTCGAGTGAAGTATTCGATTCCGCCCCTTGAGAAGTATGCGCGAACAAATGTCTGGACATATATTCGTTAAGCGAATAAGTTGCGCAGGTGAAAGCCCGACCTTCCCACTCTTGTTATCGCCGGGCGAAATCGCATTCTCCCCTCCGGAATTCTGCGTTTCAATGCGAGACCGCTGCCGCAACGACCATTGCGGTGCGAATCACATCCGGAAGAAAACGGACGAGTACGATACTCTCGGGCCGCGGTTTGGGCTTCGGCGGATTGCGCTTCCCCGAGGATGTGGCCCCGCATTCCACTGGGTGGGGCAACAGCAGGGCGTCGATTTCCGGCTCCTCAAGGAGATTCGCAATATCAACGAATCGCGGAGGGAGATTTTCTTCAAGAAGATCGTGGGCGCGGTGTGGACCCTGCGTGGCAAGCGGGTGGCCGCGCTCGGACTGGCATTCAAGGGCGGCTTCGACGGCGCAGAGAAGCGCCTTTCGTTGCGCCTGTGGCTGGCTGCCAACCGGCAGGAGCGTCGCCATCTGGTGCTTTGCGATCCCCACCACCATGCCCGCGCAGATGGACTTTCGCCCGTTTGCGCGCTTGCCTGTGCTACTTATTTGAACTGATCGATCATATTGAAGATGTAGTAGCAGATCACGAAAAGGCTCATCGCGCCCAGAACCCAAAGCACTGTGTGTTCGATCGGCTCGACCTTGTTCACCTTGGCCGCAATCGTCGCCTGCTCCACCCGCACATGCTCAAAAGATTCGTCGAGGATCAGCTGGTCGTCCTCGTCGCGGCTTAGCCTCGAAATATACAGTTTCAGCGCAGCAAACAGCAGAACCAGCGCGCCCCAAATCGTCCACATTGCGGGTACAAATGGCATCCTTCACCTCGGTGTCGTGTATTCCCCTTGTGGTTCCTCTCGCCGCTCTCCAGCCTTGCCCGCGTGATCCTCAGATAGTTTCACGTGGGCGCCTCGATTCCGACTGCGAATCCCGCAAATGCACAAATCCGCCCGGAAAACCAGGCTGGCCGGCTCGGCAAACGGCCCTATCCAAGCGGTTTTTCTTGGCCTTGCAAGGGGTCTTTTGCGAAACGATCATAGCTTCCGCGAGCCATCTTCCAAAGTGACGGCAATCACGTGCGTGACGAACACATGCGAGGCGAAAGGAATCGGATAGCACTTCACAAGCCCGCCGCCGTTGAAGCCCGAGACGAGACGGCCGGCTCTATGGCTTGTCGAGGGCGCCTGAGGATTCTGGCAGTCGCCAAAGGAAAGGGGACTTTCGCAAAGCAGATGCAATTAGAGCGTGCGCATCGTCCAAACGCGCAAACGTCAGTTACGATGGGCCCGCAAACCTTGCGCTAAGTTTAGGGTCGCTGCCTCATTTTTCGCTGCGCTCAAACGCGGAGGGAAACGCAAAGCAGTCTCCCACACAAAAAAAGACGGCACGGACGTTGAACTGTCCGTGCCGGGAGGCCAGTGACGCAAACTACTCCCGGTTGGAGGTGGTTTCGACCGCCCTCACAACCGGAATAAATACACGATAGCATAGATTCGGAAGAATGCAAATACAAAATTCAAAATTTCTTTAAGAGGATTTACCATTGACGCCAAATAGTCACCGCAATCCTCGCTCGTGAAACTGACCTCAACATCGGAAAACATCAGGCCGTGCTCTTTAACTCCCACAGAACGAGAGGTTTAGAATCAAATCTCGTCAATCTTGAACTGAGTCCCTTGGCTCGTCGGCACACCGCGCGGCTCTATTCGTCGAACCAATTCAATACCACAATACGATACACCAAGGCCATCCGGACGCTCGATACGCCCCAAAAACGCCAAAATCCTGATTTTGGGATTTTCCTTGGCCCCCTGGTTCACGGGTACTGGCTGCGCACTGCGTTGTCGCCGCGTGCTCTATGCAGCCATTACCGCTTCACGGGGTAGAGCCTATGAGCGCGGCGCGGTCCTAGGACATTACCCCGGTTTGCCTCCATCAGGAGGTTCTCCCGGTCTGGGTCTAGGCGTTCACGCGGCTTTACCGGCCCGTGCGGCCAAGTCGAAATCTTTGTCGGTCAGCCCACCGGCATCATGGGTGGTGAGCGCCAGGCGAACCCGGTTGTACCGGATGTCTATGTCGGGATGGTGTCCGGCCTGCTCGGCCAACTCACCTACATCATTGACAAAACGCAAAGCGGCGCGGAAGTCGGCGAACTGAAACGTACGCACCAGTTCGCCATCTTCGACTCGCCAGCCCGGCAGGTTACCTAACCGCGATTCGATGTTTTCAGCAGTGAGGGAAGGCATTTTCTGCTCCTTAACTTGATTTTGACGCGATCTCCGGCTCGATCTTGGCGCGATTTCGGGCCTGATTTCCTGGCCGATATCAGGGTTGATCCCCGACCAGGTCGATTTCAGGGTCCCCTTGCAAGACCACTGTACTCCCAATCCTTGAAACCCTCAGTCCGGGAGACTCTCCCGACAGCCCCAATTTTCGATCCGCATAATGGGTCCCGTGCCTCATTTGCCGCACAGCCCTCCTCGCGTCATCCCCATCGCGCCTCCAGCCGCCGAATCAGACGGAGCATTTCAGCGAGCGCATTCTTGCCGATCTCTCCCTCGAACTCCCTCTGCAGCTTGTCGAAAGCGGCAATTACCCGCACCGCGCACCGCTTACCCTGCGGCTTGAGCGAAAGGTGATACGCGCGCGCATCCTCCGGATCGATCCGCCGCTGCAACAATCCTTTGGCTTCCAGCGAAGTGATGCAGTGGCTCACGTTTCCCCGCGTGGTCCCGAAGGTCTCGGCCAGTTGCGAGGGCTTGACCAGCCGGGGAGCCTCAAAAAACAGCGCGGCCAGCGTCAACCCTTCGAGAAAACCCAGACGATCGCCGGCCAAAGCCCGCGTAGCCAATCCTTCGAACCGCTTCGCCGCGCGGCTCACCGCGAACATGGGGCTTTCCTGGAGAAAAGCATCGATGCGCATCGGTTGCATGGCAATAGTTTACAAGCAGAACTATTCGAGATAACACAAAATCGTGCTTGAACGTCCGCCTCTTCGCCATCCATGCTTGAATCGCACCATGTCTCGCTGGAAATTGCGTTGCCGGAAATTCGCCTCCATCGCAACGGGCCTTCTCTTGTTTCGTTCGCCCGTGCTCCGGGCTCAGGACGCGCCGGCTCCGCCCGCCGCTCCCGTGAACGCGCCTTCGCAGACCATGGTGATTCTGGGCTCAGCGACTCCCGTGCCGCTAGCCGAGTCCCCGCGTCCCGTCGTAGTGCTCCCGGTCAAGCCTATGCAGTTGTTCGCCGCCACGCCCCTCGATCTTCTGCGCCAGGACTCATCTGTCTTTCTCGAGCAGCGTGGTGCGGGCGGTGCACAATCTGATCTGGTGCTGCAGGGCGGCAGCTTCGAGCAGACGCTCGTGCTGCTCAATGGCTTTCGCATCAATGACGCCCAAACTTCGCACCATAACCTCGACCTGCCGCTGCCCATGGAAGCCATGAACTCGATCCAGGTCCTCGAGGGCGCGGGTTCCACCCTGCACGGCGCCGACGCGCTGAGCGGGGTCGTCGATTTCCTCACCGCGGCGCCCGATCGCGATTCGCTGCGCCTGCGCCTCGGCGAAGGCAGCTTTCAGGCCAACGAGGAATCCCTGCTCGGAGACGCCACTCGCCGGCATTGGAGCGGACGCGTCACGGCCGACCGAAACTTCTCCACCGGCTTCATTCCCGACCGCGATTACCGCAATGAAGACGCTTCGGCCGAAAGCTGGAGCGCCTCGCGCCTTGGAGTCACCGACCTGCTCTTCGCCGGCAGCGACCGCTCCTTCGGCGCCAACCAGTTTTACGGCGATTACCCCTCCTGGGAGCGCACCAAGGGCCTTTTTGCTTCCATTCGGCAGGAGTTGGGCAGCCGCACGGTCGCAGCCTTCGCCTTCCGCCGCCACACTGACGACTATGTGCTGGTGCGCGACGATCCCGCCGTCTATGAAAACAACCACATCGACGGCTCGTGGCAGGCATCGTTGCGCCACACTCTCACGTTCGACAAAAGCTCCGCTCTGCTGATGGGCCTCGAAGCCGACGGAGATAGCATCCGCAGCTTCAACTTCTCCGCCGGAGTCACATCGTTCGCCCTTGGCATTCACGCCCGCAATCGCGGCGCCGGCTACGTCGATCTCGATCTGCGCCCCGCGCAAAAGCGCTGGAACTTCTCCGCAGGAGCGCGCGAGGAGATCTTTTCCGGCGGCGCCTTGGCCGTGTTTTCGCCGCAACTCTCCGGAAGCCTGCGCGTGGCCCCGCCCTTCAAGCTGCGCGCCAGCGGCGGTTATGGCTTTCGCATTCCCACCTACACTGACCTCTATTATTCTGATCCCGTTACGCGCGGCGACCCGAACCTGAAACCCGAGTCGGCTTGGTCGAGCAATCTCGGGGCCAACTGGGCTCCCAGCCCCCGCCTCACGCTCTCCATCACCGGCTTTTATTCCCAGCAGCACGACACCATCGACTATGTGCGCGCCAACTCGAGCCAGCCCTGGCAGGCCGCCAACCTTCACGGCCTCCACTTCGCTGGCGCCGATTCCACGCTCACATGGCTGGCTTCAAAGTCTCAGACCGTCCGCATTTCGTGGACAGGCCTGAAGGGCGGCCAAGGCGCGTTGCACGGGCTCGAGTCGGAGTACGTCTTCAACTACCCCGTCCAGAACATCTACGCCACGTGGACCGCGCAGTTAGGTCGCGCGCTCACCCTCACCAACATGGTCCAACTCGCGCAGCGCTACCAGCAGTCGGCGTACCCGGTGTGGAACTTCTCCCTCATGCACGATGCCGGCAGGCTCCGCCCCTATCTCCGTCTCACCAATCTGAGTAACACCGGCTATCAGGAGATCAGCGGCGTCGCCATGCCGCCGCGCGAGATCATGGGCGGCTTCGCGCTCCTAATAGGAAAGTGACTCCGGAAGAAATTCATGCGCCGTCCACACCGAATCTGTTAACGTAAACGCGTACCTCGGCAGCCCGCGCCGCGAATCAATCAGTGGGCTCTACCTGCACTCTCCGGCTTCTGAGGGATGGCGGATGGAGGCGTTCAGAAGCGCACCGGAAAGGTGCGCCAGCGTCTCGCCGTGGCGCCGCCCTTCCCTCCACTCCGCGCAGCTCAACGGCAAAGGAGAAAAGCCATGGGTCATCCCGTACATCACCACAAGATCAACTACATTGAGTTCGCCGCAACCGAAATCGCGCGGGTCAAAGAGTTTTATGGCGCGGTCTTCGGGTGGAAATTCCAGGAATACGGCCCTGATTACGTCAGCTTCAGCGCCGCCGAGGCAGCCGTCGACGGAGGCTTCTACAAAACCGGTCCGCATGACCCTCTCTCAAAATCCGCGCCGCTCGTGGTGCTCTACTCTGCGGATCTGAAAGCCACCGAAGCGGCAATTGTCGCCTCCGGTGGCTCCATCGTCGTGCCTACCTTCGAGTTTCCCGGCGGCCGGCGCTTCCACTTTGCTGACCCAGTCGGCAACGTGCTGGCAGTCTGGTCAGAGTAGACAAACAACCCGCACTGCTGCCTCCATCGTTCCCCAGCCCTATCGCGGAAAGGATGGGGAAGATCAGCCGCACGGCTACAGCGTTTTCGATTCTGCTCTCTACAGCAACCGGAAACCCGAGTGGCGTTTTCCTCTCCGGGGTCCCCAGCGAGTGATTTGCGCTCGCTGGGGTGGCTCTCCGGGGTCCCCAGCGAGTGATTTGCGCTCGTTGGGGTGGCTCTCCGGGGTCCCCAGCCAGTGATTTGCGCTCGCTGGGGTGGCTCTCCGGGGTCCGCAGCCAGTGATTTGCGCTCGCTGGGGTGGAAACAAACGCCACCTTGCACAATGCCGAGATGGCGAGATTTGAATCGAAAACGCTCTCGCTTCACGCCAAATGTTTCTTCAGAAAATCCAGCGAGCGCTTGCGCGCTTCCGCGGCAGCCTCCGCATTGTAACTGGCGCGCGCATCGCAGTTGAATCCATGACCGGCGTCGTACCAATTGATTTCCACGTCGGGGTGAGCGGTATGCACCTTTTCCACCTCTTCGGGCGGAATGTGCGCGTCCTGCTTCCCAAAGTGCAGCATCACCGGGCAGTTGGGCTGTTGGCCGGCGAAGCTCCCGATGCGCCCTCCGTAATATCCCACTGCGGCGGCAAGATGCAGCCGCGTCGCCGCCAGCCACGCCACCGTTCCGCCAAAGCAATAGCCGATCACCTCCACTTTCTTCTGCGTCGCTCTCTCCGCGTATTCCACCGCAGCCGCCACATCGGCCACTGTCTTGTCGATGTCGAGCTTGGGGAATAAGCTCATCGCCTTCTGCATGTCTGCGCCTTCGTAGCCAAGCTCCACGTTGGGCTCAATGCGATCAAAAAGCGCCGGCGCCACGGCCAGAAACCCGTCCTTCGCGTATCCGTCGGCCACGCGGCGAATGTGGGCGTTGACTCCAAAAATCTCCTGCACCACCACCAGGCCGCCGATCGGCTCACCCGCAGGTCGCGCCACATAGGCGCCCAATTGGTTTCCGTCCGCCGCGCGCAACTTCACTCTTTCGCTCATCTCACCTCCTCGCATCCCAGTATCGATGCCGCGTGGAGGTTGCGGCAAGCGGCACAGGCCGTAGCCTTAGCGTAGAAATTGACTGGCAGGTTGTTCCGCAGCGCCGCAATCAATGACCAACCATCCGCCGAGCCCTCTTCATCGCTTCGTAATTCAGCGCCGCCGACTTAAGGCGCCCAGAAAGGCTCGCCGCTCCTGACGAACTGAACCGGGACCTCGGGCGTGAACGACCGGATCCAATCGGCCATTTCCAGCATCCCCGGCTCTTCTGACACATTGTGGCCGAGCATGATCCAGCCTTTGGGATTGCCTAGCGTCATGGCGTCGAGAACGTACTCCGGGCTGTCGAGAAATCCGTCGCTTTCCTGCTGCTCTCCACTGACCACCACGTCCACATCGAGATCATTGATGCTGGGCGTCGCGTAACCCACTCCCAGGTGCAGGCGGCGCACCTTCGCGTTGGGGTCGCCCACCACTCGCATCGCCCTAATAGCGAGCCGCTTCTGAAATGTCGCCGCCATTTCCCCGAGCGTCGTTTCAGGAAGCGCAAAATGGTGCGATTGCGGCGCGGTCTCCCACTCGCTCTTGAGGCCGAGAGCCCGCGCCAGGCCCACGTAGATCCAATCGGGTTTGTGCGCGTGCATGTGATCGTGCATGCGGAACACGACCACGTTGTGCTCGCGCATGGTTTCGACCTTGAGTTTGTAGGCCGGATCGCGGCTCACGATCGACACGTCGTCTCGATCGTTCCAATACGTGTCCTCATGCGGAACCATCATGTTGCAGCCCGCTTCGACGGCGCGCCGGATGGCGTCGTACGAATCGAACATCGTTGTGGCGATCCCGTGGACGACGGTGTCGGGCCCTCCGAACTTGTACGTGTCGCGGTATGTCCTCGTCATCCACGGAAAACCAAGATTGGCCTTGATGCGGATCACCACATCGCTTGCGGTCAGCGTACTCATGCGTTTGGCCTCCAGTACGGATCGCCGGCCGAAACCGCTGTCGAATCAACCTCGGGAACGATGGTTTTGAGCCACTGGGCGCACACCCGCATTCCCGGTTCCTCGGAGACCACGCGGCCAACAAGGATGAGCGACTTTTTCCCGCCGAGCGCCACCGTGTCGCGCACGTACTCGACAGATTCCCACTCGCGCACCTCGCCTGCGATGATCGCATCTACGCCTGTGAGCATCTCAAGCGAGGCCTGAATGGGCGTCGTTCCCGGCAGCAGGCCTACCTTCGTTACGCGCAGATCCGGATGCCCCACGATGCGCATGCCGCCGCGGGAGTTGAGCGACTTCTTTATGTGCAATACGAGCGCCTCAAGCGACGTTTCCGGTATCGCGATGTGTCGCGGATCATCGGTGCTGGTGAATTTTGTCCAACCGAGCCCATCAACGAGCCCCTGCGCATACGGATCGGGCGTGCGCAGCCGCCAATGGTCGCTGAACCTCCACACCACGAGATTGTGTTTCCGAATGAAGTCGTCCTTGCCCGAGAAAACCGCATCGGGCGGAGGCGGCGCAGACGGCGTCTCCATCGGAACAAAGCGGCCATCGGCGCCGCGCACGAACTGGGGCCGCACTGGGGGCGTCGGCGTGTCGGCTTTCGAGAAGAATGTCGGTTCACAGGTGACGATCAGATTCGCCCCCGACTTCACCGCTTGCCCGAGCACGTTCAATGTTGGGAGCGCGGTGGTGACAATGCCGGTGACTTCCGCCGAAGGATCGCCCGCCTTGAACGTGTCCACCGTGTCCGCCTGCCATTCGACGCCGAGATTCTTCTTGATCCGATCGACAACTTCCTGTGCGGTAACCGCGCCGCTCATTGACCGCGCCCTGAGCGTGAGAGGTGCGGTCGCCATGCCGGCTGCGGCGAGTCCAACAAATTTACGGCGTGAGATCCGGTGCATGGGGTCCTGTTTTCACCGCAGGGCAGGGTGAAGGAGTCATTGACGATTACCACCATCATAACTGCGCACTCGAACTTTTGGCTCTAAGAATAGCGTGTGCTTAGCGTTCCTACGCTTTCGCCGATTGCTTTGTCGCGTTACGGTGAACTGGGGGCCGAATCCCGCTGGTCACCTTAACGAGGAGATGGGAACACCGCCTTGGCGATTATTCTGAAGGGTGACGCCAAGGCCTGACCCGCATCAACGGAATTTCGCCAGGGAAAAGTTTCCTTCGGTCGTTTCTTCAATGTCGAGTGATCGTTCTCGGCCTCCGGCCGGGCGTAACTTGAATTCGCAGGAGGCGAAGACGCAATGAAAACTTACACCCCCAAAACCCTCGACACTTCGCGTATTGAGCTGCCCGATTCATTGGACGAGCTCGTCGAGCAACTTGCGGAGAATAATCACGACCATTGGGCCAGAATGCGGATCGAAGAGGGCTGGACCTACGGCCCAAAACGAAACGACGAGCGCAAGGAACATCCCGATTTGGTTCCCTACGGCGAGCTACCGGAGGCGGAAATGGAATATGACCGCAAAACCGTTCTCGAAGCCCTGAAGGCAATCATCGCGCTTGGCTATGAGTTAAGGAAGACGCGTTAACGGCGATCCCTGAATGTCCGAATCGGCCTCGCTGTCACGACAGCATCGCCGCTTTGATTTTGAAAGCGGTCTCTTTCAAAATCCTGCGCTGTTCGACTTCGGGGAGCCCGTCCAGCGGCTTGCTGAGGTCGTGCGCCGCCTGGTACTTGGCCAGATTGGTTTCCTCATACATGGCGGGGCTGAGATAAAGCCAGATGAGGCTGACCTCACCTTTGTCCACCGCCTGAAGAACAGCTGGGAGCTCATGTTTGCGGATGAATTCCGAGTAGAGGAACTCCGCGCTGACCAGCAGCACGGCGACCCGGCAGGTGGCCATCGCGTCTTGAATTTGCCGAAACCAGTCGGCGCCCGCGGGAATACGGTTATCGGCCCATAGATCCAGCTCGTCGCGCTCGGTCAGCAGCGGCTTCAGCATGATTTCGAGCTTGTCCCGCCAGTCGGTATTCTTGTGGCTGTAACTTAGAAAGATGCGCCGGGTGCGCTGGGGTGGCGGATCGAAGATCGCTTTCAGTTTCTCCTGCAGCGGTTTGTCTCCGGCATGGCCCGCAATCTGCTGCGCCTGCTGCCCCGCGGAGACTAGCTTCCAGGTTTCCGGCTTCATCGCCACGGCCGCTCTGTATTTCTCGAGGGCGCGATCGTACTCGCTGAGGTAAAGGTAAGCCTCGGCTTCCGTAGCGACGCTCCAGACGTCCGGAGGCGCTTGCCTCCGGGCAAACTCTTGCGCCAGCCGCGCCATCTCCCCCGCCTCGTCGGCCCGTTCAAAGGCAACCTGTTTGAGAAACGCGACGTTGATGGCGTGGTAGAACACCTGCCCGATGGTCTCCTGGGTTTCAGGAGTAGCGCGGGCCATGCGCAACGCAGCTTGATAGAGTTCCAGCGCCCATTTTGCGTCTTCTTCTTCGCCATCCTGCAGCCATCTCCGCTTGATGCGGCCCGCCAGAGTGCCCGCCACGTCCGTACCCAAGTGCTGATAGCGCTGCAAAAGTTCAATTGCCTGGGAACGCTTGTTGGCGCGGTCCAGGGCCAGAGCCGCTTCCACCACCTGCTCCTGGGTAGTAAATTTCTGGCGACCCTCGGCGCCGGCCTCGGCAATCGCCATGCCGGTGGGCACGGAGGCCCCGACCTCCGCCGCAATGCGCAACGGAGAACGCGGGCCTTCCGGCTCCGCAGATTGGGCCAGGACACTCACCAGCAGCCGCACCGCGTCCGCATCCTTATCGGGCGGTTTCACCATGCTGAGGTGGTCGCCGCGCACCACGCGCTGATGCCGGGGCGCAAAGGGTTCGAGCGACGAATCCGGGGTGACGAACTGGTCTTTGTCTCCGGCGATGGCATAGAACCGGAAGGGCGGATCGGCGCCGAACGCCTTCGACCAACCGCGCCGTAAATTGGTGACGAACTCGCCATCCGAGGCCATATTGTGAATTTGTTCGCCTACCAGGAAACCGAGCAGACGGGAAAGAATCCTGGCCTTGCGCAACCCGGCGCTGGGAGTTCCAAACAGGAAGACGAAACCGATTCGCTTCGCCAACTCCGGATTCGAGGCCAGCGCTTCCTGCACGATCAGCCCACCCATGCTGTGCGCAATGATCGCCAGCTTCCCATATTTCGAGAGCGGGGTGATTTCAAGCTCGTTTTGCAAGAGCTTTGCCAGAATGGGTAACTCCGGATCGGCAGACCAGATTCCGCGCGTGCCGGGCAGAAAACTGGTGTTGTACCCAAGGCTGAGAATGTCCCAATCGTTGAGAGACTCCTCGGCCCCCAGCAACAACGGAAACCGGTCCCACGTCTCATCCAAATCTCCCGTGAAACCGTGCACGAAAAGCATGGCCGAGCTGGCGCCCGCACGGGTGCGAATCTGCAGTATCTGGCGGCCTTCTTTCATAGGGCAGGATTATAATTCGGCTTGATTTCCCTGCGTCAGAATTCCCGGGCGTGATTCCTGGCTGATCCTAGCATTATTTTTGTGAAGAACCTACCAAAAAAGCGGACCATCCGGATCTTTATCTCTTCGCCTGGGGATGTCGGCGAGGAGCGCAGTATTGTCCGCCGGGTGATCGAGCGGATCAGCGAAGATCTCCCGGGCGGCTGCGTTTTGATTCCGGTGGACTGGACTGACCGGCGAGCCCGCACCGCTTTTCTTGCCACGCTCACACCGCAGCAAGCCATTGAACGCGGGTTGCCGGCTCCGGACAAATGCAGCATCGTCGTGGTGATTCTCTGGTCGCGCATGGGCACGCCGCTCGACCCGTCCACCTACCGAAAACCTGACGGAAGCGCCTATCTTTCCGGAACTGAATATGAATATGAGATTGCTGCCGCGCGCGCCCGGGTGTGCAGTCGTCCCAGGGTCCTCATCTTCCGCCGCACAAAGGCTCCGTCCGTGACCCTCGACGACCCCCTCTATGAAGAAAAGGGCCGCCAATGGAACCTGCTGAAGCATTTTTTCTCCAGATTCGAGAAACCGGACGGCCCTTGGAGCGGGAGCTACGAGTCCTACGCGACCCCCGGCGAATTTGAGACGCTTGTCGAAGCTCTCTTGGGGAAAGAAATAAAGGGGAATCAGGGAATTCTCTCGGAGGAGCCGGACGCGGAAGAACTGGCTGCCGCAAACGAGCCGCCCTGGCAGGGATCGCCGTTTCCAGGACTACGGGCGTTTCAGCCCATGGATGCGCCCATCTTTTTCGGACGCGAGCGTGAGATCGAGCAGTTGATCGCGCAATTGCGGGTTGCGGATACCCGCTTTCTGGCCATTGTGGGCGCCAGCGGCAGCGGGAAGTCGTCGCTGGTCCGCGCCGGCCTGATTCCGCGCCTGATGGAAAACGCCATCGCGGGCAGCAGTGATTGGCGGTGGGCGTGCTTCACTCCGGGCGGAGCGTGCGGCGATCCCTTCCTGGCGCTCGCTTCATCCTTGGCCGAAGTCGAAGAAGGTCTGCCGGATCTCGATCCGGCCGCGCTGGCGGCCAAGCTCCTTCGCGACCCCTCCAATACGGCGCTCGTTTCCGACTACGCCCTTCAAAAAGCGCCCGCCGCGGCGGAGCTGCTTCTGGTCATCGATCAACTCGAAGAGTTGTTTACCCTCGTCGCGCCCGAACGTCGAGAGCCGCTCATCGAGTTCATCGATCGCGCCGTCAAGCATCCTCGATTCCGCGTCGTGACGACATTCAGGGCCGATTTTTACCATCGCTGCATCGAGATTCCCAAGCTGGCGCAATTGCTCAGAACCGCATTTCCGCTCACCGCCCCCGATGCCGTCACGCTTCACACCATGATTCGGCGGCCGGCCGAGTATGCGGGCCTCGAAATGGAGAGCGATCTAGCGCAGCGCATTGTGGAAGACACAGGGACTCATCCCGGATCCCTGGCGCTCATGGCGTATCTGCTCGATGAGCTCTACCGGGAAACGGCCACGACTGGCAGCCGCACCCTCGGTTACACGGCATACGAAGCCTTGGGCCGGGTGCAAGGCGCCATTGCGCATCGCGCCGAAAACATCTTCGCGCAACTCGACCGCGACGCCCAGGAGGCCTTGCCGCTGCTGGCGTCGGAGCTCGCGCAGGTGGATGATCGCGGCGCCGTTTCGCGGCAGAGAGCCCCGCTCAAGCTCTTCGCCAAAAATGCCGCCGCGTTGCAATTAATTGACGAGCTCACCCAAGGTCGCCTCCTGGTGCAATTCGGTTCGGAAACCGGGGAGCCGATCGTGGAAGTCGCACATGAAGCCTTGCTGCATGGCTGGGACCGGCTCGATTTGCTGATTCGCGCCACCCTGGAAGACCGGCGCTTGCTCGCCCAGATGCGCTCGGCGGCCGTCCAGTGGGAGCAACACGGGAAAAGCACGGAATTCCTCTGGACCCACGAACGTTCCCTGGAAATGGAGCGCATGTTAGCGCGGCTTCATCCCTCCCTCAATGCGATCGAACAGGAGTTCGCGCGCCCTGAAAGCGCACACCTCCTCGACCGGCTCCTGCGGCTGGAAACCAATCATGACGATCGGGCGCGGATCGGCGATCGGCTTGACGAGCTGGGCGATGCGCGGCCTGGAATCGGCGTTCTCCCCGACGGCTCGCCGCACCTCGATTGGGTGCGCGTGGATGTGAAGCCGGCCTCAAGCTATGCTCCGCCCGATTCGGTCAGCGTCATGATTGGGAACCTGCCCGTTCAAGTGCGGCCCTTCTACGTTGCGCGCTACCCTATCACCTATGCGCAATTTCTCGCTTTCGTGGAAGCTTCTGACGGTTTCAGGGAATCGCATTGGTGGAAAGACCTTGAAGTCACAGACCATCAGCGTCTGAATCCCGGCGTGCAAGCGAGAAGAATCCGCAATCATCCTGCCGAGAATGTGTCATGGTATGATGCTGTTGCTGCATGCCGATGGATCAGTGCCCGGCTCGGGTTCAAGGTGAGATTGCCGGAGGAAGCGGAATGGCAGCTCGCCGCGGGGGCTAATCGAGACAATTTTGATTATCCATGGGGAAAACTCTGGCAGCCCGGGTTCGCAAACACGTCGAAGAGCGGCCTGAATCGCACCATTGCCTGCGGCATGTATCCCCAGGGCGCGTCACCCTGCGCAGCGCTCGACATGTGCGGCAACGTGTATGAATGGACCGCAACTCCGGGCTACGAACCGGGCAAAAGGATGGTCCGTGGTGGCTCCTGGTACCATGCCCCGGCAGAGGCAACCGTCGCCGCACGGCAGAATTTTTTTGCTTACGAGCGCCAGCCTTATTGTGGTTTTCGCGTAGCCTGCACTTCACTTCCTCATCGCTGATTTCCCTCTCGAAGGAATCGACTCATGCCCGAATCACCGCAAGTCGCCGCACCGCAAACTGTTGAGCCCGATCTGAAACCCGTGGCTTACGTTTCCATGGATCCCACTCCCGATCTCGAAGCCGTCTATCTCAAGATCGTCAAGCCGGTGCTTGAGAATCACGGCCTCATCTGCAAACGATCCGAGAGCCGCGACTGGGCGAGCATTATCACTCCGCAGGCCCTTGAATACATTGATGAGGCCGACCTCGTCCTCTGCGACCTTACGCGCAGTTCGGTTCGAACCTATTACGAGTTGGGAATCGCGCACGCGTTCAGAAAGAACACCGTTCTCGTCTCGCAAGCAACGGCTGAAATCCCCTTCGACACTCGCTATCAGCGCGCCATTGCCTACAAAGACGACCGGTTCGGCCTGCTCGAATTGCGCGATAGCCTTTCCGACGTCCTCGACACCATGTATTCTCGCGAGGCCGCGAGCGCAGCCGCTACCCGGGTCTCCTGGGAAACGGTGGCCAGGAACGATGGGGAACTCGAAAGCGCCCGTATCGCTCTCTTTCATACCACTCCTGAAGCGCGGCGTTACGCGTTGCGCATTCTGGGCGACTATCGCGACGACGTATCGTACGACAAGGTGCTCTGGCTCATCACCAAGGGCACTGAGTCGCCTGACGTGGTGCGCGATGGACTTACGACTCTGCACAAAATCAATCCCGAGAAAGCGCTGGACCAATTGCAGGGCCGGTTTGGCCTTTGGCACCCCGATTTTTCCGTGCGCGAGCGCGTGGTCCTTTTGCTGGGAAACTATGCCAAGACACCGGAATTGGTCAATCGCCTCATGGATCAAATGGGCGATACAAGCTGGGGCGTGCGCCTGGCCGTCTGCCAAGTACTGGGAAAGTGGTGCGCGGCCGAGGCGGTAAATATCCTTCGTGAAAGGCGGAGCGTGGATCCCGAGCAGGTGGTGCGCCTGGCTGCCGATGAGGCGTTGCGCTCCATCCGCCGCGCGGAAGGGCAGGTGAGCCGTGACGCGGTATCACAATGAAACCTCCGTGTTCGCCAATCCCAGCCAGCCTCGCCGGTCTCTGGCCGCTGCGGGCCCTGAGGCGAATGTTGAGCCGAGAATTGGCGTCAGCTTTCTCGGCGAGCGGCTGCGCCAATCGAGCCTGTCGCTGTTCGATATTGCTCCCCTTGAGTTCAATGACGCCCGCCGGGAGCTGGTCGCGGTTCTGGCCAACCTGAACACTCCGGCCGCTCAAAAGCGCCTCGCCGCCTTCACCACGGATAGCGACGCGTTTACCCGCACCGCGGCCTGCATTGCCTTGCTCCAGTTTGGCGATGCCCGCGGCGCCGATGGCCTCTTCAACGCCATCAGCCGGTTCGAATGGAAGCAGCGCCAGGAAATGGCCGACGCGCTCGGGTTTTCCGGATTCTCCGCCACGCTGCCCATCCTCCTGCGCCTCGTCAAAGATAGCGATTACGACGTGCGCCGCAGCGCCGCGAATGCGCTCGGGAATCTCGGATTACCCGAAGCCATTCCCGACCTGGTCGACGTGGCAGGGCAGGATTCGAACGATGGCGTGCGGGCCTATGCCGCCCTGGCGCTCGCCAAATTGGGCGAATCACTGGATGCGGTCACGGCGGCAAGCTATCTCGAAGCCCCCCCCACAGCCGCGTTCCAATTGCGCGGAGCAAGCGCGCTGATGCGGCTCGGAAATCGTGCTGGTAGAGGCGCACTCCGCCGCATGGTTGAGCAGTCGTCTCCGCCATATCCCGAATTGGCCGCCGCCATGCTGGTCCATGGCGAAGGCTGGAAAGATCTCGAATTGGTTCAGTGGCTCGTCAAGAGTTCCAATGACAAGGTCCGATTGGTGGGCGTGATGGCGCTTTGCCGGTCAAGCGATGAAGCCGCGTTCACCACGCTCATGGATCGGCTGTATTCCGACAGCGCCGAAATCCGGGCGACTATCACCGCTTGGCTGTCCATCTGCCCCAATCCCGCCGCGCCAGGAGCCCTGCTCCGGGTGGTCGAAAGCACTGACAGCTCGCCGCGCCTAGGTGAAGCGTTGGCCGCGCTCGCGCGCCGCGAAGAGCCGTTGCCTGGCGAAACCATCTTCGCGTGGGCTGCAAACTACCAACCCGAAGTTCGCGAGGCCGCCGCCCAGTGGCTCGCCAGTTGCCACGATTCCACCGAGGCTCTCGACCGGCTTTTGACTCTGGCCGAAGATGAAGGCAGCGATATCAGCGCCAATGCGCTTGTCTCCCTCTCCGAGTTCGACGATCCGCGCGTCTTCCCGGCGCTGATCTCCAAGCTCCAGAGCAAGTCCTGGCAGCAACGCCTCGGCGCCACGCTCGGAATCGAGGTCATGGGCAAACGCGCCGAGAATCTTCTGGTGGACATGATAGACGACGTCCAGGAGCACGCAAAGCTGACCCCGCTCATCGACTTGCTCTCGCGCATGGAAGGTTCGCCCCGCACCCGGCGCGTAATTCTTGAGCGCGCCTTGGCGGACCCGGCGATATGGATCAAAACCGCGGAACAGGTCGCCGCATCCGGCGATCAATCTGCGGTTCCAGGGGATCCATCGGTAATTCCCAGTGTGACCGCCGCTCTTTCTTCGCCGGACGCGCGCATCCGCCAGACGGCTGCAATCGCGCTGGGCGCCATCGGCGACGACGCGACCATAGCTCCGCTGTTGGAAGTGCTCTCCGATGTGAGTTGGGAGGTGCGCGTACGCGCGGCGCAGAGTCTCGAAAAAGTGACGGCGCGCAACCCGGAGCTGCTTCACCAGGGACTGCGGGTTCGCAAACCCGGCGTGCGCGCTCGGGTTGCCGAGTTGTTGGGTCGGGTGCACGGCTCAGGCTCTTCTGCGGCCTTGATCGAAGCCATGTCCGACGGAAATCGGCTGGTCCGCGCCAACGCCGCCGGAGCCCTCGGCATGATCGGCGACCCACGCTCCGTTCCAACACTGATTCAGGCTCTCCAAGACCCGGACCGCGGGGTAAGAAATATGGCCGCCGGCGCCCTCAAAGAAATCGGCGGCGACGAGTCCCTCGCGGCCGTACGGGACTGGACCCTGGAGCGAAGGGCCTCTGCGGAAGGGCAGACAAACTGAAGGCCGGCCCTCCCACGCTGTCCGGTTTTTTGAATGCGCGCGAGCACGTCGCCACGCTACAATGGCTTCCATCTCTCCCACGGAGGCGCACATGCACAGGCTTCTCTTCGCGGCTCTCGCCCTATCTTTTGCCGCCGCCCCGCTCTTCGGCCAGGGAGCGCCGCCGCAAGGCGCCGCCGGCCAGCCCTATGCCGTCGAGTACTACTACAAGGTCCAATGGGGTCATCAGCAGGAGTTTCTCTCGCTCTTCCTCAAGAACCACTATCCGCTGCTCAAGAAAATCCAATCCACCGGCCGCATTCTCTCGCTCAAAGTCGAGTCCCCTGCCTACCACACCACCGAGGACGGCCGCTGGGACTATCGCGTAACGATCATTTACAAAGACTCCACCGCGGCCACCACGGCAAATCCCGACGAAGAGTCATTCATCAAGCAGCTCTGGCCCGATCAGGAGACGTATCAAAAAGAAGAACAGCGCCGCTTCGAAATTCTCGCGGCGCACTGGGATCTGCCGGTTACGGACATTACGCCGAAGTAGTGGCCCATGGTCGGAGATCAGGGATCCGTCCGCCACTGGTGGCCTGTGTTTTCGGGTCCAATTATAGCGGTTCTCCAATTGGTGTAGAGCAGAACCTCGAACGTTGAGTGGCGTTTTTCCCAAGAAAACGCCACCCGGCACGCCCCTCAAAACTTCACGGCAATTGGAGAACCGCCGTAAATCAGGGGATGAATCGACAGCATTGCTCATGAATCGCCCCGCTCGCGCCACTTCCGCACCAAATCCTCAGCCGCCCCGCCCCACTCCGGATATTCAAATTCAAACCCGGCCTCCAGCAGCCGTCCCGGCGCCACGCGCCGGCTCTTTAGAACCAGCTCCGGCTCCGTGCGCATCAAGAATGATCCCAGCGCAATCACCAGCGCGGGCGCGGGTAACCCATTGGGCATATTCCAGGCCTCACGCAGCGCGCCCATGAACTCGCGATTGGGCAACGGATGCGGCGCAGCCAGATTCACCGGCCCCTCCATCTCTTCGTGTTCGATCAGAAACTCCAACGCCCGCGCAAAATCCGCCTCGTGCATCCACGACACATATTGCCGCCCGTTGCCCTGGGTCCCTCCCAGACCCACACGCACCAGCCGCGACAGCACCGCAAATACGCTGCCCGGCGCTGGGCTCATCACCAGTGAAGTACGCATCGCCACCTTGCGCGTGCGCGGCGTCGGCGCGCCAAAGAACGCGCCCTCCCAGTCCTTCACCAGGCTCACGGTCCAATCCCACTTGGCGGGCGCGCGCCGCCAACGCGAAATCTTCTCGCCCCCGCCAATCTCCCCCGTGGCCTCGTCCATCGCCCGGTCCGTCGCATGCCGGTAAATCGTCGCCGTCGACGCGTTCAACCACACCCGCGGCGGGCTGGCAAGGCGCCCAATCGCCTCATGCAGCAGCCGCGTCGGCCCGATGCGCGATTCATATAGCTCCCGCCGGTGACGCGCCGTGGCCCGGCAATTCACGCTCCGGCCGGAGAGGTTGATGCACACGTCCGCGCCTTCGAGCGTCTCCACCCACGGCCCCAGCCGCATTCCATCCCAATGGACCGTCTGCCACGACGCCGTGTACGGCCCGCGCGTCAGCACCGTTACCTCGTGCCCACGCTCCTGAAAATAGTCCGCCAGCATTCGGCCAATCTGTCCACTGCCGCCGGGCAGAACAATCCGAAGCCGATGCGGAGACGCCGAAGCAAAGTCCATGCACACAGCTTATCGAAGATACAGTTGCGCGGGGCTTATGGACGCGGTGGCGTCGGATATCCGCCCATCGCCCACCGCCGATGACGATTGCGAACCTCCGCAATGATCAACACGGCTCCCAGGACCACCACCAGCGCCGGAGCCCAGAAGATCCACTCGGGAATCCATACGCGGTCACCGCGGACGATGGTCGAACCGGGCGCATAAACGGCGCCGAAGATCGACACCATGTCCTTCCCGACCGTGACGTTTTCGCCCAGCCGCACGCTGCCGAAGAAACTCACCATATCGTGACCGATCGAGGAGCCGTCCTCGGCGTGCACCCCGCCAAAAAAGCTCACCACATCGTGCTCGGCCTCGCCAGCCAGGTGAACGTCGCCGAAAAAAACCACAATATCGTGCGTCACCTTGCCCTGCACGTGTACATTGCAAAAAAAGCAGACCGCATCGTGAACCCGCTGGTCCGCGGTCACGTGAATGTTGCTGAAAATCTGCACCGCGTCCTGGTCGGCATGGGCGAGCGTCGATACGGCCACAAGGGCGGCGGCCAGCAGGCTGGCGCCGAGCACTCGATGCGTCATAGCGCCTCCTCCGCTTCCTACGCGCCAAACCGGAGAAAAGTTCACGAACAAGATCAATCTCCTTAAATTCCCGCGCCGGCGCCGGCGGCCTGTGGAAAAACATTCAACCTGATGGTTGACAGCTTTCCGGTCTTCCGCTACATTCAACCACATGGTTAACAGTAACGCCGCCCGGCTGGATTCCATCTTCCACGCCCTCTCCGACGCCACGCGCCGCTCCATTCTGCGCGATGTGGCCGTCAAAGACAAAACTGTCGGCGAAGTGGCCAGGCCGTACCGCATGTCTCTGGCCGCGGTATCCAAGCACCTCAACGTGCTCGAATCCGCCGAGCTGATCGCCCGGCGGCGGAGAGGAAGTTTCCAGATTGTGCGGTTGAAGGCGCGAAATCTGCGGCCCGCGGAACAATGGCTGGCCTGGTACGACAAATTCTGGAACCGGCAACTCGACGCCCTCCAGACCTACCTTGAAGGAGACGAGCATGAGCACAACGATGGCTGAAACGCAGAAGGGCGCAACTCTGAGGGTGGAGATTCGCCGTGTGATCCGCGCCAGCAGGCAGCGGGTTTTTGAAGCATGGACCAAGCCGGAGGAGATTCGGAAGTGGATGGCCCCCGGGGCTATGAACGCGGCGGAAGTTGAATCGGACGGCAGTAACGGCGGGAAATACCGGATCGTTATGCAGGGCTCGATCGAAGGCAAGCCGGAAGACGCGGAGCGGCGCGTTTGGGTCGAGGGCGAGTACACGGCCGTGATTCCCAATGAGTTGGTGAGTTACACCTGGCGGCCCGCTTGGAGTCCCGGCGAGGAGTCGCAAGTCACCCTGCGCCTGCGCGACGTGGACGGAGGCACGGAAATCGTGCTCACACATGAGCGCTTTGCCACCATCGAGTCTCGCAACGGCCATGAGCGCGGCTGGACAAACATCCTCGACAAGCTGGCTAACTACCTCGGCAGATAAGAAGCCATAACATAGTGCGAAATCGCGGCGCCCGGCAATCTGCTCGTGCGCCGCGCGCGTCTCACGCCGGCCTCAGCGCCTCGGTCCATTCGGCCGCCGAATCCACCACCACGTCCGGCGGCGAATCCATCAGGTTGTGCGGCCCGAATCCAAAATCGCACCCCAGACTCCATACTCCGGCGTTGTGCGCCGTCTCCACGTCCACGCGGCTATCCCCGATCATCACCGTCTCTTCGGGCAGCGCGCCCGTCTCCTGCATCAGCGAGCGCAACCCGTAGGGGTCGGGCTTCTTCGCTGGAAAACTGTCGCCACCGTAAATGTGTAGAAAATAACTTGCCAGCCCCAGACCTTCGCAAATCCCCCGCGCCGGCCGCACCGGTTTGTTGGTCAGCACCGCCATGGTCCGCGGCGTCCCGCGCGGCGCTTCATGCAGCTCATGTAACGCCTTCAGCGCTTCCAGCACGCCTTCGTAAGCGTAGGTGAAGTCCAGCTTGTGCTCGCGATAATACTGCAGAAAAAACGCGTACGCCTTTTTGAAAAGCTCCTCGTCCACGGCCTCGGTCTGCAAGTTGCTCGCCAGCGCCAGCGAGCGCCGCATCAGCATCGGCGCGCCATTCCCCACAAAACTCGCAATCGCCGGGTCCGGCAACGGCTCGTGATCGAACTCCTGGAGCGTGGCGTTTACGCTGTTACACAAATCCTGGGCGGAGTCGATCAGCGTGCCATCCAGATCGAAGACCAGCAATTTCAGCCGCTCCACGGGAATGGGGCGAAGGACTCGAATCATATTTCCAGTTTACCGGGACCCGGTGTGCGCAAAACGCCCCGCGCCCGCTGCGGTCGTGAGTCGCCAAAAGGCCGTTTCAACGGGCCTTTGCGTCCGCCCATCAATGAATCCGTATGCTTCCTGAGCCGGTCCCGACGCGCACCACGGGTCCGCCGCCGGCGACGTTGCCCATCACGTGATGGCGTCCCAGGCTGCCCTGCATCGCAATCTGGCGATCGCAGTGAATACCGCCCGAGCCGGTGTGCGCCTCCAGGGTAAAACCAGCGTCACCCGTCCATAGCTCGATGCCCCCCGAGCCGGTATTCAGCCGCCACGGGCCGGACGGCGTTCCCGTCACCTTGATGCCGCCCGAGCCGGTGTGGGCGCGCAACCCTCCGTGCACGCCGCGCAGATCAATCGATCCCGATCCGGTCTCCGCCTTCGCGTCGCCGTCGCCCGTCGCTTCCGCATAGATGCTTCCCGATCCCGTATCCAGCGAAAATCCGTCCCGCAGTCCCGTGGCGCGGATCGAGCCCGAGCCGGTGTGCAGCCGCGCGTCCGTGCCCACCCCATCGTCCGTCAGACTCCCCGATCCGGTTCCGGCGTCGAGGTACGCGTCCGCCGGCGCTTCAATCTCATACTCGATGCTGATGTTGTGCAAACTGCCCTGGTTTATGCCCACGCGGACGATATTGCCCGTCTGCTCAATCGGTGGATGCGCCGCAATCTCATTGAGCGGTTGGTCGCCTCCACCCCAACCCCAGGTCGACCGCACTCGCCCGAAAATGTGCACCCGCCCCGCCGGCCCGGCAGTTAGGTGAATCGAGCCCGATCCGGTGGCCACCTTCAGATCCACTCGCCCGCTGACCGTCAGGTTGCGCTCGAAGGTCGCCTCCGCGCTCCACGCCGGAGCGGTCGCCATTGCCGCCGCTCCCATCAATGCTGCCGCCCAAAGAAAATTCCTCATCGCCCTCCTCACTTCCCCTCCTTGCTTCCGTACGCATACAGACGGTTTCCGGTTCCCCGCTCGTCGCAGCATTTCTCTCTCTGCTGCAAGTCAAGACGGGAATTCAAGTAACGATTCCTTCAGGGAATCGCCACCTTGGATTGGACTGGGCACGGGCTACATGTGAAGGAGAAGTACTCTCGATTGCTCTCAGCGGCCACCTTCCAGACCGATCATCCTCCCTATCTGTTGCGTCCGCCATCAGAACGCGTTCGTTTCCACCAGGTCGACGATGGAATATCCCGCCGCCAGAGCCCCATCCTGCACCATGAGTGTGCCGGGCACATAGTTCAGGGCGTACTGCAGGCGAACGGCCACGCTGTTCGAGACCTCGGAGCCCATGGCGACAGGACGCAGATGCGGCGGCCCATTCTGGAATGACCACGACTCATTGATTCGGTCCAGAGCAACCTCGGCGGGAAAAGTTGCGTATTGCGCCGTGACCGTCGGATCGATGGTCAGGCCCTGCGCTTGCGCTTTCGCGAGCATCCAGCCGAAGGTGATGTCGCAGAGCCTCGTCGCCGCGTCGACCCCTCCGGCCAACGGCGTCCCTCCGCCCACATCCCCATGGCATCCGGAAAACCACACCTGCTCGAGCGTTTGCCCGGGCGCCGGAGCAGAAGTCCACAATGTGGCTGGAAACTGGGCCCGTTTTTCGTCCAAAGCCAGGCATTGGTAGGCGTTCTTGACGTCGGGATGAAGTGTGGTGTCGAGGAAACCATAGATCTTTTCATCCACTCCGCCGAAGATGGCCGGGATTCCCAGGGACCCCACTGTGTCCCAAACCCCGATCATCTGAATATTCGCCAGCCCGAGGCTGCATCCGGTCAGCGCCGCAAGCAACGCCGCTCGATTCACCGGATCGCGATACGCCGCGAACGCGTTGACCACACAGTCGCTGCTGAAGTTACCCGTGGGCAGCCCGCAAGACGCAATCATTCCTCCCAAGCTCCTGGCCGTATACGCTCCGCGGCTGAACCCAAACAGGAAGATCGCGTCGCCGGGTTCAAAAACATGCGCGATCTTCGTGTACCCATCCTGAATTTTCTGGAAAATGCCCTGGCCGAGGCCTCCCTGCAGAATTCGACTTAGCCCCATCAAGTCGGACGCAATTCCGTCATCGTAAAAGGTCACCTGATCCGCAGTGACAGTGAGGGACTTATAGAGCCGATACACGTTGGTGTTTTCCAGAGGGTCCGCCCAGGTTCCATCGAAACAAAACACGATTCGCTTTGGCATCGCGGCAGCTCTCCTGTCTCCCGGACGGGTATCTCTGGCGCCTAACTTGAAGACGAATAAGTCATCCCCTTCTGGAGGAGGAAGAGGATTTGTGCACCAATACCGGGAAGCCTGAATTGCGTTAAGTCTACACCCGGCGGAAGCCAATCGCCGGAATTAAAGCTTCGGCGGGAATTCCATATCTCCGTTGACAATCCTTCGAATCGGGCTTCAAATGTTGCCATGAATTCGAACAAGGTAGCGATACCCCAAAGAAAGTGGGCGTGTCTGACTCGTGCTGCTCCGTCGGCTTATTCCCTGGTCCTTTGCGCCGTGCTCACCGGATGCTCCGTTTCGCCGATCGCCAAACACACGGTCGCCCTTTCGGCGTCGGTCGCTCCAGTTGTCAGTCAATCGTCTGAGGCTTACCGCAGCGCCGTGGCGCTCCACAACCTCCGGGGCGACTACGAAGCGGTGGTGGCGTATGAAAACAAAGATGTGAGTTACAATCCGCGAAACACGCCCGCTCTGCTCTCGGAAAAAGACATTCAAGCCCGGCTTGCGGTGCTTGCGGGCCTCCAGGTGTACTCCCAATCGTTGATTGAAATTAGCCAGGGCACAGACTCGCCCCAACTCCAAGCGGCTTCAAAATCCGTGGGCGCCAGCTTGACGTCGCTGGGTAACACAGTGGCGCCCTCGATTGACAATGTGCTGGGAATCGCCCCGCCTGTCGGTTCCACGACCACCACCATCACTAAGGTTTCGGATTCGGCTGGCGCCACAACCTCTACGACGACCTCGTTAACGACGCTTTCGCCTGCGGTCAGGAACGGCATCAGCACCGGCATCGATGCCTTGGGGCAATTTCTGGCGAGTCGGACCATTGAAAAGGAGTTGCCTGGAAAAATCGTAGAGATGGACTCCACGATTGATGCGTTTTGCCAGGCCCTCGCCACCGACCTCGAAGCGCTTCAACGTCTCGGGGACCAGGACTACAATCGGATCCTCAACCTGGAAAAAGGCTTCATTCTTAGTGACGAGAAGCCGGGAAGCAACGCAAGTCCCCAGGAGCTCCGGGCTGAAATCATGAAATTACCCGAAATTGCCCGGCAACAGCGGAACACGGACGAGAAGCTCGAGGCGCTCCACGCGGCTATTGTCAAATTGGCGCTCACCCACCATGCCCTGGCCGCCGAGGCGCAACGCAACAACTCCGAATTGTTGAAAGAAAAGCTCGGCGATCTCGCTGAGGCCGGAAACAACCTCGGCAATTTCTACTCGTCGCTTCCGACCAACTGATGATGAAGGAGCAAGAATGTGACCACCCCTCCCGTAGAAAACCTCCCCGCCAGCCCCACGATTCCGCTTGCGCCCGATTTGCGAGCGGCGTATCAAGCTTTGTATGACAAAATTCAGGCGGCGATTGACAGCACTATGGATCTGGCGACGGTTGAAGCGCTGAATGCCTGGCAGCCGGAAGTGGAACAAGTGCTGACCAAAGACGAGGAATACAGGCTCAGCGCCGATACGGCCATCTTTGAGGCGCTCCAGAAACAGATCGACTACACAAATGATGGCTTGAAGACTCTACGCGGACAAATTGCCTCCATTGCCGCTCACTTCGCGCTGGCCGGCGACATCATCGCTGGCATCGACCAAGTCCTCTCTTTTTTCCCCGGCCCGTGAGCCGATCAGGCCGCCATCGGATTCTTCCGGAAGACAAAAAACCGGTCCGCCGTTAGGAAACTGAAAACCGCAGTGTCGGGAACGCTGCCTAGCGCTTGAAAGTCCCCATCCACTGCGCCTCAGTCAGGATATGTCCTTTCATCGCGCGCTCCAGTTCTTTTCTCGCCGCCCCGGGCTTCAAATCCAGCGTCGTGTCGAGGGCATACAGCTTAAAGAAGTAGCGATGCGGTTTGCCCGGCGGCGGGCACGGTCCGCCATAGCCGATGCGGCCGAAGTCGTTTTTGCCTTGCCGCGCGCCATTCGCGAGGGTCTCGTCTTGGCAAACCCCTTCCGCCAGGGTGGTAAGGTGGGCGGGAATGTCCCACATTAGCCAATGCGTCCAGGTCCCTCGCGGCGCATCGGGGTCATCGGTGATCAACGCTAAGGAACGCGCCGACGGTGGCACGCCATTCCAGTTGAGCGCCGGCGAAATATCGGCGCCGGCGCATGTGTATCGCCGCGGAATTTCGGCGCCATTGTCAAATGCTGCGGCTTTCAACGTAACAGGCATCGCCTTAACCCTTCTTTCCTCGCCTCAAAAAATGGCTCTTGTTTGCAACAGCTTCACCAAACTCGCTCGGAGGGCCCCGCTGTCCCGGTTCTGAGAGTCGAGAGCGGCCCCTTTCCAGGCAGATTAGAGATACTCCGAAAAGCTGCTGCAAAGCAAGTCGCGCACCAGTAGTATTTTCATCACGAGCGCTTCGCCTTCCGCCCCTTTTGAACTTCTTTGAGATGCGATAGAGGTTGGAAATCGCGACTATACTCGATGGGAGGATACCTTTGCTAGCTCCGTTGCGTTTTTTGTGGAACGCGACACGCGGCCACCGGCTGCGGCCGTGGCGCAGCCCGTATCTGCGTTGGCGCGTCGAGACCTACTCGGGCCAACCCGCCGATCAGCAGACGCTAGCGAGCATTCTCGGCTTTCTTTGGTCGTCGCGTTGGGAACTCTTGAGCTTTCTCGTCTGGACGGGCCGGCTGGAGCGCGAGGTGCGCAAACGGAGTTGAGCGGCAACTTCGGTTGAAGCGGCCGCATTTCGCCGCCATCAAAACGACCATAAGTCCATCCGCAGCCAAAACCAGTCCAAGGAAACAGAGCGCGACCGGAATTCGATTATCCTGAGTTTTTGAACGCATGAGAACCGTCCTTTTGTCTTCTTTGGGTTTGGCTCTGGCAGCTCTCACTTTTTCGTCTTCGGGAATTGCCCAGCAGGCGCCCTCGCGAACCCAGCCATTGCCGCCCATCGAGCCTCCTCAGCCGATGCCGAGCGAACAGCCGCAGGCAACTCTGAGCGTAACCACCACTGAAGTGCTGGTGCCCACGTTGGTTGAAAAGAGCAACGGAGACATCGTCTATGGCCTCAAGCAGAAGGATTTCATCGTGGAAGATGACGGCGTTCCGCAAAAAATCCGCGTGCAGGAGGAAATGGACACAGCCCCGGTTGCGTTAGTGGTGGCCGTGGAGCTGGGCGGAGCCAGCGTGCTCGAATTTGACAAGCTGGCCAAGCTCGGGCCGCTGCTCGACCTGTTTCTGGCCGATCCCACGAGCCGCGTAGCTTTGGTCGGATTCGACTCCACGCAGCATTTGATCCAGGATTTCACTCACTCCGGCGACGCGGTAGACCAGCAGCTCAAGAACCTCGATCCCGGTGACGGCGCCGCGGCGACTCTGGATGCCATCAGTTATTGCGTCAACCTGCTGCAATCGCAACCCAAGTCGTTCCGGCGGGTCTTGCTCCTGATCAGCGAAGAGCGCGACCACGGCAGCAAACACACCAAGATCACCGGATTGATCAAGCAAATTGGCGAGTCGGATGTGTTGGTGCTGAGCGTGTCGTTTTCGCCGTTGACGGCCGAGTTTGCGCACGATGTGAAGGACTCCGGCGACGACCGGACCATGAACATGGTGTCGGCGCTGGTGGCCTTGGTGCAGGCGTTCAGAAAGAACGTGACCAAGGAAATTGCCACCATGAGCGGGGGCGAGTACACCACGTTCACCGGGGACAAAAAGTTCGAAACCCGGGTGGTGAACGCGGCCAAGCACATGCGCAACCGCTATCTGATCACCTTCAGTCCTTCAAACCCCACCCCCGGGCTGCACACCATCCGGGTGCGCACTTCCGAGGATTATCGCGCCCGCATCGTGGCCCGAGCAAACTATTGGCTGGGATCGGGGTTGTGAGACCGAGGCCGCGCTCCGCCTCACCATGCCCGCGAATGCCCCATGCGCTTATCGATTCGCCGTTGTCGCCCGCTCGCCCAAAAAGAGCAATCTCGCGGATTTACCGGAAGCAAGCCAGACCTTCACAATGGAATAAACGATCGTGGTCGCATAGGTGACGGCGATCCACACCAGGACGGCTTCGATGGGCAGCCCGGACCACGCGCCAATAAATAAACCGATCATCTGGCTGTGCTGATAACCCCACCACCCGTAAGGCACGGCCAGGGTCGCCTCCCAAAACAAGCTCACCAGCACGAGCATGAAGATGGTCAGGCTGAACCCGCGCCAGTTGATGAATCGCCGCGCCGCGTCGAAGAAGGCGGATGAAGGCGCGATGCCGCCAATCACCAGCACCGTAAAGTAACCCGGAAAACCCTCCGGATAGGGAGAATGAAGCTTCTTATACAACACAGCCGCGGCGATCAGCACCACGCCGGCGAGAACTGAAGCCGGATGAAACTTGAGCAACCCGCCGTTCTGGTCCGCTTCCCTGGGGCCGGGCAAGTTGTAAGCCGCCAGCCAGTATTCGTCAAGCCAGAGATAAATGAGGAGCATCGCGACAAAGCCGGTGAAATAGAACACAAACTCCTCCACCGGAACCACGCCTCCGGCCACCGGGGCCTCAATTCCCAGTGTCGCTCCCCGGTTCGGATAAACGAAGAAGCGGCTGGCGAAGAAAATGTCGAGACCAAATCCGACGGGAGTCAGTATCGCGATTGTCCGCCAGAAGGCGCCCCGGGGAATTCGCACCCTCTCGGTCGGCAACAGCCAGGCGCCAATCACGAGAATCGGAACCACGAACAGCAACAGGCTCCAGGTGTAACCGTAAGGCGTCGGGTTTGGACTATCTATCGAGACAACCGCGGGAACTCGCACCGTGCGCAAGGTAATTCCTGCCGGCACAACGACCATCGCCAGCATGACCATAACCAGCCATGCGCTTAATCGCGGGCTCAGGGGGTCGGGACGCATCGTTCGAACCGAATGGCGGAGTTTCGCCGGAATGGGTGAAATTCTACTCCCGCTCGCTCCGCGCGGCACAAGGATTTTTTCTCGCGGTTGTGAACCAGGCGCCAAGGCATCCGGAGCCGGCGCTGCAATGGGTCACTCGCCCTTGCCAGGATCTGGTCCCAGCAGGGTTTCGGCGCGAGCTCCGCCGCCGTTCTGTTCCCTCGCGGGGCGCGTTCATGGTAATCTCACAGTAGACACTTGTGACGTGGACCTGAGAGAAAAGAGGAGTTACGGACGCCGTGTTGGCGACTCAAAAGAAAGCAGATCTGATTGAACGCTTCCGCACCCACGAAAAGGACACCGGTTCGCCGGAAGTCCAAATCGCGATTCTGAGTGAGCGGATTGGCGACTTGACCGAGCACTTCAAAGCCCATAAAAAGGACCACGCTTCTCGGCGTGGATTGTTGATGTTGGTCAGCAAGCGCCGCCGCCTTCTCGATTATCTGAAGGCGCACGATTCCGACCGCTATCGCGACGTGATCGGCAAGCTCGGCATCCGCAAATAATCAGAAAGCCCCCATTGAACCGGAAGCGCCCAGACCGGAGATTGGTCACGGCCCTCATTCCGCCCGGAATCCTGGGCCGAGTTCTGTTTGGCGAGCCGTTAACGCCGCCACAGCGCGCGCGGAAGTTTCGCCTCCGTCGACGACGGTCTGCGGTAAAAGCCGTTGCGCCAGGCCAATCATCGTCCGAAATCCCGTCGTCAACCCCGCGTGGCCAGGGAGGTATTGGTGGCTTGAACCGTGCCTCTCTCCTTCTTTCTGAAGGAATCGATCACCTTCGCGGCGCGCTGCTTCCCGCGCGGCCACAGGCACACTGCAGCGGACGCCAGTCAGTTTCCGGACCCCGGTGGTCGGCGCTGCTCCGCACCGATCATCCCCCACAAGTTTCCCAAGCGAATAAAACGAAATGAGGACTCTATGTCAACCAAACATGAAGTAGCCGTCGAGCTTGCCGGCGGCAAACGGCTGGTGTTTGAAACCGGCCGCATGGCTAAGCAAGCCTCTGGCGCCGCCTTAGTGTCCACGGGCGAAACCGTGGTCTTGGCCACTGCCGTGGCTTCTCCCGAAACCCGGGAGGGCGTCGACTTTTTCCCGCTCACGGTCGATTACCGCGAGTACACTTACGCCGGAGGCCGGATTCCGGGCGGATTTATTAAGCGTGAAGGCCGGCCCAGCGAAAAGGAGATTCTGACCTCGCGACAGATCGACAGGCCCATTCGGCCGCTGTTTCCCGACGGCTTCCGCAACGAGACGCAAGTGATCGCCCTGGTCTTCTCCGCGGATAAGGAAAACGACCCCGACGTGGTCGCGATCAACGCCGCCACCGCCGCCCTCGCGGTTTCCGACATTCCCTTTGGAGCCACCGTGGGCGCGGTGCGCGTGGGCCGCGTGGACGGCGAGTTCGTGGTGAATCCCACCTACGCCGAGCGCCAGGCGAGCACCGTCAACATCATGGTCGTTGGCCACAAGGATGGCATCGTGATGATCGAGGCCGGCGCCAAGCAGGAATCGGAAGCCGTTATTCTCGGAGCCATCGAATTCGGGCGCGACCAGATCAAGAAAATCGTCGCCGCCATCGAACAACTGGTCGCTCAAGCCGGCAAGTCGAAACGGCCGTTCACAGCACCGGAGTTTGACGAAGCCTATTACAACGAGTTGAAGGTCAAGGTTGGCGAGCGGCTGAAGGATGCACTGGATACAAAGACCCACGGCAAGCTCGAGAGCTACTCGCTGATCAAGCAGATCGAACAAGAGGCGGCTGCGGAGCTGCCGGCCGACGATCCGTCGGCCAAAAGCAAGCTGGGCCATTATTACGAGTTGCTCCGCGAGCGGCTCTTCCGCGAGCAGGTCACCCGGGAGCGTATCCGGCCCGACCGGCGCGCCTTCGACGAAATCCGGCCCATCACCATTGAGACCGGCGTGCTTCCGCGCACCCATGGATCGGCCCTGTTCACGCGTGGAGAAACCCAGGCCCTGGTCACGGCGACGCTGGGCACCATGGATGACAGCCAGCGGCTGGAATCGTACGAGGGCGAGCAGAAAAAGAATTTCATGCTCCATTACAATTTCCCGCCTTTCAGCGTGGGCGAAACCGGTCGCATGACGGGCGTAGGACGGCGCGAAGTAGGTCACGGTGCTTTGGCGGAGCGGGCGCTTGCCGCCGTCCTGCCTTCGGCCGAGGAATCCCCCTATTCCATCCGCATCGTCAGCGACATTCTCGAGTCCAACGGCTCTTCGTCAATGGCCTCGGTCTGCGGCGCCAGCCTGGCGCTCTATGACGCAAGCATCGCGCTCGACGGAGCCGTGGCCGGCGTGGCCATGGGGCTGGTGAAAGAGGGCGACGATTACGCCATCCTCACCGATATCGCCGGCGCCGAAGACCATTACGGCGATATCGATTTCAAGGTCGCCGGCACGCGGAAAGGCATTACCGCGCTACAAATCGACATCAAAATTGGCGGCCTCACCCGCGAAATCCTCGAGCAGGCGATGGACCAGGCGCGCCGCGGCCGGCTCTTTCTCCTCGACAAAATGGAC
>JASHOC010000030.1 GCA_030041305.1 Acidobacteriaceae bacterium
GCTGGCAACAGAGGTCGTGGCCAGTGAGGGCGGGCATGGCGCAGCGCGCGCCATTGATGCGGGTGTAGCGACAGCGGGATTCCATGGAGTTCTCCCAACGCTATTAAGCGTAGCGGAGAAGGGGGAAATGGGTGGCAAGGGAATTTGGGGTGGAAACGCTTTGAAATGAGGGGGAAAACTTTGGTAAGGGGTTGACAGTGCGGGGGCCCGATCCTGGCAAGGAATGCAGAGGATGGGCACCCCGTCTCAAGTTGCTCTACGCGGCCTCTTCACCGCCTTCGGCTTCCTGCTCCTTCTTCTGCTCTTCGAGCTGCTTTTCGAGTTCGGCGCGCTTTTTGGCCTTGAGGTCGGCGCGCTTCTGGCGCTTCACTTCAAGTTGTTTTTCGGCGCCCAGCAGCTCGATGAACGCCTTATCGGCGCCGTCGCCCTGCCTGAAGCCGGTGCGGATGATGCGCAGGTACCCGCCGTTGCGGTCGCCGTAACGCGGGGCCACGGTATCGAACAGGCGCGAAACGGCATCGCCGGTGCGGAGGAAGCTGAGCGCCTGGCGGCGTGCGTGCAAATCACCCTTCTTGCCCAAGGTGATCATTTTTTCGACGTGGGGACGCACGGCCTTAGCCTTGGCCACGGTGGTCTCCACGCGGTCTTCCATAATGACCGCCGTGGCCAAGTTGCGCAATAGCGCGCGGCGATGACTGGTATTGCGTCCGAGCTTAAATCCTGCATTGCGATGGCGCATGGTTAGCTCCTAGCTTCCAGCTCCTAGCTTCCAGCTCGATTGCCGTGGAACCGGCAAAGTGGTAGTCACACCAGAAGCTAGAATCGAGTAGCTCTATGAAATCTTGACTTACTTCCAGCTTCTAGCTACTTACTCTCTAGCCCACACACGAGAACCAAATCTGTAAGTTCCAGCGCGTCCAGGCTAGGAGCTAATAGCTAGAAGCTAGTAGCTGACTTTAGAAATTTTCCGTCTCGGTGGGCAATTGCAGATCCACCGAGTCGAGAGGCTCGTCTTCGTCGTCGTAGTGGCTGTAACTGGCGGCCAGAGCGGCGGCGGGCGGAATGCTGGTGGGCCCGGGGACCGCGTTGCCATGTTCGTCGATCTTCATGCCCAGCGACAAACCCATCTGGGCAAGAATTTCCTTGATTTCGTTGAGGCTCTTGCGGCCGAAGTTTTTAGTCTTGAGCATTTCGGCTTCGGTCTTCTGCACCAGTTCGCCGATGGTCTGAATGTTGGCGTTTTTGAGGCAGTTATAGCTGCGGACCGAAAGCTCGAGCTCTTCGACCGAGCGGTTGAGGTTGTCGTTGCGCAGGAGCACGCGGCCTTCCTCGCCGCGGGCCTCGGCCTCAATCTCCTCTTCGAAGTTGATGAAGATGTTCATGTGATCTTTGAGGAGCTTGGCGGCGAGGCCGACGGCGTCCGCGGGCAGGACCGCCCCGTTGGTCCACACTTCGAGGGTGAGCTTGTCGTAATCGGTGATCTGGCCCAGGCGAGCGGCGTCGACCACATAGTTGACGCGGCGCACAGGCGAGTGAACGGAGTCGACGGGAATGAAACCGAGGCCCAGGTCGGCGTCGAAGTTCTTGTCGGCGGAGATGTAGCCGCGGCCGCGCTTGAGGCGCATTTCCATATCGAGCTCGCCGCCCTCGGAGACGGTGGCGATGTAGACGTCCTTGTCGAGAATTTCGACGTCGCTGTCGGCTTCGATCATGCCGCTGGTGACCACCCCGGACTGCTCGGCGCGCAGATAAAGCGCCTTGGGGCCCTCGCCCTGGAGCTTGAAGGGAACCTGCTTGAGGTTGAGGATGATATCGGTGGCGTCCTCGACCACGCCGGGGATGGACTGGAACTCGTGCAGCACGCCCTCAATGCGGATGGCGGTGACGGCCGCGCCTTCAATGGAGCTGAGCAGGGTGCGGCGCAGGGCGTTGCCGATGGTGGTGCCGAAACCGCGCTCGAACGGCTGGGCGCTGAACTTACCGTAGCTATTGGTGAGCGTCTCGGCGTCGACCGCGAGGCGCTTGGGTTTTTGAAATCCTCTCCACAACGTCATCATGATTTTCTCGTTTCCCGCGCGGCGTGTACGTCGCGATGCATTTTGCGGCGGCCGCGCAAGTTCTCCTTTTTGTTGAAATGCAGCTTTCGGCTCTCAGCTATCAGCCTTCAGCTCCGGTTGCAGCCCGACCCAAAGTCCAGGCCTTCCACGGATTAAACTGAGAGCTGAAAGCTGAGAGCTAGGAGCTGGTTTACTTGCTGTACAACTCCACGATCAACTGTTCGTTGACGGGGAGGTTGACGTCTTTGCGCCTGGGCAAAGCGAGCACGCGGCCGGTCATGGCGTCAAAGTTCATTTCGAGCCATGTGGGCAGCGGGTTCTGCGCGGCGAGCTGGGCGCCTTGCTCGACGATCTGCAGTTTGCGCGCGCTTTCGCGAACGGCGACTTCGTCGCCCGCACTGACCTGATACGAGGGAATATTGACCTTGCGGCCGTTGACCGTGACGTGACCGTGGCGCACCAACTGCCGGGCTTGGCGGCGCGAAATGGCGAAGCCCAGCCGGTAAGCGACATTGTCGAGGCGGCGCTCGAGTTGCTGTATGAGCAGCTCGCCGGTGACCCCGGTGGCGCGGTTGGCCTTCTCGTAGTACTCGCGGAACTGTCCCTCGAGCGTGAAATACATACGCTTGGCCTTCTGCTTTTCGTTCAATTGCAGGCCGTAGCCCACGATCTTGGCTTTGCGGTCCTTGCCGTGCTGCCCGGGCGCGAAGTTGCGCTTTTCAATGGGGCAACGATCGGAGGTGCATTTGGTTCCCTTCAAAAATAACTTGACGCCCTCGCGACGGCAAAGGCGGCAGACTGCTCCGGTATAACGAGCCATTGGTTCTCCTGACTTCGGATGCCGGCCGGTTTACGCGAAATACAGCTTCTAGCTTCTAGCTTGGTGTGCCACTGCGATCGAAATCGTTGACACTCAAGATCCGCTAAAGCCAATACTCGAATGCTGCATAGGACGCTTCGTCCCGGCCCGTTGTTAGTATCTATCTTCTAACTCCTAGCTTCCCGCTCTTTCTCGCTACATTGAAGGGCCGCGGCATTAACCTTCGGCACAATGAAGCTAGTAGCTAGAAGCTAGCGGCTAGTAGCTACTTCTTAGACGCGGCGCCGCTTGGGCGGGCGGCAGCCGTTGTGGGGCACCGGGGTGACGTCGCGGATGGACTTGACCTCGATGCCCGCCGCGGCTAGGGCGCGAATGGCCGATTCGCGGCCCGAGCCGGGTCCGGCTACCCGCACATCGACGGAGCGCAAGCCGTGATCGCGCGCCATGCCGGCGGCGTTCGAGGCCGCCTGCTGGGCGGCGAAGGGCGTGCCCTTGCGCGAGCCGCGGAAGCCCAGCGAGCCGGCACTTTTCCAGCTCAGGGTATTGCCCATCTGGTCGGTGATGGTGACGATGGTGTTGTTGAACGAGGCTTGAATGTGCGCAACGCCGAAGGGCACATTCTTGCGCTCGCGCTTTTTGAACTTTTTCCCCTTGCCGGACTTGCCTGGCTTGGCTCCGGCTTTCTGTTCCTGTTTGGCCATTAGGTTTTCGCCGTCGCTTTCTTTTTGCCGGCAATCGTGCCCTTGCGCGGGCCCTTGCGAGTGCGGGCGTTGGTGTGGGTGCGCTGGCCGCGCACCGGCAGCGACCGGCGATGCCGGCTGCCGCGATAGCTCTGGATGTCGATCAGACGCTTGATGTGCATCGCGACGTCCTTGCGCAGGTCGCCCTCGACGTCGCCTTCGTCTTCGATCACCTGGCGGATACGGTTGACCTCGTCCTCGCCCAAGTCCTGGATCCTTTTGAAGGCGTCGACATTCGCCTTATCCAGAATCTTGAGCGCGCGGGGATTCCCGATGCCGTAAATGTAAGTAAGGGCGATCCTCGCCTGCTTGTTGCGGGGAAGATCGACGCCAGCAATACGCGCCATGTTCGTTCCTTTACTGCTTCTGTTGTGCGCCTCCAGCCCAAGACCGGAGATCAGGTTTCAGGTTTCGGGGATCAGACTACGACGGCGGTAGTGGCAAGATCGAACTGACCACTGACCACTGAAACCTGATCCCTTGACGTTTCCTGCCAGACTCAACTAGCCCTGGCGCTGCTTGTGTTTTGCGTTTTCGCAGATCACCCGCACCACGCCGCGGCGCGTAATGACCTTGCACTTTACGCAAATCTTCTTGACCGATGCCCGGACCTTCATGTTGACGCCCTTCTCTGAAAAACCAGTGGTCAGTGGTCAGTTGATCGTGCAGCCCGAAGCTGATTCGACGGCGCGAAAACTGACAACCGATCACTTGTATCTGTACACGATCCGTCCGCGATTCAGGTCGTAGGGGCTCAACTCCACGGCTACACGGTCTCCCGGCAGGATACGGATAAAGTTTTTGCGCATCCTTCCCGAGACATGGGTGAGCACCTCGTGATTGTTCTCGAGTTTGACCTTAAACATGGCGTTCGGCAAAGTCTCGATGACCGTCGCCATCACCTCAATCGCATCTTCTTTCGACAAACCGTGTCCAATTCCGCCGGCGTTCACGTCGCCGGCTGTTGCGCCGAGCTTTCACCCGGCAATATCAAATTCCCTCTCCGCGTACCGATCCAGTTCCCTGCGCGAACCGTCAATCTCTGGGCCCGAAGCCATAAGGCCAGGGGTCTATCTTACTCGGTCAACACCCTAGGTCCCGTTGGGGTCACGGCAACGGTATGCTCGAAATGAGCGCTCATGCTGCCGTCCTTGGCCACGGCGGTCCAACCATCGGCCAAGACCATTACGTCGGGCTTGCCGGCATTCACCATGGGTTCGATGGCGATGACCATGCCGGGACGAAGTTTCATGCCCCGACCCGCTTCACCGAAATTCGGCACCTGCGGGTCTTCGTGCATCTGGGCGCCGATGCCATGGCCCACAAAGTCCCGAACCACCGAAAAGCCTTCGCCCTCCACCACGCCCTGTACGGCGGCGCCCACATCGCCGAGGGTGGCGCCCGGGCGGACGGCGGCGATTCCGGCCTGCAGCGAAGCTTCCGTCACCTTGAGCAGCCGGGCCGCGTCATTGTCGATGGCGCCCACGGGCACGGTAATGGCGGCGTCGCCATAGTAGCCGTCGACGACGACGCCGAAGTCGACGGAAACGATGTCGCCCTGCTTCAAAACGCGCTTGGGCGACGGAATGCCGTGCACCACTTCGCTGTTGATCGAAGTGCACAGCACGCACGGGTAGCCGTGATAGCCCTTAAAGGCGGCCTTGACCCTCAGTTTTTCGAGCCGCGCTTCCGCCGCTTTTTCGAGATCGTAGGTGGTGGCGCCCGGCTTGACTTTGCTGCGCACCAGCTCCAGCACCTCGCGGACCACCTGGCCGGCGCGGCGCATTTTCTCGATCTCCTGGGACGACTTCAGTACGACGGCCATAAAGCAGCTGTCAGTTGTCAGTTCACGGTTCACAGTTTGGTTCCCGCGCAGCCCCTACTGTGGGCTACGAGCTAAGAACCGCCGACGCACAAACCCGCCACGGCGGTTACGTTTTGCGTAACTGCTCGACGGCGGCAACAATATCCGACGCGATCACGGCGATGGGCCGGTCCCCATCGACTTCCGCAAAACGTCCCAGCGTGCGATAGTGCCCGACAACCGGCGCAGTCAAAGCCTCATAGGCGCGAATCCGCTCCTTGAAGACTTCTTCCGTGTCGTCGTCTCGCTGGACCAGCGTAGCGCCATCTATATCGCAAAAGCCCTCCCGCCGGGGAGGGTTCACGTAAATGTTATAGATGGTTTGGCTGACAGGACAAATGCGGCGCCCCGTAATCCGGCGCAATAATTGATTATAGTTCACCTGGATACTGACGGCAACTACGGGCAGCGACTCCGGTTGGCCGGCAAGCCGGGCGTCAAGCCAGTGAGCCTGGTTGAGGGTGCGCGGAAACCCGTCGAGGATGTATCCGCGAACGGTGTCCGGCTCCGAAAGCCGGACGGCAACCATCTCATTGACCAGCGAGTCGGGGACCAGTTCGCCCCGGGCCATGATGGCCTTGGCCACTTTTCCCAAGTGCGTGCCCTGGTCCACATTGGCGCGCAGCAGATCGCCGGTGGAGACCTGGGGAATTTCCCAGATCCTGACCAGTTCCTTGGACTGGGTGCCCTTGCCGACGCCGGGGGCGCCCAACAAAAGAATCGGGCCGGGCGCGATCTTGATTTCCGCATCCCGGCCGGGTTTGACTGAAGTTGCGATCGACGACATCACCAGGTTTTCCTTCCGCGTATGCGACCGGAACGCGGGGAAAAGCCATCATAGTGACGCATGATGAGCTGCGATTCGATCTGGTTGACAGTGTCCATGGCCACACCGACTACGATGAGCAGAGAAGTGCCGCCAAAGTAGAAGTTGACGTTCATTCCGTGAATTGCCCAGTTGGGCAGATTCTCGAAAAACCTCCCGATGAGCCACAACTTGTCGAAGCGGATGCCCGAAATGAGGAAGGTGGGCACCATCTGCACCAGGATCAGGTAGAGCGCGCCGACCAGGGTGATGCGGGTGAGAATGTCGTTGATGAAATCCGAAGTGCGCTTGCCGGGACGAATACCGGGAATGAAAGAGCCGGATTTGCGGAAGTTGTCGGCAATGTCGTCGGGCCGCATGATGATGGACACGTAGAAGTAAGCGAAAAAGATGATGCCCAGGATATTGAGGAACTCGTACCACGGATAGCCGGGGGTGAGGGCCTGCATGATGGGCTGGAGGAAGCGGCTGTTCTGCACCCAGGCGGACTGGCCGAAGAGCATGGGCGCGGAAAGGATGGAGCTGGCGAAGATGATGGGCATGACGCCGCCGGCGTTGACCCGGAGGGGCAAGTGGCTGGCCTGGCCGCCCATCATGCGCCGGCCCACGATGCGCCGCGCGCTCTGGATGGGGATGCGCCGCTCGGCGCGCTCCACAAAGACGATAAACGCCACGACGGCCAACATGCCGGCGAGCAGCAACAACACGACGAGGAAGGACATGGAGCCCCAGGCGTCCGTCTGCACCTTCTGGATAAGGTCGCCCACGCCGTTGGGCAGGCC
>JASHOC010000031.1 GCA_030041305.1 Acidobacteriaceae bacterium
TGAAGCTCCATGGCTCGGGCTGGACGCCGCAAGCGGCCTGAGAAGCCGAAGCGAGGAATGATCCACGCCCCCGTGTCGCGGTAATGCCAGCAACCCTCGCCGATCGGATCGATATCCCTCCAACAGCGCCGCTGCCACTGAGTCCGCCGACCGCGCAAACCAAAATCAGAACCGTTATCCCCGACACACTCCTAGAGAGCGGAAAGAACGATAGTATTGGGCGTTGCTTCAGTTCAGACGTCCCGGCTTTCTCTGATCCGCGCGGTCCAAAGGAGGCTCGCCATGGCGGCTACGATGAGAAGGACTCTATGCTGCGTCCTAAGTGTTGCGGCGATTTTCGTTGGATCGGGCGAAACGGCTGTTGCCGCGACGCCAGCGGTTAGTATCCCAAAGTTCGAGCTCGCGCCCGGCCCCCTGGAAATGAGCGAAAGAGCGAGCCCGCGAAGATTCATCAACGCGGTGGGCGAAAAAAGCGGGCTCTGGGGATTTGAAGACGGACTGTTGGAATGATGGGTCTATCCGCTCAAGATCTTTAATGTTTTCCAGTTGGATTTTCAGCTAGAAGGCCTACCAAGGATCTATCCGGGCCGTGAGCTTCTTACCAGGGTTCGAGTCTTTCCGCAGATGGTGCAGTTGCAGTACTCCGCCGAGATGTTTACGGTGAACGAGATTTTGTTTGCACCACGGAGCACGCCCGGATTTGCCATTCTTTTGGATGTGGATGCGCCGCGTGCAGTGCGCATTCTTGTGCGCTTCAAGCCTGATCTGAACCTGATGTGGCCCGGCGGATTGGGCGGTCAGACTTACACCTGGGACGAGTACAACAGGTGGGACGAGTTGGCAGAGCCTACGAATCAATATCTCTGCCCTCGTTGGGTCCCCCTTCGCCGCAAGATCGAGCGCAGTCGGTTACCACGCCTATTTGAGCGACGAGAACCCTTTCGAGGAGCTGGAGCTAAACGTCACGGCCGACGAGGCACAGCAGAACTACATTCCGATTCTTGCTGCTGCGGGAATACAGGGAATCTACGATGCCCAGGCCACTTACCATGAGCTTCTGAACCAATTGCCGCTGCTCTACGCGCAGAGTCTGCAGCACTATGAGGAGCTTGACCGGCAAGGGCCGCAATTTGTTACCTCCGACCTAAAGGTGGACGAATCGCTTCGCTGGTCCCGCGTGGCGCTGGATCAGCTGAAAATCTGCAACCCCTACGTGGGATGGAGTTATGTTTCAGGTTACGGATCGTCCGGAACCGGAACGCGCCCGATGTATGCGTGGTACTTTGGCGAGCCAACGACCACATCCTGGGCCTTTCTGGATGCCGGCGGCGCAGCAAGTCTGGAAGAGGCTTTTCGTTTTCTCGAGAAGTACCCGCGGAAGGACGGCGCGATGCCTCATGAGATCTCGCAAAGCGCCACGCTTGTCGACTGGTTCGACAAATATCCTTATGCCTACATCCATCCGGATTCCAATCTCTGGTACCTGATTGCGATGGGGCGCTTTTACCATTTCACGGGCGACGAGGAATTCGTGAGGCAGAGCTGGCCGCACATCCTCAGGGCTTACCAGTATTGCCTGTCCATCATGGATCCGGCCGATGGATTGCTGGTGATTCCCAAAGACGGTTGGGGTTCCATGGAACTCACAGGATTCAGCAAGGACGCCGCAATGGCGGGGGAATGGATTGCGGCACTTCACACCGTACGTGATCTCGCCCGGATGGCCGGCGATTCAGCGCTGTCGAAGGAATGCGTTCAAAGAGAAGAGAAGGCTGATGCATCCTTGGAGCGTGAGTTCTGGGACCCGCAGCTCGAGTATTACGATTACGGTCTCTTTACCTCGGGCGAACCTGTTACCTATCTGAATCCGGCGATCGGGTGGAGCGCTTGGCTTGGGAGCCTACCGCGCAACCATGCGCAAGCGGTTTTGGAGAAGCTTTCGACCGCATCATTCTTGGCTGACTGGGGCCAGCGAAACATGTCGCTCGCCGACCCGCGTTACACGGAAGGTTCCTATCACATCGGTTCAGCGTGGCCGTTTGCGACCGCCGGTTCCATGCTGGCGCAGTTCAAGTACGGCGATGCCGTACAAGCATTTCTCACGTGGCGAGCTATGCTTGGGCTAAGGGATTTCGACGCGCCAGGCGACATGCCGGAAGTACTGACCGGCACCTACCATCGTCTGCTCGATGATGCGGTTCCGCATCAGATGTGTTCAGAAATGATGGCGATTCCCGGCTTGGTCGACGGCATTCTGGGCCTCGATCTCGATGTACCCAACCATGCGTTGAAATGGGCTCCAAGCCCGCCTCCGACCTGGCCGAATGTGGCTTTGCAGCACTTCCCCTATGGACTGGAAAAGATGGATCTTGAACTGCGCCAGAGTTGCGGATTGCTGACAGCGAGCATTCGGCCTACTGGTTCTCAAACGGTTAAGCTGCAGTTTTCTCCGGCGCTGCCCATGGGCTCCAATGTTGTCTCAGTCAAGCAGGACGGCAAGCCACTGGTTTATCAGGTGGAGAATCGCGGAAGTGACGCGCTTGTGGTGGTCAACACCGTTTTTTCTGCCGCAACGCAGATTGAAATTCACTACCAGCCGGGAGTGGCGTTGGAGATGGAGAAGCTGCCGTTGCTTGAAGGGGATTTGAGCCGAAATCTCCGAATCCTTCGTACAAGCTAAACAGATGGACAGCTCGATATGACTGTCGAAGGGCGGCCCGGTCAGCTTTATGAAGTTCGTGCGTATACTCCGCTGAGATTAGAGGTAATCGGAGGCGTCAGGTCAATTGAAGTTCATGGCGATTGCAAGTCACTCAAGCTGTCTTCCCCTCAAGCAACCTATGAGGTTGACAGGGCCGGTTATACGAGTTGGCAGGTTCGCGTGAAGGCTGAACGATAGCCATAGGGCAGTCCAGCTTTGGCCCGATCCTGCCGCCCCGAATCGGAACAAACTGTTGAACCTCCACACCCTGGAAGCTGTTTGGAGCCGCAATTGAGTGGAACCGAATTGCCTTTGGCGCGATTCTGTTGTAGGATTTTTGCGACACACAGAGCGAGGTCGTTGCAGGAATCAATCGAACGAAAAGGCGGCTACCGGAAACTTGGCACCAAGAAGTTTCGGCGCGGTGGTTGTGTCTCTGTCGCTGAGAGACGTTGATAAATGAGCGTGCACGCGGACACCACGGTTGGAACTCCTCCCTGGAGTGTACGTCAACAACAGCTTCAGACAGTCCTGCAATCCACAGCATTTCGCAATGCCCCGATGCTGCAGCAAATGCTGCAGTACCTGGCGGAAAAGACATTCGATCATGGTGGGGATGCGCTGAAGGAATACACGATCGGTGTAGAGGCGTTACGCCGCCCCGTGGATTTCGATCCAAAGGTGGACCCCATCGTCCGCGTTCAGATTCATCGCCTTCGGCAGAAGCTGAAAGAGTACTACGACTCGGGTGGGCTTCACGATAGCATCGTGATCGAGATTCCGAAGGGCCAGTACCTGCCCATTTTCGAATACGCGGGCAGCGTGGAGACCTTTTCCGGCGGGGATCCCGTCTCCGCAGGCGACCCTGTTTTGGCGAATGATCAGATCATTCACAGCGCTGGCGCTCCCGCCAATCCGCAAGAGTGCCGCTCGGGCAAGCCGGTCTCGCGCATTGCGCTGATTGCAGCGGCAGTGGGAATCACCGCCTTCGTCGCTGGTCTATGGATCGGGAGCAACTGGGTTCCTTTCAGCGTTCACAAATTGAGCGCAACCACCGCGAAATACGATCCGGCGAGGTCCTCCGATCCAGTGATCGCTTTTTGGGCAAAGTACCTCGGCAACGACCCAACTCCGGTGATTGCTTATCCAGATGCTGTGTTTCTTCTCGACAATTACAACGATTTGTTTCGCTTCAAGCGAGGCGCGACCAATTATCGCGGAGCTCCTGTCGATCCACACCTGGCCGAGCAATTCGCTTCGAATCCAGCTCTGGTTGCACGAGCCGGCCAGCTTTATTACGAGAATTCGTACCTGGGTTTTGGCGAGCTCAAGGCGGTTGGCATGCTGTCGAATCTTTTTGGCGAGATGGGATACAAGCCCGTCGTCAAGCCCAGCCGTGAACTTACCGTTGACGATCTGACCCAGCACAACGTCATCATGCTTGGCTCATCCTCGCAAAACATCGCTGTTGCCCATTTCAGCAACCTGGGGGACTTCAGCTTCAAGGGCTTCGACGCGCGCCTGGAGCAATGGAGAGGCGTCATCGTAAACGCCCATCCCCGCGCCAGCGAAGCCTCGACTTACCGTACGGAACGCGATACGAACACACAGGTGCTGAAGGGGGATTACGGCCTGATTACGATTCAGCCCGGGATTGTGCCCGGGCGGTACATCGCAGATCTTGGCGGTCTCGACACAACCGGCTCAGAAGGCGCGGTCCTGTATGCCACCTCCAGGCCTGGAGTCGATGAATTGACCAGGGCGATCCAACTTCAGGGAAACGCTGCCGACAAGCGGCCTTTCCCTGTTTTTCAAGCGTTGTTGAGGGTGCAACTCGAAAAGGGCTATGACGTCGTCGGCACCACTTTGGTGACCGTTCACATGCTTTCGCCCACACGGACCGAGACGAGAGAAGCGGGCGGTGCGCAAACGTCGAAGCCATGAAGAAACGAACTCGGACGCCGGTCCAAGCTCGAAGAATCATGTTCGGCAAGGGCCGCTTATGATTCCTGATTGAGCGCATGTGGAGCGAGCGTCGACTCGGACACTATGTGAATCCCCGCTCGCGGGTCGAAAGTAGGCCGTTATATTGCCGTTAACGTACGCACAGCGACCCAGTTTCGCCGGGTACATTTTCATGGTTCCGCAAGATTCAGTCGCCGTAACCCCACCGTAACTAGAATTACACGACCCGACCAGCGCAGCATAGTCGACGATCAGGCAGTGATTTCATTTTCAGCGCTACGCTTTTGAGCGCGACAGTTGCCGGGACGCTGCGGACACTTGTGAGAGCATGAGCACTCGTCCGTCCACAGAGTCTTCCAAGTCCCCAGGCAGGGAGCTCATTGTCTCGAATTCGTGTGACTGCGGTCATTTCGCCTATCAGCCGCCAACAGTTAGAGTTCTCACGCAATTGATCACCGCCCTCGCCGGCGGGACAATAGCGTTGGGCCTTTATGAAGAGGCGTTGTCCCTCGCGCAAGATCCGGGAAAACCGCCTGCCTTTCTGGCAGTAGCGTTCATCCGTATCGAGCCCAGCGGCGCCGTCATCCTCCTGGCCAAGAATCCCGAGATCGGGCAGGGCGTTGACACCATGCTGCCGATGTTGATCGCTGAAGAGCTGGACGTGGTTTGGAAGGATGTGCGCATTGAGCAGGCCGATCTTGACCAGGAACTGTACGGACCTCAGGCCACCGGCGGCAGCACGGCCACTCCAATCAACTGGGAACCGCTGCGTCGCATGGGCGCGGCTTATCGGCAGATGCTCATCGCGACTGCCGCGCAAATCTGGGGAGTGCCCGAGTCCGAATGCACCACCGAGCACGGCAAAGTGGTTCACGCAAAATCAAAGCGCACGGCCGCGTACGGCGAACTGGCCGCAAAAACTGCCCCGCTTACCCCACCCGACCTGACGTCGGTGCCGCTCAAAGACCCGAACAACCTCCGCACCATCGGCAAGTCGCAGCGAGGAGTCGATAATCACGCCATCGTGTCCGGCAAACCGATCTTTGGCATCGATGACACTCGGCTTGGCATGGTCCACGCGGTAATCCAGAAGTGTCCTATCGTCGGCGGCAAAGTGAAGAGCGCCAATACCGACGAGGTGGGCAAACTCCCAGGCGTGCGCAAGGTGATGATCCTCGAAGGCTCACCCTCCGATGATCCGGTGGCCCCGTGGGAACCAGGCATGGAGCCCTGCATTGCGATTGTGGCCGATACGTGGTGGCAGGCCCAAAGCGCCCGCAAGAGCCTCAAGGTCGAATGGGACCACGGCCATGGAGCGAGCCAGAACAGCGACGACTTCGCCAAACGCGCTGCGGAGTTACTCAAATCTCCGCCAGCCAACATCGTGCGCGGTTACGGCGACGTGGAAGAAGCACTCAAGTCGGCAGCCAAGGTCCTCGATGCTGTCGATGCCTATCCATTCCTGGCCCACGGTCCTCTTGAGCCGCCGAGCACAACGGCCGCGTTCAACGACAGCATGCTGGAAATCTTGACCACGAGCCAGCAACCGGCCGCCGGTCACGGCCTGGTGGCGCGCGCGCTAGGCATCGATCCCGACAACATCAAAATCCATTTGTGCCGCGGGGGAGGCGGCTTCGGCCGGCGCCTCATGAACGACTACGTGGTCGAGGCCGCATGGCTGGCCAAGAAGGTAGGGAAGTCCGTCAAGCTCACCTGGGCCCGCGAAGACGAATTCACTCACGATGCCTATCGCCCCGGAGGCACCATCGGCCTCAAAGCCGGACTTGATACTCAGGGTAAGCTCGTCGCCTGGAGCCAGCACTTGATTACGTACGGTGAAGGGACGAAGCTCGTGTCGTGCGGCGATATTGGAGGCGGCGACGAGTTCACAGCCGGCCGCATTGCGAACTATTTGCTCGGCACAACCGATATTCCGCTCTGGCTACGCTGCGGTGCACTGCGTGCTCCCAGCGACAATGCATACGCCTTCGTACACCAGTCGTTTCCCGACGAGCTGGCCGCTGCCGCCGGCCGCGATCCTCTCGACTCCCAATTCGAAATTCTCGACGCTACGCCCACGCCCGGCACCAAGGTCGATCCGCATAATCCCGATCTCTTGAATCCGGAGCGGATGAAAAGCGTTCTCGAACTCGTCGGCGAGAAATCCGGCTGGCGCAACCGCAAAAGATCGCGCGGCCGAGGGATGGGTATCGCCGTTCACTTCTGCCATCTCGGCTACTTTGCCCAAGTTGCGGAAGTAAGCGTCGACAACCAGAATCTCGTCACGATTAAGCATGTGTGGGCCGCAGGCGATATCGGCAGCCCAGATCATCAACCCCGGAGCCGCGGAGAATCTTGGCAACGGTGGTGTCATCGAGGGCCTGAGCCACATGGAGCAGGAGATCACACCTACCAACGGTCGCGTGGATCAGACCAACTACGCTCAGCACCCGATGCTGCGTATGCGCCAGGCTCCGGTCATCGAAGCCTTCTGGCGCAAGAGCGATTTTCTCCCAACAGGTCTGGGTGAACCGGCGCTGCCGCCGACTCTGCCAGCCGTCGGCAATGCGATCTTTGCTGCAACTGGAAAGCGCATACGGACTCCACCGCTGAAGAGGAGCCGATTCAGCCTTGCATGAATTGGAAAAAACTGCAGCGGAGTTGCTTCCACCAGCACCGGTAAGCAGGGCTTCAAATTGGTCGAATGTAGTTCTTGCTGGGTCCGAAGATCAACTAGCAACGACCTGCTTCGACCCAGAATGTGATCGGAAGCGCTTTGCAGTTATGACAGTAGCATTCAGGGTCTTTGACGCCCGCGCCATTC
>JASHOC010000310.1 GCA_030041305.1 Acidobacteriaceae bacterium
AACCAACAACCCGCTTCTTTTCCAACACTTACCTCAGAACCAGAAGACAACCCTCCTGTTATCAAACACTTGCGCTACGTGCCCAGTATCGGTCGTCTGTTTTCAGACACTTACCTTCCTCCCGAAGGCGTCGATGTACGCGGTTTCGCCACTTTGCCGCCGCACCTCCAGAAGCTCATCGAGAACGCTGTGCTCGGTGCCAGAAGGCCGAGCGAGGCGTAACAGGCTGCGCACAAAAGACGACAGCAATCGAACAGGATTGGCTCGCATGGGCCCCCTGCCCTCAACTCGCAACTCAGCCATTGCCCTGTCAGGCAAAGTGTCCTTCAAGAGAAACGGAGGAGCCAGGTCCGGGAGAAAATATTTCAAAGGTCAGCATGGCCGACCATCCACTCGCCGGGACTTCCTGGGACGTAGAATCGATGTCAATCCCCCAAACAATTGTCAGCGCCGCGCCGGAAAAGAGCCTGGAGACCTGTCCTGACTCGGAAGCATCAAAGGAAGCGTTCGGAGTGATGGGTTGAATCGACCGGCAGGAGATGGGAAAAATGAAGTCTAAGCGGCAATTCGTCTCGATTCTTGTAGCAGCGTGCGTCTCGGTTTTTCTGAGCCTGCCCACCTTCGCGCGCGCCGCGAACCCAGGCCAGGATCAGGGGTCCGCCCAGACGCAACCTGCGACGCAGCACAAGAAACACAAGGCCGGAACCAGCCCCGGCAAGGACGTGGGCAAGGGCGGTGAGGACATTGGCAAAGGCGCAGCCAAAGGGGCGGAAAGCCTGGGCAAAGGCACTGCCGGCGCGGCCGGCAATCTGGCTACTTTGCACCCTGTCAACGCCGCTGCCGACCTCGGCAAAGGCGCCGCCGGAGCCGGTAAGGACATCGGGGTTGGCGCCGGAAAAGGCGCCGGCAAAATCGGTGAAGGAAGTGTTAAGGGAGTAGGCAAGGTGGGCGGGAAGATCTTCCACCACCGGCACAGCAAGGGCAAAGGAGAGAAGACTGACGAGTAAGCGGGCTGCGCGCCTATAGCGGTTCTCCAATTGGTGTAGAGCCGAACCTCGAACGTTGAGTGGCGTTTTTCCCAGGAAAACGCCACCCGGCACGCCCCTCAAAACTTCACGGGAATTGGAGAACCGCCGTAAGCGCGGATACGGTGGAAGTCGCGCTCTTTCCAAATCGGACTTCGATCCTCATGATGCAGGAAAGTCATTTCTCCCTCGCGGCGAGCCTTCCCTGAGTTCGCAGATTCACTTCGCATTGTGATGTGCTTCACTGCAGTTCCCTGATGCCCCGACGTAACCTGTGTTCGGTTCGTCGGAGCCGCATCCCTTCACACCATACGCGCGACTCCAAGGGCCGGGGCTCATGTCGCAGTAGCGGCTTGGAACACCTCCCTCGGCCGGTTGCCTGAGTTTTTCCGGGAAGCCACTGCGTCTCCTGCCCCCACTTGCACGGGGAGGGGCGAATCTCTGTTTCGCTCATCCCAAGTTATCCCCATCTCTCCCGGCCGCAAGGCCAATCGCGGGCGAAACGCGCGCCCGGGAAGGAGGTAACTCGTGAGCAATAATGCCGCAGTAACAAAAATGATGCAGGCATGCGAAAAGGACCCGAATCTCTTCAACCGCCTGGTCGCCGATCCGCAGGCGGTCGCCAAGGAGTATGGCGTCACCCTGGAACCTGAGGAACTCGAGCAGCTCAACCGAGTGCAAAAGCTGCAAGCCCTGGTGTCGGAGTTCAAGGCAGGAAGGGGAATCGGCGGCCCCATCGGCTATCCGGCCGACATGGCGTGGAAAGCGACTCTGGCCAACCACATCATTTACTACCGGCCGATCTTCTACCCCATCTTTTACCCCATCTTCTACCCCATCTTCTACCAGATCGGTTATCCAGCCGGTCCCGTGGGTCCAGTTGAGCAGGTGAACGCGCTCAGCGGCCTGCGCGCGCTGGCCAACAGGAAACGGCAGACATAGACCCGAAGGGGCAATGAGCTCCCGTTAAGCCGACCCAGCCCGGCCGGCGGTCTTTTTTCCGCCGCCGGCCGGCATAGCCGAGGAATCGTATCCGGGATCCGCTTTGAGGAGGATTTATGGCCAATGTGCTGCTGACGACGCGCTGCAATCTTAAGTGCCCCTATTGCTTCGCCCAGGAAAAGTTGAGCGAGGGACAAAAGCTATCGATGGCCATGACCGACGTGGAAAAGGTGATGGCGTTTCTTAAGCGGTCGAACCACCAGCTCTTTCGCGTCATGGGCGGAGAGCCGACGCTCCATCCGGAGTTCCGGGCCATTCTTGAAATGGCTCTCAGGAACGGCATGCGCGTGGATGTTTTGAGCAACGCGACCTGGCCCGAGAGCTACAACGAGCTGTTTCGGCGCACCTCGCCGCGGCGCGTGGTCTTCCTCTTGAACATCGATCTGCTGGAGCGTTATGCGCCCAACATCTGGCAGAGAATTGAGCATAACCTGGCCGCCATTTGCGATCGGGGAAGCATCACGCTGAGCTTCAATCTCTTCGAGAAACAGCCGCGCTGCGAATACCTCTTCGAACTGACCCGGAAGTACAAGATCGACAAGGTGCGCATGAGCTTTTCCCTGCCGGTCGTGGGCGCCAACAACGCCTGCCTCAGGATCGAAGATTACAAGGACATGGCTCCCTTCGTGGTCGAGTTCGCACGGCGGGCCGAGGCCGAGGGTGTGCAGGTAAAAATGGACAACGCGGTTCCGCTATGCATGTTCAATCACGAGCAGGCGGGAGAACTGCTGTTGAAAGGCGTGATCGATCTGGGGCGAAACATGCGCTGTTCGCCGGTGATCGACATCGGGCCCGATCTCAGAGTGTGGTGCTGTTTCTGCCTTTCAAAAATGTGGAACCGTCATCTCGACGAGTTTAATAATCTCGATGAGGTTCGCGCCCACTTCCAGCAAGCGATGGGTCTTTACCAGGATCGCCTCTATCCTCTCGAAGCATGCAACGATTGCCGCTGGCGCAAGCAGTGGCGCTGCCAGGGAGGCTGTCTTACTCACACGGTGCTCAAGTACGGCGAGCTGGTTGGGGAGATTCAGCCGGCAAACGGGAACTTCGACCACTGGAAACAAGGCTCGGTGCTGGCTCTGTCGCCGGATGTGCTGGTTCGCCGTTACGACATTCCGGAGGAGTCGTTCGCGTTCACAAACCAGGTTTCCGGTATGGAGCTGGAAGTGGATTCGTCGTTTGAGCCGCTTCTGCGCTGGCTGGATGGACGGCGCTCGCCGCGCGAAGTAGTCGATTGTTATGTGGCGGACTCAGCGCCGCCCGGCGCGGCTGGAATCGGCCTGCAGGTGTTGACGCAAACTGCACTGCGCCGGAGCGCAAACGAGCTTCTCCACAACATGCTGAAACAGGAGTTCCTCGTCGAACGCTCAGCTTGATGTGGCCGGATCGTTCAGTGGCGGGCTGGGTTCCCCCAGAAGAACGACCCATTCTCCCTTGGGAAAGCAACAGAGATGGGCAGGATCTTCATGAGCTTCCGCGGGCTGCGGGCCCAAGCGCGGACACGACTGAAGTTGCGGCCCTTCCAAATCGGAATTCCCGCGACAGACCGGGCGGGGGAGTGGTGCGCCCGGCCGGGTTGCTCTACGCGGCCTCTTCGCCGCCTTCGGCTTCCTGCTCCTTTTTCTGCTCTTCGAGCTGTTTTTCGAGCTCGGCGCGCTTTTTGGCCCGGAGGTCGGCGCGCTTCTGGCGCTTGACTTCAAGCTGCTTTTCGGCGCCCAGCAGCTCGATGAACGCCTTGTCGGCGCCGTCTCCCTGCTGGAAGCCGGTGCGGATGATGCGCAGGTAGCCGCCGTTGCGGTCGCCGTAGCGCGGGGCCACGGTGTCGAAGAGACGCGAGACCGCCTCGCCGGTGCGGAGGAAGCTGAGCGCCTGCCGGCGCGCGTGCAGATCACCCTTTTTGCCCAGGGTGATCATTTTTTCGACGTGGGGACGCACGGCCTTGGCCTTGGCCACGGTGGTCTCGACGCGATCTTCAAGAATGACGGACGTGGCCAGGTTGCGCAAGAGCGCGCGCCGATGGCCGGTATTGCGTCCAAGCTTAAATCCTGCATTGCGATGGCGCATGAGTGTCAGCTCCTAGCTTCTAGCTCCTAGCCTCTAGCTCGATTGTCGGCAATATGCCGCCCACGCCAGAAACCTGGAATCGGGTAGCTTATTTTGTTTTAACTCGCTGCCAGCTTTAGCCACCAGCCCCTAGCCGCAGGCGAAAATCAGAGCTGAAGATTCCTGTGTGCAGCTAGGAGCTAGTAGCTAGAAGCTAGCAGCTGTTCTTAAAAGTTTTCCGTCTCGGTGGGCAATTGCAGGTCCACCGAGTCGAGCGGTTCGTCTTCGTCGTCGTAGTGGCTGTAGCTGGCGGCCAGAGCGGCGGCGGGCGGAATGCTGGTGGGCCCGGGCACCGCGTTGCCCTGTTCGTCGATCTTCATGCCCAGCGACAGGCCCATCTGGGCGAGAATTTCCTTGATCTCGTTGAGGCTCTTGCGGCCAAAGTTCTTGGTTTTGAGCATCTCGGCTTCAGTTTTCTGCACCAGCTCGCCGATGGTTTGAATGTTGGCGTTCTTGAGGCAGTTATAGCTGCGGACCGACAGCTCGAGCTCTTCGACCGAGCGGTTGAGGTTGTCGTTGCG
>JASHOC010000311.1 GCA_030041305.1 Acidobacteriaceae bacterium
GCCCGGCCATGAGCGCAGGCGCTACTACAGACTGACCACCGGCGGGCGGAAGATGGCGCGGGCCGAAGCCGAAAGGCTCGCCGGAATCTTGCGGGTTGCACGCGCCAGGAAGATCCTGAGGGGGGATTATGTTTGAGCGGATATTCGTAGCTCTCTTGCGGCTCTATCCTTCGCACTTCCGGAAAGTCTTCCAGGAAGAAGCACGGCAGCTTATCCGCGAGCGGTTCCGCGACGAAACAGGGCTTTTCCGAATGTTCCGGCTTTGCTTCGACCTGATCGTCGATCTCGCCATCGGCCTCCCGGTAGTCTGGCGCACCACCGCTACGGAAGCTGTCCCAGCCCCAGTTTTTCTCGGTGCTGAAAATGTTCCTTACTTTCGTGTTCTCGATGAGGAAAGGACGAGCCCGGTTCCCTTTCTGGTCGGCAGCGCCGTCACCCTGGCTGCGCTTGGGCTGTTCTCATTCCTCATGAGTCATCCACCCCGCTACATTCCTCCTCCCGGCGCGAAGAACCGGCTCTCGCCCATTGAGGCGGTCATGGATCGCGTGAATCAACCCTCATTGACCGGCACCATTGATGATCGACAGCACGAAGACGCCACGCCGGAATCGAAAACTAATGTAGCAGTGATTCAGCCGTCGAGGCCCGCCATTGCGGTTGCGCCGCTCCCGAGACGAGTGCCGCTACCAGCGATCACGGTTGCGCCACCCACAGGAATTGGGAACTATCCACAATCCACCAGGCGGAACGACTTCGCAGGCGCGGGGATTCGGAGTTTGGCTAATCTGAACGTCCAGCCCGAGATGCAACAGGGAGCCATTGTCGGCGCGTGGCAGGCCTCACTCCCGGACCTGCGATCCGTCCTGAGAGTCACCGTGACCAGCGCGGGCAAAGTGACGGTTATTCTGTATCCGTTGAATCAGGGCGGTGAAACTCTCCCTGCCACTTTTGCCGACTTCCGCGACGGCAAGCTCAAGTTCTACTTTCGATCTATTGATGGCTCCTACGAAGGCAAGATGGCTCAAGACGGCTCATCAATTGCGGGGACTTGGAAGGAGGTGGGAAGTTCACGCTTCTTGCCGCTACATCGCATGGCACGCTGAGAGATGGCGAAGAGGGCGTTGGGAGGAGAGCCGGTCGTTCCATTTAACCCTATCTTCGACGACTCTTCCGCCGCGTGAGCCTGATCGCCGGAGCGGGCGAAAACTCGTCAATGGTGATGGCCGGTGATTCTCCCGGCAAGTCCTTCGAGGACCGGCTTTCTCGATCTAGGCGGGGCGCAACGATGGCTCGTTTGATCGGGATTTCCCCGCTCACGCGAAGGTCCCGACTGGGACAGACCCTCAGCCGCTCTACCGCTTCCGGCTCTAGTTACTCCCCGCTCGCGGCGATAAATCGGGCCCTAATCTCGCCGTTATTATCCAGCAGGTCGAGTTCGGTTCCCTGAATGCGGAACTGCTGATCGCCGTTGAGAATGGCGACCAGATCGCGCTGCATGCGAGGCGTCACCTTGCATGCGAGCAATGTCCTGGAAATGATGCGCACTTGCAGCCAGTCGCCGGTTGTGCGATAAACTCCCCCGAGTTGGTTGCCACACGAATCTGTTGCGTTCTCCAGTTGGCCCGCCGAGCCGTCTTCAGAGCGCTCCAGCGCCCCCACCTCGAAGTACGGCTGTCGGCCGTCCTGCGCAACGCGTTGGCCCGCCGACTCCGCCAGCATCCATTTCGTTCCCGCAAGAGGCGCGGGCCTCGGGACCTTTTGTGCAGGCGGCAATTGTTGTGCACAAATGAGCTTCGGCGTTTCACCGATTAGGGTAGCCAATCCCATCAGCGCGACGCACCATGCTCCAATCATCCTTCGCTTCTTCATTGACCCTCCGGAACCGGGCTGGGAAACAGGTCCGCCAACTGTAGAACGCGGCGGGCAGCAGTTCTTGCACTCAATCTTTTCACAGATTCGGATTATCGAAAACGGGCAGCACTTGCGCGCTCGCCCGCCGGTCTGCTCTCTGGGAAGGGCTTGGACGTAAAGGAAGGGTCTCAGCTTGCGACGGCCGCATTCCGGTCCGAATGGAGATGGAAGGGCTTGGAGTAGGGCTCAACCGGGAACCCTCTGGCTTTCCAGGCATCGAGTCCTCCCTTGAGGAATTTAATCCGTAGCAACCCTTTGGCGAGCGCTCGACGGAGCACGACGCGGCTTGTTTTGTCGCTCGGGCAGGTGCAGTAGACGATCGAATCCCGGTCCTTGGGGATGAGCGATGGATTTGCGATCACGTCTTCAGGGGGAAGCCGCTTCGCGCCTGGGATCAGCACAGAATCGCCCAGCAAGTCGAGGGGAAGGCGCACGTCGAACAGAGCCACATCGTCGTTAGAACCCAATAGGGTATAAAGGTCGTCCGGTGTGATGCTGTGCCGCTCAAGCTCATCCCGGTCTCTTTTGCGTTTCACCAGGACGGCCGCCGACACAACCACCGCGCAAATGATCGCCACAGTCACCAGCATCTCTAATTCTCCTCCACCCGGACTACGCGGGCTTCCGCCTTAGAAGATGAACCACCCTGACATTTCGTTTCAGGGAAAGAAGCACCGGGCCCTTCGTCTCCGCCGCCGGATGCCAGACCAGCGCCGGTCACTTTCGCAGCAGCGGTTATCGGCCCGGAACCTCTGGACCGGCATCGCCCGCCATCTCTTCGATTACCCTGAAAAAAAGATGTGCCTGCTGGCCCATCATGACTCCGGCGGCCTGTCGCGTGCCGATCCGTGAGCCGATCCGAATTCACATCGCCGCTGGCTGGTTCTCTATGGGATCCAAGTCGGGTCAAACTGAGGAAAGCCCTGTCCATCCCGTCTGGTTAGACGCCTTTGCCATTGCGGCCACCCAAGTCACCGTTGAAGAGTATGCGCGGTTTCTGGACGCCACCGGTATCGCGCCGCCCCCATCCTGGGGCGACCCCAACTTCTCTCATCCTCAGCAACCTGTAGTAGCGGTCTCGTGGTTTGACGCTGTGCCATATTGCGCCTGGCTTTCGTCAATGACCGGCTCGCAATATCGGCTTCCTAAAGAAGCCGAGTGGGAGCGGGCCGCACGAGGCGGCGCGGAGAGAATGCTATTTCCTTGGGGGAACGATCCGCCGACATCAAGATTGCCAATGGCAAGCCTGCGACTGAGTTAACATCACAGCAGGTCGTAAGTTTTCTGCGACCACTTATTCTGGCAGCGCAAATTAGAACGAAAAGATAGTCGGGGAGAGACACGATATCCCCGGCCATCCCAGGCCAGGGTTCGTCGTGTTTGTGGTGGGTCAGGATGCCATCCGACTCAGCGGGGGTTGCGGGGTCTCTTCGGGAGTGGCGACCTCTGGCGGCTGCGGAGCGATCACCTCTGCTAGCCTCAGCGCAGCCTCCTCCCTCAGCGCAGCCGCCTCTGCGAGCCTCCGCGCGGCGACCTTTTTGCGCTTTGTCCAGATGACATAGAACACGACTGCGGCGATAGTAATGATCGCTACGGCAAGGATGATCAAACTCGCGCGCATAGACTCTCTCCTATTGTCGCAGATGGTGGGTTCGTGGGCAGTGAGCCGTTTCCCCAAAGCTATTCCTGGTTTTTCGATGCGGGACCAGGAGAACCACACCGCGAGCAGAAACTGGACGTAGGCCACAACTCCCCAGTTCACCACAATGAAGACAAGGTGGCTGAGCAGTTCGGGGTCTGCTATATCGCACGCTCTGGGACCGTCGAGGAGACCGATCGGGATGTCCATCGCGACGCAGAAGAGGTCCACGGGTCGTTGGCTCTGGGACGACGGAAGATCGATCTTGTCGATCGAAGTGGACAGGCTCCGTAGGTCAATTCCGAACAGCACCCACCTCGCTCATCAGCTAGACGCCGGTGATGCTCAGGTCCTTGACCCGCGCTTGCATTGCCGTCCCGCGAGACACAGGATTTTTTCCCTTTGACGCTCCATGACAGCACCGGATTGGTCGGCGCAATCCTGTAACCTCGAGTCGCCATTTGGTTACATCCGTGACGCCTTTTTCGGGGAAATTGAGATACGGAATCCCGGCCTCGATCACAATCAATCAGCCCTTTGTGACGGATGGATCACAACGCTCACCCCGAGAGGGCTTTTGCCGCTTCCCGCAGAAGCGGGATCTTGCGCCTCGCTTGTAGCCGCGCCGTTGGTCGATGACCTGTCCGGCTCCCTCACTGCCATTGGCGGCTTTTTCCCAGGTCGGCAGAGGACATTCATGGAATTGTTCGACAGAGCCTTGACATGCATCGATTGCGGTGGGGAATTCGTCTTTTCCGCCGGTGAACAACTCTTCTTCCAGTTGAAGCAGTTCCAGCACGAGCCCAAGCGTTGCCCGCCCTGTCGGGCGAAGTATCGCCCTGCCGCGCGAGCGGCGCGTCATGAGACCCGGACCACATGTTCCAATTGCGGAATGGAAACCACTGTGCCGTTTACGCCTCGGCAGGGGCGGCCAGTGCTTTGCCGACCGTGCTTCCAAAAAAAGTGATGCCCGAGCAAGAGCTACGTAACGCGCTGGCGAGAGGGCAACAGCGCGTTAGAAATCGTGGGATTCGGAGGTTGAGAACACCGCCCGGAACGGCTTTGCGGGGTCGCGCATCGCATCCTGGACGCATCGCGCCAGAAACTCTCTTAGCTCGCCACGATGTGTGCTCTCCAACTCCGTGAAGATTTCATGCACCCAAAGTGCGTCGGGCATCTCCTCGTCCAGCCCCCAGACGTACTTTGCAGGCCCGGAGCCTTTCTGCGGCCTAGTTAAGACCGTCAATCGCTCCTTGAGGTCGCCATTCGCCGCGTGTTCTCGCTCGAACGCCTCGTGGCTGCGATTTTCCTTCGACTCCGCTCCGCCGTAATACAGATTCAAATGGGAGCTTTCCCAAGCCTGATGGCGGATGGGAATATAGATGCTGAAAGAAACAGAATCCTTCGAACGCATGAGCCAACCACCAGGGGGCCCGTGTTGGCAGTCTGCGGCATGGCCCGTTGCCGGACTGCGCGAAATTGGGGAGAAGTTCTACTAGGTTGAAATCAGGGATAGGTTCTATTAGATCCCAGAGACCGCCCCAATCGGGGCGGCATTCTGCGAGAGATGGCAGGTTCTAGGAAAAAGGCAAAAATACGCCCAACTCTAGATTTGAGTCAAGTGAGATGTTCGGCCAACTCTGGCGCGAGCGTTCGCGCCCCATCTCCTCGTCTCTCGCCTCTGCGCCTAGGTGTCAGGTCTCACCGACCTTTGTCGAAGCTCCGGCGGGGTGATCAGACACCAGCAAAAACGTGAGACGCCTTTACTATCGCGCTCTCTGTATCGTTCCATTTTGAGAACGTCGAACGCGTCTGCTTCGATCCAAATCTGGTTGGTTTCGAACGTGGCCGCTCGATCACAAAAGGAGCGTCGCGGCCACGAGCCCGATAAACTCTATTTTGAGCCGTGCGCTTCAGCGTGCTCTTTCGCCGCATGCTGCGCGTGATCAGTGGCGTGGAGACTGTGTGCGTGCGCCAGGTGCGCGTGGTGAGCCGCCTTCTCGTGGTCGCCCGCTGCATGATGCTCTGCCGCCTGGGTGTGGTGGTGCGCAGCCTCCGAGTGATGATGGGCCGCCTGCGTATGATGATGCGCTGCTGTCTCTGACATAGTCGTTTCCTCTCCGGCTTGGGCGGCCAAATCGGGTGGCCGCAAGCACCGGAGGATCATACATTTCCGAAGCTTCCCGCCAGGTTACGGCTCATTCAATTGAATGTGAATACGCGTTGACTCCAATCGTAGCGGATGTGGGCCCGGTTCTGGGGCCTTCGTCGCCCATCCGGAACTTTGGCGGGGCAGCGGTGGATCGATGGAGTATGGTTTCGAGAATCGGTTTCGCTCCGCGCCCGATTGGTACGCTGATTACAGGGCCGCCCTTGAGGTGCTATGTGACTTTTGTCCATCGTCCGAAGGGAATCCCGTTACGCCCAACTGGAACTCCGAGTTAACGTTCGCGGCGTCTATACTGCGGCTATAACGGAGTGCAACTGTCCGGTCTTTCTCCGCATCCGGTGATTCCGTGGGGTTCACTTGCAGATTATGCGGAAGTGACGACTTCCGTACCTCGCGTTTTCGCGCCAAGGATATTGGCCTGCTAATTGCGCTCCAATACCCGGTGCGATGCCGCGTTTGCCACCACCGAGGTCACGCGACGATCTTTCGGCTTCCAAAAATCTGGCGTAGTGCGAGGCTGCGCCGGAAAGCCGCAACCCATAAGGACAACGTCTCAGGAATTTCCTGAGATTGAGCGCCTGCCACTATCAGCCCCATTCCCGGGGCGACGGGCGACCGCTGGGCGGCTGTTTCCGGGTTGGCGGTCGCCCGGAACCCGATCTCTGGCTCGGTGGGTGAGATCGGCTCGCCCAGACGAAGGCTAAGATCATAGGCTGGGTGGCGCGAGAACTCCAAGCTGAATCATCAAGCCAAAGGTATCCATGATAATACGTGTGTCCTTGATGCGGCCTTTCTCCAGACGATCAATGACTATCCCCCAGACCCGAACAAAACGCTCTGTTGCCGGGACTCCAAGGAACGTCCCCCGGTGTGTGCCGGTCCACTCGAAGCGACTCGCGACTTTATCGCCTTCGGCAACCTGTTCCTGAACAGTAAAAATCAGATCGGGAAAAGCAGCCCGCATCGCCCGAAGAACATTCTTCAAGCTCTCCAGTCCAGGACCCTGGCCAGGAAAGGGAGCTTGCTCGACGACGTCCTCCCAAACGAACTTTACAGCCGAATCAATGTTTCCCTGAGTGATCACTTCCTCGGTGAAGCGGCGGACGGACGTGGCGTTATCCGGCGTCATCGATGCTCTCCTCCTGGCACCTCATTGCCGAATTATAAGAGGACCTTGGCATAACCATAGAAACTCCGGTCCGGCCACACCGGGCGTCGGACCGGGATGTAAGTGCCAAGTAGCGGCAGGAAATCCCTGCCCTCCAATATCCTGGCCACCTGAAACACCGGGATTATGCGGTGCATTTTCATTGCGCCCCATATTACCACTAGCATCGCAACATCGGGACACAGCCCCAGCACGCGGCCCTTATGGGGCTGGGTTTCTTCCGACAACCCCAAAACACGAAGCGCCCGGTCAAAGATGGCGGTCGCTTCGCGTTGGAATCTGTGGAAATGTCTCGTTCTAGGTGCAAAAGCCCATGATAAATAAACAAATTCTCACGATTAGCAAGGGTTTTGCCTGGTTACCTCGATGGTGATATCGGTGCGATAATAGAAACACGAGGTTCCCCATCGCTTCCCTAGCTCTCGCCGGGTTCACCCATCGTCCCGTTCCCGATGGAACGACGGTCTCATTCTGTAACAGATGCTTCGCAACCGTTGCCGCGTCACAATGGGAAGCCGAACTAGACCGAATAGAAAAGGCCCACGTCTGTGATCCACACGTCGTGGAGCAGTGGAGAGCCCTCTCGGATGAGATCCGATGCCCTAAGCCGTAAAGGGAATGAAGGCGCATCGAGTCATTCTAGGCAGGCGACGTGACGTTCGCCTGATGCATCTCGATTTCACCCCCACGCAAGGAATAGTGTGGCAGCCCGGCCTGGCCTTCATGGGGCCGGGATCTTTTGGGGGCCTAGTTTCCGGATGGCCGGTGATTGTGCGCAAGGTCCTGCCGCCTCGATTTGGTAGCCGTCGAGCTTGATCTCGTAGGTCTAGTTGAGGTCGTCGGGAATCATGGCGACAGGGAGACACTACATGGATTCAACGAATTTGGGATTGGCGGCGATGGCGCTATTGGCGGGCACCTCGGTGGTTTTATGCCGGTAGAGCCGGATCGTCATTTACGGCAGTTAATCCTCGCGGGCATAGCGGGCTGGTGGAGGCGATCTATAGGTATCGGCCCGGGGAGGACGCAGGTTGGACCTGTCTCGCCTGCGGGACTCCTGAAGAACGGCACGGCTACATGCCCGTTTTCGGGTAACGGTGTGAGTTGATAACTCGCACGCTGATGCATAATGCTCTGTAAGCCGATGGCCTCGCCTGCTCCCTCCCGTTTATTCATCTCTTACGCCCGCAAGGACGGGGCGGATCTCGCCCGGCGTCTGCAAGACGACCTCAAGGAGCGAGGCTTTGATCCGTGGCTGGACACGCATCGCCTCAGCGGCGGGGCAACCTGGACCAGGGAAATAGAAGTCGCCTTGGACCTGGCGGACTATGTTCTTGTGCTGCTGACATACGGGTCGTACGTGTCGGAGATTTGCCGCTCCGAGCAACTCCGCGCTCTGCGGAAAGGGACATGCGTCATCCCGTTGAAGGCGCAATCGAACACCGACATTCCGCTCCATCTGGAAGCCAAGAACTACCGCGATTTTACCGAGCCCACGCAGTACGACGCTCAATTTGAGGTTCTTCTCGGAGATATTCGTGGCAATGTCTCTGCGACTCTGCCGGAACGCTACCGCGCCACGCCAGTTCGCTACCTCACTGCTCCGCCACGTGTCGCCAACTACCTGGAGCGGCCCGAGGCCGTGCGCGCCTTGCGTGATACGCTGTTTGCCGAAGATCAGCGCCAGCCCATTGCCCTGATCGCCATGGCGGGCATGGGCGGAATCGGTAAAACGGTGTTGGCGAAGGCACTGACTGAGGACGAAGTGGTGCAGCGAGCCTTCCCGGACGGAATCGTCTGGATTACCGCCGGAAAAGAGCGAAAGCGCGACATCATCGAGGAGATGCGCGAGGTCGCAAAAGCTCTCGGCGACGACCTCAGTGGTTACGATACGCCCCTCGCCTGCGAGAACCGGTACCGCACCATGATGGCCCAAAAAGCCGCGCTCATCGTGGTGGATGACGTCTGGAGCAAGTCGGACATTGAGCCGCTGCTCGCCGAGTCGCCCCGTTCTCGCTTTTTATTCACCACGCGCGACGCTTCGATCGGCAGATTTGTCGCCGCGCGTGATCATCGGGCGGACCTTCTCGATGTCGGGCAAGCGCGCGAGTTGCTGGGTTTGTGGGCAAACGTGCCGACGAACAAATTGCCCGCAACAGCCGATGATATCGTTGCTCAATGTGGCCGCCTACCGTTGGCGCTCTCTGTTATTGGTGCCATGTTGCGTGACGCCGATAAAGAATTCTGGGCCGCGACACTCAATCTGCTGCGCAAGGCCGATCTATCTGCGATCGAAGACCAGCTTCCCGAGGGCCAGCAAAGCTACTTCAAAACTGTGGAAGTTAGCTTTCAGTCGCTAAAGCAGGGCATGCAGGAACGATACAAAGAACTCGCGGTGCTGCTAGAGGACATGTCCGCACCAGTAGGAATCCTGCAAATGCTGTGGAACGTGGACCGAGACGAAGCGGCCCGAATCGCCAAAGTAATGATTGACCGCTCACTAGCGCAATCCGACGAAGTGAGCAAAGGAATCAGGTTGCACGACCTGCAACTCGACTACGTCCGCGCACAATTCCCGGATCAAGAGGCGCTGAATCTGGTTCACGGAGCGATTCGTCTCTCCGCTCATGTCATCACCAGGGACCCTGACCAGTTTGCTTCCCAAATGGTGGGCCGTCTTCTGCCGCATCAGGATCTATCAGCAATCAAGCAGTTCGCGGAAAGAACCGCCCTAGGCGCGCCGAAGCCCTGGCTTAGACCGCTACATGCGACCTTGCATGCTCCCGGGGGCTCACTGGTACGTACCCTCCGGGGCCACACCGACGCTATCGTTGGGGTGGCGTTGAGCGGGGACGGGCGGCGCGCGGTGTCCGCATCTCAGGACCGGACGCTCAAGGTGTGGGATGTGGAGACTGGGCGCGAACTCCGCACGCTCCAGGGCCACGCACGCGCGGTCACTGGCGTGGCGTTGAGCGGGGACGGGCGGTGCGCCGTTTCCGCATCTGATGACTTTTCGCTGAAGGTGTGGGATGTGGAGACTGGGCGCGAACTCCGCACCCTCCAAGGTCACAAGTTTTATGTCACTGGTGTGGCATTAAGCGGGGACGGGCGGTGCGCCGTTTCCGCATCATGGGACCAGACGGTGAAGGTATGGGATGTTGAGGCGGGCGAAGTGATTGCCACATTTGCGTGCGATGTTGCAGCTTATTGTTGTGCATTCATCGCTGATCGAATCGTTGCCGGGGATGCTGGTGGCCACGTCCATTTTCTTCGCCTGGAAGACCCAATACGCCAGGGACTGAACCCCACGTAGTGCTTCGACAGACTTCCGAAAGGCTGGACTTCGCTCCGCTAACCAGTGTGGCATCGCGACCACAGAACCTTGGACGATCCAGGTCACGCTTGCTCCATCCGTTCGCCACGGGGAGAGCTTGATCTTGTAGGTTCGTTTGGCCTTTGGAGATTGTGGCATCGAAGGCGCTCCATTAGCGGCGAAGGCGATCTTCGTGAGGAGGAGCACTCCAGTGCTCTGATGCCGGTAAAATCGGTTGCGTCATTTACCGTAAGGACCCTGCGTTCACTTCTTGACATCGTCTCATCTATTGCGACACTCCGAGCCTCACATTTTCAAGGCTGCTTTATTCTGGCCACATGTCCACTCCTTCGCATTATGGCGACACTGTCTTCCTCCGAGATTTCCAGGCGGCTTCCACAGCCCTGAAGCTGAACCGTGTCCACTTCGTCAAGGGCAACAATGGGGCCGTATACAACGAAGCCTGGCTCCAGAATCTAATCATGCAGCAACCTGGTCTTCTGCCCGTGAACCAAATCGGGGAGTCTGCATTCTCGACTATGGTGCCAGTGTGCACTGAACTTCGAATGTGTGCGGGATTCATGGATAACCTGTTCGTAACGCCGCGAGGGGAGATCGCTATCGTGGAGTGCAAGCTTTGGCGTAATCCCGAAGCTCGACGGAAGGTGTTGGCCCAAATCCTTGATTACGCGAGCGAGATGAGCACGTGGGATTACGAGGCTTTCGAGACCTCCATAAAGGCGGCCAGGCAGGTTGATGATGAGAACGGCTCCAGAAAGCTGTTCGATATCGTTTCTGGTGCTGGAGAAATGGACGAGGTTGACTTCCATGATGCCGTCTCTCGTAACCTCAAGCGGGGTCGATTCCTCCTCCTGATCGTTGGCGATGGTATTCGAGAAGGGCTCGAAACGATTGCGAATTTCTTCCGGGACCACGCCTCCCTGCACTTCAACCTCGCGATTATCGAACTGGCCTTGTTCGAGTTGCCGGGGGTCGGGTTCATCGCTCAGCCGAGGGTCCTGGCACGTACGACCGAGATCGGTCGCTTCATCGTCGATCTAAGTGGTTCTAAAACGCCGGTCACATCAAGCCCTCCGATAACCGAAACTCCTTCACCGAGAACCGCAACCATAACGCAGGAGCAGTTCCTCGAAGACCTCTCGACGAGTTCCCCTGGCGCTCCCGAGCGGTTACTCAGATTTCTTGACGAAATCGCGACGTATAACGTGAAACCCGACTTCGGTTCAAAGACCCTCACGCTCCGCTGGCATCGCGAGGACGCAAGGGATTGGAACATGGGGACGATAGTGAATTCCGGCGACGTATGGATGGATTACCACGCCGTGCAGGCCCGAAACTCGAATGTGATTGCTGCGAGCAAGCAGTACTTAGAAAGCTTGGCAGCGCTTGTCTCTGGCGCTTCGGTCGGGCCTACGAAGAGCGGGGCCGGATGGAATGTTGCCGGTCCCGACGGTCACGCGCTCCACGTCAATGACATGCTGGCAGATGGCAACAGGAGATCAGAATGGGTGCGAGCGATCGCCCGGTTTGAAGCGGCTGTATCTGAGTCGTCGGAGGGGTGACCCCACATATTCGCATTAGCAGGTCGCGCTCTGTCCGAGTTCCTCATCAGGTCGCCTGGTATGTCGTTTACGTTTCATGAGCGAATTCTGCCTCCTGAGCGTTATCGCCAAAATATCGGCTCGCCACACCGGATGCGGATCGGCTAGTAAAAGACTAGGTTGCCAGCGGCAGGGGTGATTCTGGCCGTGCGACACGTTTCGGCCTTGCCTCGGCTTCGCACGCTGAGCTTGTTCGGCAGGGCTTCTTTGATGCCGCGAGGGTGAGACCCTGCGCGGCGCTTGCGATCGCTGAGCGACCTTACAGCGGGGACTACGCCACGCGGTTCCGCATCTCCGGAATCAACGATCAGGGGACGGTAACGCCGTCGTATTCCTTGGCGTAAATTCGGCATCAAGCGCGCCGGAAGGACCCCCAGCAGGGCTGCTCGGTGCTCGGCCATGCTCTGGAGCAGGATAGCAACGCCGGGCCGGAAACACTCGCGGCGATGAACGCTTGCGACGCCAGCAGGCTGCTCGCGGAGTACGCGCGCTTGGCGGACGGGTACTACAACGCGATGGTGCGCTGTCGGATTCTGCTGACGAAGGCCTCCTTAATGGATGGGAGAATCGAGTTGCGGCGTGGAATCACTCCAGTGGCTCCGGGAATGGGTGATCGGCCATGCGCCCCAATCACCCGCCGCTGTGATCCATCGGTGATTCAAGCCACGTCAGCCGGTTAAACAGGCGTGATGCGGAATACTGTACGATTAGTTGACCCTCGTTCCTGAATCGGCGGTGCTCAGATTGAGGGGTGGTTTGTTATAACCGGTGCTGACCACCGTCAGAACTTCAAATAGAGCTTCAAATAGAGATGGCAAAATCACAGGACACCCGAATCCAAGTCCCGTTTTGTGTGGCGAGTCAGGTCCGTATTGAAGATCGCCTGATACGTAATCGCCGCGATCCCGCGTTCTCGGCACTGAGGAAACATGTCATCGCCATGGTTTCCCGCCCGAAGTTTCATCCGCCAAATATTCATGATGATGTCCTTGCCCGAATCATAGGGCATCTTGTCCCTCATAAAACTATAGGAGCGAGAATTGGTCATGAGGATTAAGATGGATTGCGATACTGCCTTTCGTATTCCGACGGGAGCGGATGATTAAATACCTTTCTCCATTTTCGTGATCGGCAGCGTTTCGCCGTTCGCCAGCGGCAATTCCACCCGTTCGCATTCAACATACCCACACTTCCCGTAGAGCGGCACACCGGGTAGCGTCGCCCCCATCTCGCAACGGGTAAAGCCCTCCGCCCGCGCCGCCGCTTCGCACATCTCCAGCAGTCTGGTTCCGATCCCGCGCCGCGCCCAATCTGGATGCACGAAGAAGGCCCGGATCTTCGCAGCTTCTGTCCCAGGATCGAGCAGCCCGTCGTCGCGCCCCGGCCGATGATCGCTTCCATACGCTGTTCTCCGCCGCGACCACCCGCCGCACCCCGCCAGCACGTCTGGCTGTCCGTCCGGTGCCACGACAAAATAGGTCCCGTCCGCAATAAGCAGCGTGTCGAGCCCCAGCCATGTTCCAAGTGCTTGATCGATCTGCGAAGGCGAATACTCGTGTGCCGACAAGCCCCTCACCGACGCCTCGATCAGGAGCTTGATGCGCCGGATGTCGTCCATCGTCGCGAGCCTAAAGCGAAAATTGCCCTCGATCCTCGGCATCACGTCATTGTAGGCTCGTCGAGATTCGAAATCTCGAAGATTCGACCGTCAATCGGCGGTCACCCTTCTCAAATTGCTGCCACATGATGCGCCAGAACTGCCAAAACGCGCCTCATGCAAGGAGAACCGGAAATGGATGACTCCAAGAGTGAGAAGGGTGCGCAGCACGCGCTGACGCACCCGCTCCGCTTGGCTGAAAGACCCCGCTGCCAACCAGCTAGGGAAACGTCTCGGCACGGGAAAGATGCCAGGCGAGTTGCGTGCGGTTTGGTAGTTCTTGCGCTGAGAAGGAGGTGATGTCGCCAAGGACGAAGTGGCGATCGCCGTGGTTTTCTCGGTAGATGGACGCTTTCTTGGGATCAATATCGTTCGCCCAAACGCACTCCTATCGAGGCGACAAACCCAAGCTCGCCATACCTACAGCGGCAAAAAAATTCGTAGAATCGCAGGACCGCCATTTCAGTTGGTATGATGCCACCCATTTTACTCGTCTTGCGAGTCGTCGATAACCTGGCGCGAATTCCGGCGATTTTCGACGCGTTCGATATTGACGGCGGTGATGCGACCTCACGGGCGTCGGACAGATCAAGTTTGATTGTCACACGCTCGCCTGTCTCAATTTCGGGGGCCACTCCACGCCGCGAGAAACTGACTCGCGGAACAGTGCTTACTGTGACGCGGTTTGGGAGGAGTCCGGTCGGGGCGACGAGTGATTTGATAAACTCGCCCAAAGTCCTTCGCTGGAGAAAGAGAATGAACGAAACAGAGTTGGTGGCGCGGCTTGAAAAGCTGGAACGGGAGAACCGAAGACTCAAGAGGCTGGGTGCGGCGACATTGGTGCTGGTAGTCGCGCTGGGGGCGATATACATGGCATCCTGCTCCTCGCTGGGACGGCGGAGCGGCACAAACGGTGTTCTCACAGCGCGTGAGTTTGACATGCTCGACCCAAGCGGCAAGGTGCGCGTAAAGATTGCCATGGATTGTTCCATCCCGAAATCCTGCTGGCCCGCTATTGACTTATATGACCAGGGCGAAAAGACTCGCACAGTTATCGGCGCAGGCACGTTAGGAATTACCGGTGAAAAAAGCAACACGACGTTGCTCGACAGCGGTATTGAGGTCGAAAGCATCTCCAGCGGGGGACACCTCGGCGATATTGCCAACCTTGGAGTTGGTTTGGGTGGTCCGGGCGCTGAGGTAACTCTTTCGGGTCCTGCCGGGCTGAGCGTCCAACTGATGGGTCAAAGCGCATTACCCGGCGGCGAAGGCGGCGTCTTAAATTTAGGGGCGAGAACGGCAATTCTGTCTATCTCGATTCAGACTCTCCCCTGATTGAAATAGCGGAGGGCAAGGGTTCCTACATGGACTTAGGAAGCACAGGTTTAGCCACCGCACGTACTGGCGCGACGGAGCAAACCTCTGCCGCTTCAATCGTAATGTTCGGTACCGACAAACAACACCATGTCATCTGGAAAGCGCCATGAACGCCGTATCGGGTCCGTCGCGGCGTAGCCGATTTGCAACCATTCGACCGGACCAGCTGGGGCACCAGCGCTGTTTTGACGATTTCAAGGCTTGGTAGTACATGCGGCATCGAGGGTCTCGAAAATGGGCTTCTGGCAAACCGTTTGGAGCAACGTGCTGGGCGGAATCGGAGCAGGCCTGTTTTTTGTATTCATGTACCTCGTCGTTCAGTGGTACTTGCAAGCGACTGATCTGCTCGTCTCCTACAACTGGAGCTACAAGACGGTGAGTGGTGTCTTCTCCGCGTGGCCGAACTTTGTCGTTAGAAACCGCTCCCGAACGCGCGCATATCGTATCGCCAATGTCGCCTATACCCACAAGGGGCAGGTGCATTGGTTCGACAACGAGTCGCTTTGGGGTTTTGTGCTGGAACCGGGGACGATGAACAAAGCACTTTCTGGTGCTCCGGTAAAGAACTTGGGATCGTTGCAGGACGCACTCGGATTGGAAGTGACGATCCGGCTTCAAACCGGCAGAGCGTTCTGGCTTCGTGGCGAAGGGCCAGGTCAGATGGGCCGGAGCAGGATGCAAAGAGCGCTATTTGCTCTCAGAGCAAAGCTGGAATCTATGCTGATTGCAATGGAGTGAGTGGATCATTCCGCTTTGGGAACCTCTGAAGTGCTCTGCAATCCACAGCCAGCGCGGTTAACCTGGGTCGAAGAGGCAGACCGGGGATGAAAAAACAGACACTGGCAGGCGCGGAGTGGGTTCGGCGCGCGCAGCTCGCCTTGACGCTGGCCGCGCGTCGGCTATTCTGCTGCTATCCGGGAACGTCAATCTTGAAAGTCGATGGAGAGGAAACCGATGAAGTTCTCGGAGATCGCAAGCCGTCTGACGGGCATCTCAACGCCATTTGGCGGGGCATCTTGGCAGCCTGCCGAAATGGAGATCGCATCGGCCCGCCGGGTAATCGCCTTCCTGGAAGACCGCCGCGTTCTCTACGCCCTAGAGGAGATGGAAGTCGCCTCTCATTGCGTTCACTCGGTGATCGAAATCCGGCATCGTCTCAGCGATGAACTGGGAAAGCTTGACAGCGGTTCCGAACTGGCTGCGAGTTTGCGGGCGATGCGGGCGGCTTGCCGGAAGTTCCTTGAGCGGGTGGGGACCGACGGGCGCGACGGCATTCACCACGCCGATGGCTGGGGCTTCCATAGCTGGATATTCGGGAGCGCACTTGGGGAGTTGCGGGGGACGTTCGGCATCCACGTTGCGAAGATCGCCGCCGCGTTCAAGCTGGACGTGGAAGACCGGCTGACCTCCATCCTGCCCGCGAATGCCGATGTCGATACTGGCGACGATGACCGGCTGTTTGGCAGGCTGTAGCTCTGAGCTTCGCTGGGGCCAGATCGAGTATCAGGGCCGGAGTACCGCGTCGCGGTGAGCATCCCGAGAACGGCGCTGCTTACGGCATCGGCTGTACGCTGCGGAACGTCACCCCGGCTCGGGTGCTGCAAGGTTGCTGGAGGTTCCTGCGGCGGGAACCTATTGAGAGCGTGGCGGTTCACGGCAAAATAGGCTACCAAAGGTTCCTGCGGGAATAACTTGCGGCTGCCGGTCGGGGAACCTGTTGAAAGCACAGGGTGGGAAGTGGGACCGGCATCCCGGCGCGCTCACGCGCGTGTAGCCTCCGCTCTGCCGTCCGTAAAGGCTCTCCGCTTCGCTCCGACCGCTGGCGCGGCTCCCGTTGGTCGGCCTTGACTGACGGCTCCGTTGCGGCTGGTTGCAGCTATGAGAAGAATGTCTTCCTCTCATGTTCCACATGACAACGGCCACGGCTCCGATCTTGGCGGGCTGGGGCGGGGCGAGCGGCTATCACGATACGGCGGCGAAGCGCCGAGCCAGGGCTGTAGCTGATAAGCGAAGAGGCAAAATTCCAGGAATCGCGTTACTGTGGTAGCAACATGCGGTTCCCTGTTCCCTCTGTCACAATCGGGGCATCGCCGGAATTCAATACGTAATTCCAGGATGCTTTGCGGCACCTGCCGCTCAACCTCAGCTTGGGAGGCCGTGGCGACCAGTCCATTGCAGTCCACACAGCGTGTGAATGCCCACCGTCGCAGTTGCCACATACCTAGACACCCATACGGCGATCAACTCGGGTCAATTATGAAAGGCAATCTACTGCCGGGGAATGGAGTCAGTGGCAGCCACCTTCAGGCTGCTCAAGAGACCGGAGTATCGTCTGCCTGAATTCGCCTTACGCACGGCAAGACCGAGGGCCTTCTTCTCTCCTACGATCACAAGGAACCTCTTTGCGCGTGTGATACCCGTGTATATAAGGTTGCGTTGGAGCAGCATGAAGTGCTGCATGGCCAGCGGGATCACCACCGCTGGAAATTCTGAACCTTGAGATTTGTGAATAGAAACCGCATACGCTAAGGAAACCTCGTCCAACTCGCCGTAATCATAGGCAACCACCCGGTCCTCGAATCGGATGAAGACCTCCTGCTCGACTCCATCGATCTTCTCGATGGTGCCAATGTCGCCATTGAAGACCTCTTTTTTGTAATTGTTCTCGGTCTGGATGACCTTATCGCGTACTTGGAACCGCCAGCCAAACCGTTCTGCAAACGGTTCGCCGGGGCGAACTGGATTCAGAGCACGTTGAAGCACGATGTTCAATTCGCGGACACCGATCGAGCCACGATTCATCGGACATAGAACCTGGATGTCCCTGATGGGATCGAGTTGCTGTCCCTTTGGGATTCTGTTCTGCAAGAGCCTCACCACAGTCGCCGCTATCTCTTCCGGAGTATTGCGCTCGACGAAATGAAAGTCAGAGCTTGATTCCGCGATGTGAAGTTCTGGCATCTTTCCCTGGCGGATGAGATGGGCGTTGGTAATGATTCTTCCTGTAGCCGCCTGCCTGAAGACCTCAGTCAGCCGAACGACAGGCACAATGGCACTCTCGATCAAATCTCGCAGCGCATTTCCCGGCCCCACCGAAGGTAGCTGATCTACGTCGCCGACCAAAATTAACGCTGCGTTCTTCGGAAGAGCACGAAGCAATGCGTACATCAGAAGAACATCCACCATCGACGTTTCGTCAACGATGAGGAGGTT